>JANOCP010000211.1:0-2302 GCA_031412235.1 Polaromonas sp.
CCGATCATGCCGCTCTTGAAGGGCACATGCATCTCCAGACCCGGACGGCCTGAAAAATCAACCACGACGCGCGACAGCGCCTCGTCAAGCGGTACATAGGCGTGACCGTAGCGGCGCAGGCCCCTTTTATCGCCTACAGCCAAGGCGACAGCCTGTCCAAGCGTGATGCCCACGTCTTCAACCGTATGGTGGCCATCAATATGCAGGTCGCCCACGCACTGGATGTCGAGGTCAATCAGTCCGTGGCGGGCAATCTGGTCAAGCATGTGGTCAAAAAAACCGATGCCGGTTGACAGGCTAGACTTGCCGGTGCCGTCAAGGTTGAGCTTGACGACGATTTTGGTCTCGGCAGTGTTGCGTGAGACTTCGGCTGTGCGGGGCAAATTTGGTGTGGTCATAAAGAGGTTTTTAGCGCCGCCAGCATCTGCAGATTTTCATCCGCAGTACCCACCGTGAGGCGCAAACAATGGGTGAGCAATGGATGCATTTTAGAAACGTTTTTGACCAGCACGCCCTGGGCCTTCATGCCGTCGAAGGTTTTGCTGCTGTCAGCCACGCGGATCAGGATCATGTTGGCATCGCTTTTCCAGCATTTGACACCCGAAATATTGACCAGCGCGTCCAAAAGCATAGTGCGCTGCCCAATCAAATCTGAGGCTTGAGCCGAAAATACATCTTGATGTTCAAGCGCAAACAGTGCGCACTCATAGTTGAGCACGCTGATGTTGTAGGGTGGCCGCACCTTGTCAATTTCGGCAATCAACGCCCTGGGGCCCATCATGTAACCCAGACGCACACCGGCCAGGCCGAATTTGCTCATGGTGCGCATGAGCAATACGTGGCTGTGTTTTGCAATCCGGTTGATGTAACTTTTGCTCGCAAACGGCTGGTAGGCCTCATCCATCACGACCAGGCCGCCCTGCAGACCCACGGCTTCTATGACTTTTTCAATGACCGCGTCGTCCCACAGATTGGCCGTCGGGTTGTTCGGGTAAGCCAGGTAAGTGATGGACGGCTGGTGCTCGGCAATGGCGGCCAGCATGGCGGCTTCATCAAGTTCAAAGTCAGGCGTCAGAGGCACACCAATGAATTTAAGGCCCTGCAGTTGCGCGCTCATGGCATACATCACAAAGCCAGGGAGTGGCGACAAAATCGCGGCTCCAGGAACATCACAAGCCATGGCCAGCAGCGAAATCAGCTCGTCCGAGCCATTGCCCAGCATGATCTCAAAGCCTTCCGGCATCTGCGCATAGTCACCAAGTGCCCCGCGCAGCTCATTGACGCGACCATCGGGATAGCGGTTAAGCGCCAGCGCGCCCAGCCGCTGGCCAAGATGCGCCTGCAGCGCGGCGGGCAGGCGGTGCGGATTTTCCATCGCGTCGAGCTTGATCATGCCGGCGGAGTCCTGAACGGCGTAGGCGTGCATGGACTGGATGTCCTGGCGAATGCGGGAGATGGGGTTGGGAATAAGTCCGGAAAGTTGTTCAGCGTTCACTTCAAAGCCTCAAATTCAGCGGGTGTCATGAAAAATGGGTTGATCACCTGCACGGTGTCGTACCTTTGCAGATGTTGCAGATCCTCGCTGAGCAGGTACTGGCAACCCTGCTGCTGCGCGGACGACATGATGAGCGCGTCCCAGTAGCTGAGCTTGTACCGGTCTTGCATGACCCAGGCGCCATCAACAGTGTAGGTGTCCAGGTGCGGGGGTTGCCACAAGCGCAGCATGCGCACCTGTTCCCGAGCTTTTTCGACTGTCACAACAGCGTGAAATTTGGTGATGGCGTTGTTGTAAAACTCGTTGAGCACCTGGGTGCTGATGCGCCCAGTCCGCTGCGTCCAGCACCAGGTCAGCCACTCATTTGCGCGAATTTGTTTGTCCGCATCCCGTGCATCTTTGGTGTAAAGATGCACGTTGGTATCAACGAAAACCAGCGCGCTCATACATTTCGTCCCGCGTCAGAAAGTTGCCATCGCTTTTGCCCCAGGACTCAAATTTGACAGCCTTGCGCATGGCCTGCGCGTAAGCGTCCTCCTGACGCATCTTTTCAGCCAGGATTTCCCCCACAAGGCGAGACACGCTGGAATTGCGCTTGGCAGCCTCTATGCGAGCCCACTCAAGTGCCGATTCTTCGACGGTGATGGTGACGTTTTTCATGCCTTAATATTACACTAATTTCGTGTTGCACGAATTTAGTGTTCAAAATCAACTGTATGGTATCGACCAAATAAGTGACTAAAACATAATCCATCCATGGCAAGCAACACCGACTTTGCAAATTACTGCTGCGACTTGCTGGGTGCC
>JANOCP010000212.1:0-9520 GCA_031412235.1 Polaromonas sp.
GTCACGCTGTACCGGCAGGGCGGAATCAACTTCATCATTAACGCCGAACCGGACTCCTTTGCCCAGCGCTTTGCCCGCCAGCATGGCCCCAGCGTGTGTGCCATCGCGTTTCGGGTGCAGGACGCAAAAGCGGCGTATGAACGTGCCATTTCCCTGGGTGCCTGGGGCTACGCACACACGGCGGGGCCCGGCGAGCTGAACATTCCGGCCATCAAGGGCATTGGTGATTCGATCATCTACTTTATTGACCAGTGGCGAGGCAAAAACGGCGCACAGCCCGGCGATATTGGCAACATCGGCTTTTATGATGTGGACTTTCAGCCCCTTCCCGGAATCAGTGGCGACGCCCTCAACCCGGCAGGCAATGACCTGACCTATATCGATCACCTGACCCACAACGTACACCGTGGCCGCATGGACGAGTGGGCCGGATTTTATGAGCGACTGTTTAACTTTCGCGAAGTTCGCTACTTTGATATCGAAGGACAGGTCACCGGCGTTAAAAGCAAGGCCATGACCAGCCCCTGCGGCAAAATCCGCATCCCCATCAATGAGGAAGGCAATGAGAAAGCCGGGCAGATCCAGGAGTACCTGGACAAATACCAGGGCGAGGGCATTCAGCACATCGCCATGGGAAGCACTGACTTGCTGGCCACCGTTGACAAATTGCGCGCCAGTGGCGTGAAGCTGCTCGACACCATAGATACCTACTACGAGCTGATAGACAAGCGTATTCCGGGCCATGGCGAAGACGTGGCCGGGCTTAAGCGCCGCAAGATTCTGATTGACGGCAAAAAGGGTGCGCTACTGCTGCAGATATTCAGCGAAAACCAGCTTGGCCCGATATTTTTCGAGTTCATACAGCGCAAGGGTGATGACGGCTTTGGTGAGGGCAACTTCAAGGCCCTTTTTGAAAGCATTGAACTTGACCAGATGCGCCGTGGCGTTCTGGAGAAAGCATGACATCCTTGTCTGTTCAACCTGAGCCTGTCGAAGGGCGACGGCCAAAGGTTTCGGCAGGCTCAGACCGAACAGAAGTCCCTATGCCTGTCATTTACGGCAACAGTGAGCGCCCACCACGCGGCGACTATTCGCGCGGCGGGCAGGTATCAGCCGACTACACCTGCTCGCAAAATTACGCGGCTTATACCGATGCAGACCACCATACCTACAGCCGCCTTTACAAGCGGCAATCTGCGCTACTGCCGGGCCTGGCCTGTGATGAGTTCATAGCCGCGCTGCCGTCGCTTGGCATTGAGGATCGCATACCCCGTTTTGAAGACATCAATGACCGCCTGTTCAAAGCCACTGGCTGGGAAGTAGTGGCGGTTCCGGGCCTGATTCCTGAAGTACCGTTTTTCACGCTGCTGGCCAATCGCAAGTTTCCGGTCACAGACTGGATACGCACGCCAGGGGAGTTTGACTACATCGTCGAACCCGATATATTTCATGACCTTTTTGGTCACGTGCCGCTGCTGTTCAACCCGGTGTTTGCCGACCACATGCAGGCTTACGGAGCTGGCGGCCTGAAGGCCCATGCACTGGGCGCCTGCGAACAACTGGCACGGCTGTACTGGTACACCATTGAATTCGGCCTGATGCGCCAGCAGGGACAAATAAGGGCATATGGCGCAGGTATTTTGAGTTCTTCCGGCGAGCTGGTGCATGCCGTCACAAGCAGCGAGCCGCACCGCATCGCACTTGATTTGCTGCGCGCGATGCGCACACGCTACAAAATTGATAGCTATCAACAATGCTACTTTGTGATTGACAGCTTCCAGCAGCTGTTTGACATGACTGCACCCGACTTTACGCCGCTATACGCGCAACTCAGGAATCTGACAGAGCTGCAGGCCGACGCACAGCTACCGGGGGACGTATTGCAGGCTACCAGCGTGGGGGGAGTTTTTTGAGCAGGGTAATGCGCTTGGAACTCATCTGGAGGTAGCCCCCTCTCTGGAGGTCCTTTAGCAAGCGACTGATCATTTCTCGCGAGGCTCCAATCCGCCCTGCAATATCCTGGTGGGTCATGGGCTCCAGCGTTACCGCACCATCGTCGAACGCGTCCGGGCTGGTGTTATCTTCTTCAAGCACTGCAACCAGTCGGCTGTACACGTCGAGAAGAGCCAGGTTTCGCGCGGCTTCCGTTACGGCTCGCGCCCGCCGGATGACCTGTACCAGCAAATCAATGGCGAACTCGGGCTCGGCGGCCAGGTGTTCACTCACATCCGCGCGCGACAGCACCGAGCAGACACATGCTTCCAGCGTCATCACCGAATTTGAGCGCGGTCCGCCGTCCAGCGACATTTCACCAAAATAGTCGCCGGCTTGAACCTTTCCATAAACTATTTCGCGTCCACTCTGGTCCATGGAAAACGCCTTGACGCTGCCTTTGAGAAGCACCCAAAGGCTGTCACCTTCCTCGCCTTCGTTCATCAGAAGCGCTTTCTTGGGATAGTGCCGAACCACACCACGCAGCGCCAGAGAGCGCAGGGCCGGGGTCAGGTGTGAATAGAGGTCTTCCCCGTCAAATAGTAGCAAGCTCATGGTGTGACGTAATCTAGCACGCGGCGCGTAGTTCAGCACATCCCCCAAAAGACGTATGACTTAGAGCCATGCGTTCAGGACCGCGCGTGTTTTGTGCCAGTAAACCTGTAGCCTTTCAAGCTCCTGCGACGCGTTGATGGGTACCACACCCGCTTTCGCCTGGGTCTCGAACGCAATGCCTACAGACTGCATCGCTACCGCCCCTACATTGCCGGTGGCTCCGACAAGCGCATGTGAAGCCCATGAAAGGGCCTCAGCATCGTGAACGCGAATGGCCTGCGCTATGGCTTCAACGCGCTGTGCTGCGTCGGCCATAAAAAGTGAAATCACCTCTCGTGTGAGGGTGAGTTCGTCATCGTCAAACTCCCTGAACTGGGCAAGGCGGTCAAAGTCCATCAGGACAGGTTCATCTGCTGCAGGCGCTTCCCGCGTTTCTCCTGCGGGCCCGCCAGCACTGACTGAATCTTGCACACTGGTGTCCGGGTTTGCAGCGACGCCTTGCCCGTCTGCCCATCGCTCCAGCGCATGCGCCAAATCGGCCACATGCAGCGGCTTGGTCAGGTAGTCATCCATACCGGCATCGAGGCAGCGGGCGCGGTCCTCGGCAGACGCTGCGGCTGTCAGCCCAATGATGGGCGGCGCTCCGGGACCCAGCAGGGCCTGTATTTGCTGTGTAGCCTGCAGGCCATTCATGCGCGGCATGTTCACGTCCATGAGTACCGAGCCGAAGTATTGGCCCGCAGCATGGAGGCGGGCAACCAGCTCCAGAGCCTCCTGGCCGTCCATCGCTGTTTGAGCGGCATAGCCGAGTCGCGTCAACATGGCACAGGCCACCTTCAGATTAACCACGTTATCGTCAACGACCAGAATAATGCTGTTTTTGGGCATGCCAACACGCGCAGAGTCGGGCAGGTCCGGTGCCACCCTGGCTCCACCCTGGGTCGCAATGCAGCGCGCTACAGTATCGAACAGCTGTTTTTGCCGGGCAGGTTTCAGCAGTCGTGCGGCAAAAATCTGCGCGGCCTCATGGCCTGGCGGCATAAAACCGGACGTGAGCAGTATGACCGGCACACTCGTCCACGATGGCCTTGACTTGATCGTGCGCGCCAGATTGACGCCATCCATCTGGGGCATGTGCATATCAGTAATGATGACGTCTGGCAGGCTGCCCTCCCCTTGCGCAAGCGCCAGAAGCTGCAACGCCCTGTCACCAGAATCAGCGGCGCTGACCCGCATTCCCCATAACTCCAGTTGGCGGGTCAATACGCGCACATTGGTTTCGTGGTCGTCCACGACAAGCGCATGGCGACCCTGCAGTGCGGTGGGGTCAACCGTGCCCAGCATGGCGGGCAACACGGCCAGCGGGGACTGAACGGTAAACCAGAACGACGAACCCTTGCCGCTTGCGCTTTCAACGCCTATCTGCCCGCCCATCAGGTCCACAAGCCGTTTGCAGATCGCCAGCCCCAGGCCGGTACCGCCATATTTTCGTGTTGTTGACGCATCGACCTGCGTAAAGGCCTGAAACAATGCACTCATACGCTCGGTTGGAATACCGATGCCGGTGTCGGTGACCCGATACTCCAGCCATACTGCGCCGGGTGTGGCGGGGGTTTCAAGTTGCCGCACACTGACGGCCACCTCACCTTTTTCGGTGAATTTAATGGCGTTGTTGATCAGGTTGATGAGCACTTGCCGAAGCCGCGTGACGTCTCCGGCCACGGCCTCGGGTACAGCCAATAGCCCGATATCTGCCGTTTCAGTCACATCAATGATCAACTCCAGCCCTTTTTCGCGTGCCCTAGGCGCAGCGATGTCACAGGCTTCTTCCAGTGTGTTGCGCGGGCTCAAGGGCTCGAGTTCAAGCTCGAGCTTGCCGGATTCAATCTTGGAAAAATCAAGAATGTCGTTGATGACTGCCAGCAATTGGTCACTCGACAGGCGAATGGTCTGCAGGTAATCGCTTTGCTCGTTGTCCAGACGGGTCTCGGCCAGCAGGGTACTCATGCCCAGCACACCGTTAAGGGGCGTGCGGATTTCATGACTCATGGTCGCCAGAAACGAGGCCTTGGCCCTGGCCGCCTGAAGCGCATCCTCGCGCGAGGCCACCAGCTCGGCTGTACGCGCGGCAACCCTGGCCTCAAGTTGCTGGTTGGCCTCTTCGATGGCCTGCGTTTTGGCCTGAACCTCAGCACGGTAACTGCCTAATTGCTCGGCGCTGTCGTGCAGCACGCGGGACAGCTGCCTGACTTCCCGAATGTGGGTGGTCTGGTCAATCTGCGGCACCTGGCCGCGACCCAGTTCCTGGGCGGCCTGCCCCAGCAGCTCGAGACGTCTGCCCAGGCGGCGTGCCACATAAAAAGCCAGCAGACTCCCAAGTAGCAAAACCGCTGCTATTACGGCCAGTGAAGCCAGCAAGGCTTTGTGCGTCGCTGCCGTGAAGTCACTCTCGGGCGCCGCAACGACCAGCGTCCAGCGCAGGCCGATGTCATCACCAAAAGGGCGGCGAACAGCAATAAGCGCATCATCATTCATCCGCAGCCTGTGCAGTGACACAGACCGGTCTACAAAGCCCTCATTCATTACCGTATCGGATGATTTTTGACGAAGGCTCGCCTCCAGCGCAAGATAGCTGGCATGTATGACCGGGTTGCGGCTTTCATCCGGTCGAACCCGCTCCAGAACCTGCTGGTTTTGTCGGTAAAGCGCATCGCCCGCTGAGGTCGCGACCAGCAAGCCACGCTCGTCCACAAGATACGCTGCGCCGCGCGCGCTGATGACCTGTGTCCGCAAGAAATCAGCCACACGCTGCAGTCTCAGGTCGGTGGCAAAAACACCCGCAGCCCCCGAAAAATCATCATAGACAGGCTGTGAAAGGGTAATGACCAGTTGCTTGTGCTGCGGAGAAATATATACCGGCGAGAAAACCCGGACTCCAGCACGCAGTGCAGCTTCATACCAGGCTCGGGTACGCGGCTCGTAACTTCCCGTCTCATCAGGCAAGCGCGTCGAGCGGTCGCCTGGCTGGCTGGCAAGAAAAAAACGGCGCCGGTTCTCCTGGCCGTCACGTACTTCGCGGGTGCTTACCTCCACGCCGCGCAGGGTTTGCTCGACTCCGAAATAATTCCCTGAAGCGGTCCCCAGATACAGGAAAGGCACACTGGGTGATTGCTGCGTCAGGGCAAACGCCATGGGCTCAAAAAGCGAGGGCTGCGCAAGCCACCGGCGAGCCTGGCGGGTTTGCGAGGGCTTCAGGGTGGCTGGAAACAGGCCGTTCATGATGACGTGGGCCTGCTGCAAATGATTTTCGGTTTCTGCCTGTACCCGGATGGCGACATTGCTGACCACCTGGTTGGCAAGCTCACCGACTGACTGGGTGCTGCTGCGCGCCAGCAGCCACGTCACCAGTGCGGCCGGTAACAAGGCAAACAACAGCAGACTGACGCCGAGAATATGGCGTAGCGAGAAGACAGGCCTGTTCCGCAATATCAGCATGACGCAAATCCTGATAAAAGGGCTAACTCTCTAGCGACAGCAGCTCGGCTGCGTCCATCGGCATACTGCGACCAGGCAGTGCGATAAGCGCCCGTGCGCCGGTTTTTACGGCCCCGGTGACGCCGCGCAGCATTGCCACACTGGCAACTATGGTCCAACCTGCATGACTGGCCTGTTTTTGCAGCAAAAGGGTCGAATTGACAGCATCGCCCACCGGTAGCATCTGTGCCTGGCCGTGCAGTGGGTCGTACAGTCTGGCCAGCGTCACGCTGCCGCTGTGAAGGGCAACACTGACGCCAAACGGGGGTAGCGCCCGCGATGGGAAACTGCTTTGCAGATAATTGTGGACACGTTTGGCCGCGTCCACCAGTCCGAGTGCGGCACGCGCAGCGCGCAAACCATGGTTCACCGACAGGGTGTCGCTGCTGTCAACAAAAAATGCCAGCAAAGCCTCACCTACAAATTGCATGTGCCGGGCCCCAAAAAGATGGACCGTATCACCTGCGTTACTGTAGAACTTGCGTACGGTCTCACTGAGTTCTTCGGTTGTGAGCTTTTCGGCCAGGGCAGCGTAATTCAGTACATCCACAAAAAGAATCGTTGCACTGGAAAATTTCTCGTCCTCCGAACCACCCGGTGAAGTCGGCCATTTTTCACTTAGCTCAGCTGCCAGCTTTTTTTCGTAAAGCCGCGACAGCTGATGCTTTTGCTCTTCCAGGGCCACGGTAACGGCCGCGTCAACGGCCGTTGCCTGCACCGCCTCCCGCATTTGCCTTCTGTTTAGCTGCGCAATAGCAGCCTCTCGCAACTCGCCCGGTCGAAACGGCTTGGTGATGTAGTCGTCCGCACCACTGGTCATGCCGATCCGCATGTGGGCGCGCTCTTGCAGGGAGGTGAGCAAAATAACGGGGATAGCCATCAGCGCCGCATCAGCGCGCAGCGCCTGCAGCATGGCAAAGCCGTCCATGCCCGGCATCTGGATATCGCTTATCACCAGATCTGGCTTGTGCTCGCGCACCAGAGCGAGCCCGTCAATCCCGTTGTCGGCGGCAACCACCTGATAGCCGTCCTTTTTAAGTACTGACGCCACCAGGGTTCTGGTTGCTGCATCATCTTCCATAAGCACAATCAGGGCCATTTTTATTCCACAAAAATGAGCATGTAACCTACACCGCTTGCTGGTCGGGTCCAGCTTGATCGGTCAGCAAGTAGCTCTTGCTTACTCGACAAAGCTAGCGCCAGTTTTCAAGCAGTGGACGTGTTTTATTCCAGGCAATCTTCAGCGCAATAAGGCAACCCTGGGCATCTGCCGGTACGGCCTGTGCCTCCAGGGTACCGCGCTCCAGCACGCTGCAAAGATGCTGCACGGTCACGGCGCCCACATTGCTTGCAGCTCCCCGAAGTGAATGCGCAGCGCTACTCAAACTGACGATATCGCTTTTTAAAATCGCCCTTTCAATGGCGGCCAATTGCAGGGGTACCTCACTGAACAGTAGCCCTATGACTTCCCTGGTCATGCTGAGTTGGTCATCATCAAATTCCTTGAAGTCGTTGAGGCGATCAAAGTCCACCAGCCCCGCCGGCATCGACATATCTGCATCGCTGAATCGTTCAAACCGGGCAAGCTCTACCGAAACCCCTGTATCGCCGGTCCCTTTGCCCAGCCCGTAATGTGAATCAGCAAGGGGGTCAGGCTTTTGCGCACCCGCGGGCACGTTAGGGCCCGCCCAGCGGGCAAGAGACCGGGCCAACGCGGAGACCTGCAAGGGCTTGGTGAGGTATTCCACCATGCCGGCGTCAAGGCAACGCTGTCGGTCGTCGGCCGATACGCCAGCTGTCAGGGCAATGATGGGCGGGGCGTCTGCGCCATGTGCCTCACGTATGGCAAGGGTCGCTTGTATGCCATCAACCTCTGGCATGTGAACGTCCATCAAAACCGCACCCACAGGCTCGCTACGAGCCAACGCGCCGGCGACGCTGGTGATGGCCTCCCGTCCGCCTTCGGCCGTCACAATGTCGTATCCGAGCTTGACCAGCATTGCGCAAGCCACTTTGAGGTTGATCAGGTTGTCGTCGACTACCAGGATGGTGATTCTTCTATCACCGCCGGGCTGATGGGATGGCACGGTTAGCTCAGGCACGGCTTTGGTACCTGCATTCGGAGCCGTGCCAGCCCACGGCGCCAGCGCGGTAAACCAGAAACATGAGCCTTTACCCCACTCGCTTTCAACACCGATTCGCCCCCCCATTAGCTCGACAAGGCGCTTGCATGTCGCCAGGCCAAGGCCTGTACCACCATGTTTGCGGCTAATTGAAGCATCGAGCTGGGTAAAGGCCGTAAACACATGGCGCAATTGGTCTGCAGCAATCCCCGGCCCCGTATCCAGCACCCGAACGTCGATCATGGGCAAACCTGATGGGGCGGACCCCGCACAATGCGTGGCTTTTACCGTCACAGTACCGCTGTCTGTGAATTTCACCGCATTCAGAACAAGCTGGCTCAAAACCTGACCCAGCCGTTCAGCATCGCCCAGGATCACCCAAGGACCCAGCGTGCCGTCAGGCCGCTCAACCTGACCGGGTATCTCAAGAATCAGTTTCAGGTTCTTCGCACTGGCGGCATTGGCTGCAGCACTACAGGCGCCCTCAAGCACCTGCCTGACGTTTATGGGCGCCATTTGCAGCACGACTTCACCGGATTCAGTGCGGGAAAATTCAAGTATTTCGTCAACCACAGCCTGCAGCTTGTTGCTTGATATGCAAAGGCTTTGCAGGTAGTCGCGCTGTTCAGAGTTCAAGGTGGTATTGGCGAGCAGGGTACTCATACCCGCCACACCGTTAAGTGGCGTACGCAGTTCATGGCTGATAACGGCCAGAAAAGCTGCTTTGCTGCGCGTCGCGGTCAATGCGCGGTCGCGTGCCGCGGCCAACTCTGTGGTGCGCACAATCAACTGGTTTTGTAGTGCTTCGACCTCTTGAACCCCGGCTGTCACCGGAACCGGCTCGGACAGCACTTCAAGATTGTTTTCAGCAAGCTGTACGGCACAGTCCTGAAGCGTCTTTGAGATCTGGCCAAATTCGCGAACGGGAGTGCGATGAAGCGAAGGCGGTATGCCACCGCTTCCAAGCTGGTCCGCTGATTGAGCCAGATGACGAAAAACACGCTCGGTGTGCCGCGCAGCCAACGAGGTCACCACAACGCCAAGCAGCGTCAACGCGCCGATACACGCCGCCAGCAGCATCCAGGAGTTGGTAATTTCCGCATTGAAATCACTTTCTGGCGCTACGACCACCAGGGTCCAGCGCAGCCCCATGCTGCTACCCACACCGCGATATGTCACGAAATGCGGCACTTCAGACAGCGAAACGCGCACAACGGCTTCGGCATCAGCATTGCGTTTTTCAAAACTGCCAGTCAATTGCTTTTCGAGCGCCATGAAGCTGCCGCTGAGCATGGGGCTGGCGCTGCTGTGCGGTG
>JANOCP010000213.1:0-23492 GCA_031412235.1 Polaromonas sp.
GCTGCAGCAGGTGCGGCACCCGTTTTCAGTCATCACCAAATCGTCTGGCATTGAGCGCGACCTTGACCTTCTGGTGCCGCTGGCTGGCGTACGACTGGCAGCGGCTTACATCACCATCACCACGCTTGACGGCGAGCTGGCGCGCAAGATGGAGCCGCGGGCCGCTTCACCGCAGCGCCGCCTGCGCACCATACGTACGCTGGCAGAAAACGGCGTGCCGGTTGGAGTCAGCGTGGCGCCGCAGATTCCGTTTGTCAATGACGATATGGAGCACGTGCTGGAGGCCGCCTGGGACGCCGGGGCGCGCTCGGCTTTTTATACGGTGATTCGCTTGCCGTGGGAGCTTGCGCCACTGTTTCGCCAGTGGCTAGACCTGCATTACCCGCAGCGCGCGGCGCGCATCATGGCGCGTATTGCTGAAATGCGCGGTGGCAAAGACTACGACAGCGACTTCGCCTCGCGCATGAAAGGCCAGGGCCTGTGGGCCGACCTGATTCGCCAGCGCTTTGAGAAAACCTGCAACCGGCTTGGTTTTAACCGGCATCGGGTTGAGCTTGACTTAAGCCAGTTCAGGCCTGCCGCACCTGTCGGGCAGGGGCACCTATTTTGAGGTGCTTGCGCCTGCAGTTGCAGCGCCAGTAGCTTTGGCGCAAGGCGCGTACATGTCCAGCGCGGCTTTGTAGACACTGGTTTGCACATTCATGATGCCGAGCACCGAATGAAAATAATTGTCGTGTGTCACGAGGGTATCTAGCCGCTGTTTGAGGCAGGCGGTGCTGATGCTGCTGCGTACCTCAAAGCCGGGTGACAGCCAGGTAATCCAGGGTATGTGCTTTTGCACGTCGGGCGCAATGCTGTAGGGCATGCCGTGCAGGTACAGGTTGTTCTCACCGAGTGACTCACCGTGGTCAGACACATAGATCATGGCCGGGCTGCTGCGCTGCTCCTGCGCTTTGAGCCACTGGATGCTGGCTGACAAAAAGTGGTCTGTATAGGCAATGCTGTTGTCATAGGCATTGACCAGGCCTTCGCGGGTGCAGGTTTGCAATGCGTTGGTCGTGCATTCAGGCAAGAACCTCTTTTTGTCTGCGGGGGAGCGCTTGTAGTAAGCCGGACCGTGGCTGCCCATCTGATGCATGACGACCACAACACCTTTGGCACGGCGCTCTGCGGGCAGGACGGCAATATGCTCATCAATCCTGTCCAGCATGACTTCGTCAAAGCACTCCCCACCGCTGCACAGACCCGGAATTTTCTGTCCATCAGTGTCTACACTTGGGCCGGCGGGGCTACCCGTCAATCGGTCACAGGCACCCTTGCAGCCCGACTGGTTGTCGACCCACAGTACGGCGAGCCCGGCGCGCTGCAGTACGTCGAGCAGGCCTTCGTAGTTGGCCGGCCTGGCGTCAAAGGCTTCGCGACCAAAGTTTGAAAACATGCATGGCACCGACGCAGCAGTACTGGTGCCGCAAGACCATGCATTACGCTGACTCGCGATGTTTTCCTGTGCCAGTTTTGGCGTGGTGGGGCGTGTGTAGCCGTTGATTGAAAAATTGGCGCTGCGCGCCGTCTCGCCCAGCACCAGCAGCAGCAGTGGCGGTTTGGTTTGACGGGTGTAGCTGGCACCCAGTTTTGCGTCCTCGCCCAAAGGCAGCACTTTGGTGAGGTCGCGCTGAAAGGGAACGGCTGCCAGCCTGCCCAGCGCATAAAAGGAATTGAGCGGATTAATCAGGTAACGCACTTGCGTGTAGTTGCGCATGACCGATGCAATGCTCTGAAAGAACATGAACACCACCAGCAGCAGCAGAGCACCGGCGGTAATACTTGTCAGGGCGTTGGATGAAATCTGCCGCAGTGCGCCTTGTTGTCTTATGTTTTGCCGCCAGAGCAAAAAGCCCGGCCACACGGCCATTAAAAGTACCGTGCCTACCAGTCGCCAATTGAGAAGATCGCGCGACTCCCGTATGTCGGTTTGCAGGGTGTTGACCATCATGGTCTTGTCTATCACGATGCCGTAGGCCATCATGAAATACGCCCCCAGGGCGGCAGATACAAAAAAGAGGGTGATGACTGGCTTGAGCGTCCAGCGCCAGGCTGCAAGGCTCAGCAGGGCAATGGTGGCAAGCGTAATCACAAGGCCCAGTGCAACACTGATGGTGACGGCCTGCTCGGTGGTGAGGTCTGGCAAGCGTGCCAGCTCACGCCAGAGCGCGGCATTGCATATGGTGGCTATCCAAAGGCTTGAAAGCACGACTACCCAGAGCGGGCGAACACCCGGCGAGTCTTTGCTGGAGCTACCCGAAAACGAGGGGGCAGAAGATGATTTTGAGCGGGAAAACAGATGCAGCGGCATAGCGCTGCATTGTATTGGCCGCTAACTTAAGCAAAACTTAAGCGATCAGCTGCGCAGCGTGATGCTTCAGGTGGTCGGCCATGAAGCTGGCGATGAAGTAATAGCCGTGGTCGTAGCCTGCGTGCCTGCGCAGGGTCAAGGGCTGGCTTGCGGCCAGACATGCTGCTTCAAATAAGTGAGGGCGCAGCTGTTCTGCCAAAAACTTGTCGGCCAGGCCCTGGTCAATCAGAATTCCGCCAGGGTAGGGCGCGATTTTCATTGAAGCCATCAAGGCGGTTGCGTCGTGTGCCGCCAAGGCCGACGCATCAGTGCCCAGGTAGCCCGTCAAGGCCTTTTGCCCCCACGGGCATTGGCTGGGCGCGCATATCGGCGCAAAGGCCGATACTGATTTGAAAAGGTCAGGGTGGCGCAGCGCCAATGTGAGGGCGCCATGGCCGCCCATTGAATGGCCAAAGATGCCGATACGGTCTTTATCAATCGGCAAGGTACTGCTGACAAGCGGCAGCAGCTCCTGGGTGATGTAGCTTTCCATGCGGTAGTTTTTGGACCATGGCGCTGCAGACGCATCAAGGTAAAAACCGGCACCGAGGCCAAAGTCCCAGTTGTCACTTTCGCCCGGCACATTTGCGCCGCGCGGGCTGGTGTCAGGTGTGATCAATGCCAGGCCCAGCTCTGCCGCCAGGCCCTGTGCACCGCCCTTGGCCATAAAGGTTTCTTCAGTGCATGTCAGGCCCGCCAGGTACACGAGTGCGGGCACCGGGCCTTTCGATGCCTGTGGCGGTAAAAAGACCGAGAACCCTGTGGGCAGGCCAAGTTCTTTTGAGTCGAATTTATAAAAGCGCTGGGTGCCGCCGAAGCAGGCATGTTCGGAGGCTGTCTTTAGTGTGTCGGTCATGGTGTTTTTTCGTCAATTTCAGGATGGCGGCGTCATGGGGCGTTATGGGGCGTTATGGGGCGTTACGGGACGTCATTGGGCGTGCTGCGCGTATCGGGTATCCCCCTCCGCGAATGTCCCCCGGCTTCGCCTCCTCCTTGATTTCGCTGCGGGAGACACCCGTTGCACTTGGCGGTTAGGGCGTACGGATGGTGTGAAAAACAGCACAGTGGTCACCGATCACGTCGATGGCTTGCCCTGTGCAGCGAAGTCAAGGAGGAGGCCAAGGGCCGGGGGACATTCGCGGAACAGGGCCTGCCGTCGGTGTGATCTACCTGACAAACGTCTCAATACAAAACCACGCCCCGAATCGACTCGCCTGCCTTCATCAAATCAAAACCCTTGTTGATGTCTTCGAGTGGCATGGTGTGGGTGATCAGGTCGTCGATATTGATCTTGCCTTCCATGTACCAGTCGACAATTTTTGGCACATCGGTGCGGCCGCGCGCGCCGCCAAAGGCTGAGCCCTCCCACTTGCGCCCCGTCACCAGTTGAAAAGGCCGGGTGCTGATCTCGGCCCCCGCCTCAGCCACACCAATGATGATGCTGCGGCCCCAGCCCTTGTGTGTGCATTCAAGCGCCTGGCGCATCACCTTGGTGTTGCCAATGCACTCAAAGCTGTAGTCAGCGCCGCCATCTGTTAGTTGCACGATGGCATCGACGACGTTTTCAACTTCTCTCGGGTTGATGAAGTGCGTCATGCCGAACTTGCGCGCCATTTCCTGGCGTGCCCGGTTGATGTCGACACCGATGATCTTGTCGGCGCCCACCATTTTTGCGCCCTGAATCACATTCAGGCCAATGCCACCCAAACCAAACACCACGACGTT
This sequence comes from Polaromonas sp., assembly GCA_031412235.1. Lineage (GTDB taxonomy): Bacteria > Pseudomonadota > Gammaproteobacteria > Burkholderiales > Burkholderiaceae_C > Polaromonas. The sequence goes on from JANOCP010000213.1 coordinate 4,118, forward strand.
GGCGCCAGCTTCAACCTTGGCCGTAAACAGCACCGCGCCAATGCCGGTCGTAACGCCGCAGCCGATGTAACAAACCTTGTCAAACGGTGCATCGCTGCGGATTTTGGCCAGCGAGATTTCAGGCGCCACCGTGTAGTTGCTGAAGGTGCTGGTGCCCATGTAATGAAAAATCGGCTTGCCATCAAGGCTGAAGCGGCTGGTAGCGTCAGGCATCAGTCCCTTGCCCTGGGTGCCGCGAATCAGCTGGCACAGGTTGGTTTTGCGCGACAGGCAAAACTTGCACTGCCGGCATTCGGGTGTGTACAGCGGAATGACGTGGTCACCTTTTTTAAGCGTGGTCACACCAGGGCCGACATCCACCACCACGCCCGCGCCCTCGTGGCCCAAAATGGCGGGAAAGATACCTTCAGGGTCAGCGCCCGACAGCGTGTAATAGTCAGTGTGGCAAATGCCGGTGGCCTTGATCTCGACCAAAACCTCGCCGAACTTCGGGCCTTCCAGGTCAACAGTTTCAATGGTCAGGGGTTCGCCTGACTTCCAGGCTACAGCGGCTTTGGTTTTCATGATTGGTGTGTCGTATTGATTAAGTATTCATGTTTCAGGGAGCTACGGTCCCTAGATTGATAGTGTCAGTGACGCGACCCTGAAAAACCATGATTTCATGAAAAATACTGACTGGTATGTTTAAAGACCCTAAAGTATACAAAGTAACTTGTTCGCCCATATAGTTTGGCTACACCAAGCATTTTGGTGTGCCCTAAACCTAATCCACACAGGACGACACCATGAAAAAATCATTGATCGCATTGGCTTTGACCACCGGTTTTACATTTTCCGCGCATGCGGCTGATATTGTTGACACCGCCATCAAAGCGGGCAATTTCAAGACTTTAGTAGCTGCAGTGCAAGCCGCCGGCCTGGTTGACACGCTGAAAGGCAAAGGCCCGTTCACCGTATTTGCACCGACCGACGAAGCCTTTGCCAAAATCCCGAAAGCAACGCTGGACGGTCTGCTGAAAGACAAGGCAGCATTGTCCAAAATCTTGACCTACCACGTGGTGGCCGGCAAGGTAATGGCCAAGGACGTCAAGCCAGGTATGGTTAAAACCGTGCAGGGTAGCGATATCACCCTCGCCACTACAGGCGGCGTAACGGTCAATGGCGCAAAAGTGGTTGCCGCTGATGTGGCCGCTGACAATGGCGTTATTCATGCAATTGACACCGTGATCATGCCCAAGTAAAGATCAGACGGGCGCAACGGATACTATCGATTTAGTAGCGTGTTGCGCCCGTAATCATTGGGCTTGAGGCCAAAAAGGGCTGTTTTGTACCTAAAAATACGCGTACAACTGTTGTCCTGATGACGTGATTGAATTGTCTCAAGCGCTAAAAAAATTCTTCAACTTGTCCGTCCAGCCTTCTTCACTTGGCGAGTGTTTGGCGCCGCCTTTTTTAAGCGAATCGTCAAACTCCTTGAGCAGCTTGCGCTGATGTTCGGTGAGCTTGACTGGCGTTTCAACCGTGATGTGGCAGTACAGGTCGCCAGGATAGCTGGAGCGTACGCCCTTGATGCCCTTGCCGCGCAGGCGAAACTGTTTTGCAGCTTGCGTACCTTCGGGAATATCAATGGCTGCCTTGCCGGCCAGCGTGGGCACCTCAATTTCGCCGCCCAGTGCTGCGGTGGTAAAGCTGATGGGTACCGCGCAATGCAGGTCGTCACCGTCGCGCTCAAAAATCTCGTGTTTTTTAACCCGGATCTCAATGTACAAATCACCGGGCGGACCACCATTGGTGCCGGGCTCGCCGTTACCGGTGGAGCGAATGCGCATGCCGTCGTCAATTCCAGCCGGGATTTTGACTTCAAGCGTCTTGTTGTTTTTGGTCTTGCCTACGCCGTGGCATGACACACAGGGCTCTGGAATGAGCTTGCCGCTGCCCTTGCACTGCGGGCAGGTTTGCTGCACAGAAAAGAAGCCCTGGCGCATCTGCACCACGCCGTGGCCATGGCAGGTTGTACAGGTGGCAACCTTGGTGCCGGGTTTTGCGCCGCTGCCCTTGCAGGTATTGCAGTCGTCCCAGCTCGGGATGCGGATTTGCGCCTCTTTGCCACTGGCTGCTTCTTCAAGCGTGACTTCCATTGCATAGCTCAGGTCGCCACCCCTGAAAACCTGTCGCCCGCCAGCACCGCGCTGTGCTCCGCCGCGCTGGCCACCAAACACATCACCAAAAATATCGCCAAATGCCTCGGCGAAACCGCCAAAGCCTTCAGCGCCAGCCGCGCCGCCGCGCATGTTCGGGTCTACACCGGCGTGACCATACTGGTCGTACGCTGCGCGCTTTTGGCTGTCCGAAAGCATCTCGTAGGCCTCTTTGGCCTCCTTGAATTTTTCTTCAGCGGCCTTGGCGCTATCACCCTGGTTGCGGTCAGGATGGTGCTTCATCGCGAGCTTGCGATAGGCTTTTTTAATGTCTTCGTCGCTGGCGTTTTTGGGAACCCCCAGCGTGTCGTAATAGTCTTTTTTGGCCATGGCGGGTAAGTCAGGTCAGCAGGTCGTTAAAGGGGGCTTTGTCGGGGTCACAAGGCGTTGAACGCGCGAATGCACAAAGGCGAAAAGCGAAAACCTGGATTGATCCTGGTTTTCGCTCTTGGCTGCTGCTTTTGCATGCAGTTATCGCGCCAATCTGGGGCGATCAGCCTTTTTTGACTTCCTTGACTTCAGCGTCCACCACATTGTCGTCAGCCGGCTTGGCTTCGGCCTGGGCAGCGCCTGGTCCACCAGCTGGGCCCCCTGCAGCAGCAGCTTTTGAAGCCTCCATATCGGCGTACATTTTTTCGCCGAGCTTCTGGCTGGCTTCCATCAGGGCTGTGTTTTTGGCGTCAATGGCAGACTTGTCGTCGCCTTTGAGGGCTTCTTCCATGTCCTTGATGGCGGCTTCGATTTTTTCTTTCTCACCAGCATCCAGCTTGTCGCCGTACTCACCAAGTGATTTTTTCACGCTGTGCACCATGGCTTCGGCGTTGTTCTTGGCCTGCACGAACTCGACTTTTTTCTTGTCGTCTTCGGCGTTCAGCTCGGCGTCTTTCACCATCTGCTGGATCTCGGCTTCGCTCAGACCCGAGTTGGCCTTGATGGTGATTTTGTTTTCTTTGCCGGTGCCCTTGTCTTTGGCGCCTACGTGCAAAATGCCGTTGGCGTCGATGTCAAACGACACTTCAATCTGCGGCGTGCCGCGTGCTGACGGCGGAATGCCTTCGAGGTTGAACTCGCCCAAGCCCTTGTTACCCGCTGCAATCTCGCGTTCACCCTGGAACACCTTGATGGTCACGGCCGGCTGATTGTCCTCAGCGGTAGAGAAGGTCTGCGCAAATTTGGTCGGGATGGTCGTGTTTTTCTTGATCATCTTGGTCATCACGCCGCCCATGGTTTCAATACCCAGCGACAGCGGGGTCACGTCAAGCAGCAGCACGTCGGTACGGTCGCCAGACAAGACCTGGCCTTGAATTGCAGCGCCAACTGCTACGGCTTCGTCAGGGTTCACGTCCTTGCGTGGCTCCTTGCCGAAGAACTCTTTGACTTTCTCCTGCACCTTGGGCATGCGGGTCTGGCCGCCGACCAGAATCACGTCATGGATGTCAGATACGCTGATGCCAGCGTCTTTAATCGCGGTGCGGCAAGGGGCAATCGTGCGCTCGATCAGTTCTTCAACCAGGGCTTCGAGCTTGGCGCGGCTCAGCTTGACCAGCAAGTGCTTGGGGCCGCTGGCAGGGTCATGGGCGATGTAGGGAATGTTGACTTCAGTTGCCGCGCTGTTTGACAGCTCGATCTTGGCTTTTTCAGCCGAGTCTTTCAGGCGCTGCAGGGCCACAACGTCCTTGCTCAAGTCAATGCCGCTGTCCTTTTTGAACTCGGCAACGATGTAGTCAATGATGCGCTGGTCAAAGTCTTCGCCACCCAAAAAGGTGTCGCCGTTGGTGGACAGCACTTCAAACTGCTTTTCACCGTCAACATCGGCAATCTCGATGATGGACACGTCAAACGTGCCGCCGCCCAGGTCATACACGGCGATTTTGCGGTCGCCTTTTTCCTGCTTGTCCAGGCCGAAGGCGAGGGCAGCAGCGGTAGGTTCGTTGATGATGCGCTTGACATCCAGACCGGCAATGCGGCCAGCGTCTTTGGTGGCCTGGCGCTGTGCGTCGTTGAAGTAGGCGGGCACCGTGATGACGGCTTCGGTGACGGGCTCACCCAGGTAGTCTTCAGCGGTCTTTTTCATCTTGCGCAGGATGTCGGCAGACACTTGCTGGGCCGACATTTTCTTGCCGCGCACTTCAACCCAGGCGTCGCCATTGTCGGCAGCCACAATGGAATAAGGCATCAAGGCGATGTCTTTTTGCACTTCTTTTTCAGTGAACTTGCGGCCAATCAAGCGTTTGACAGCGTACAGGGTGTTCTTGGGGTTGGTCACGGCCTGGCGCTTGGCCGAGGTGCCGACCAGCACTTCACCGTCTTCCTGGTAGGCGACGATGGACGGCGTGGTGCGGGCACCTTCCGAGTTTTCAATCACGCGGGGCACATTGCCTTCCATGATGGATACGCAGCTGTTGGTGGTGCCCAGATCAATACCGATGATTCTTCCCATGATGTACTCCGTTCAGTTCAAAAAATTAGATGTGTAAAAGGTGTGGATAACTTGACGCTTTTCAAGCGGGATCAAGCTCAATTTATTTGGGGGCAGATACGGTCACCAGCGCCGGGCGTAGCACGCGCTCGGCAATCAGGTAGCCTTTTTGCAGCACGCTGACCACGGTGTTGGCCTCTTGTTCTGCGGGCACCATGCTGATGGCCTGGTGCTGGTGCGGATCAAATTTTGTGCCCGCGGGCGGGTCAATCGCAATCACCTTGTTGCGCTCCAGCGCGCTTTTGAGCTGCTTGAGCGTGGCTTCTGCGCCTTCCCTGATCTGCTCTGGGGTGGCGTCTTTGATGCTCAGGCCAGCTTCGAGGCTGTCAGCCACGGGCAGCAGGCTTTCGGCAAAGCTTTCCAGCGCATATTTGCGGGCCTTGCTGACTTCGTCATCCGCGCGGCGGCGGGCGTTTTCAGTTTCGGCCTTGGCGCGCAGGTAGCTGTCGGCCAGTTCTGTGTTTTTGGCATTCAGCGTCGCTACCTCAGCCTGGGCTGCGGCAAGTTCGTTTTGTGCCTCAAACTCGTTGGCAGCCTGGGCTGCTTCCAGCTCTTCGGGGCTGGGTGCGCCGGTAAGGGATTGGTTTTGTTCGGGTTGGGTGTTTTCAGACATGCTTGAAGACAATGTTTAGCCACTAAGGAGGCTAGCTTGGGCTGGTAAAACCCTTTTCAAGGGCAGGGAGATTGATTTTGGGTGCGGAAATTTCTGCACTGCTTGGCCGCAAGGGGGCCGGCCCGAGCGCACGCCGGGGCGACGCGAGATTGTAGAGGCTGGCCCTGATGAAGGCGATGCCCTGCCAATTACTCTCACATTACTATCAAATTAATAGCGAACTATAGCCGTCTTCATTGGGTATAGCGCCGAAAAGGCATAAAAAAGCGGCCTTCAAAGCCGCTTTTTACCGAACACCGGCTGCTTTACTTTTTCTTGGCCTGGCTGGCTGACCATTTGGTCGCGAAAGCCTGCACGTCGTTCAAGCGCTTGAGCAGGTCTGCGCCCAGCGTGGTTACGGTGTAACCGGGGGTACCGTGGGTCAAAAGGCCTGCAGCGCGCAGTTCCTTGATGCGGGTGTTCAGCGTATTGGGAGTAATGCTGCCAACGCTGTCTTGCAACAGGCGAAAGGTCTGGGGGTGACCGTCTTTTAGGGCCCACAGCACGCGCAATGCGTAGCGCGACTCAAGCAACTCCAGCAACTGGCTCACAGCTGCATTTTCTTTGGCACTCATTAGCTTATCTCCTCGGTTCAGAATTTGGTCACAGTTTAGTCACAGTTAGCAAGTAAGCACATAGCTTGGGAGCAAATATAACGCAAAATTCATTCTGCTACGAGTTTTATAGCTAGTAACGCCCGGTGTGTTTGCGCTACAGAGCTAAAACTGTTGGAAATCCATGACGCAAGCGGATTGCGCCTGCCCGACCCCGCCCCCCCAACGGCAAGGAGCAATATGGCGGCTGACGGAACTGGCAGCCTATTCCAGCTTGATGTTGGCGGCCTTGATAACCTGTGCCCATTTTTCAACTTCGTTTTTCTGAAAAACTGCAACCTGGTCTGGCGTCATGGCCGATGGCTGCATGCCCAGGGTTTTCAGCCGGTCCTGCATCTCGCCTTGTTGCAGGATTTTCATGATCTCGGCGTGCAACTGGTCAATGATGGTTTTCGGCGTTCCGGCGGGTACAAAGATGCCTTGCCACGAAACGACTTCAAAACCCGCCAGGCCAGCCACGCCTGACTCGGCAACCGTAGGTACGTTAGGCATGGACTCCAGCCGCTTGCTGGAGGTAACTGCCAATGCACGTACCTTGCCACTCTGAATGTGCGGGCCGGCAACCACTGTGGTGTCAAACATCATGTCCACCTGCCCGCCCATCACGTCCTGTATGGCGGGGCTACTGCCCTTGTAGGGCACATGAATGAACTGGGTGCCAGACTTGAAGCCAAGCAGTTCCAGTGACAGATGTTGCGATGTACCGCTGCCTGCCGACGCTGAAGAGATGGTTTTGGGTTTTGCTTTTGCTGCGGCTATGACATCCTGCAGGGTTTTGTAGGGGCTGTTCTGGCCAACGATAAGCACTACCGGGTTAGAGCCAATCAGCACTACGGGTGAAAACGATTTGATCGGGTCATAACCCAGCTTGGGGTAAAGGCTGACGTTAATCGCGTGCGAGCTGATGGTGCCGCCCAGCAAGGTGTAGCCGTCAGGTGCTGCACGTGAAGCGACTTCAGAGCCCACGCTGCCGCCCGCGCCGCCCTTGTTGTCAATCACGATGGTGGTACCCAGAACCGGCCCCAGCTTTTGCCCAATCAGGCGTCCCAGAATATCCGTGGTGCCACCGGCCGGAAATGGCACGATGTAGGTCACCGGCTTTGACGGGTACTTGTCCTGTGCCCAGGCGGGCAGGGCCATCGAGGTGACAGCGGCAAGTAGGGATTGAGTGAAGCTGCGGCGTTTCATATTTGTCTCCTGAGTTTATGGAAAGAGCGGTCGCGGGATTATTTTCTAGAAGGGGTCGCACCTCCGCTCCCAACCAAGCAGGGGCCGCGGAACCGGCTATGCCGGGCCGCAGGCGCAGCGGCCCCCTCGGGGGGGCAGGGAGCTTGCGCGGTGTGAGCGACCGTGGAGGCTCACCTCACCATGCAAGGCATCTTGGGATTGAACTTCCAGTTCGGAATCAGGTGCTGCATGCCCACGGCATCGTCACGCGAACCCAGACCATGCTGCAGGTAAAGCTGGTGCGCTTTCTCCACCGCGACCATATCAAGTTCAACCCCAAGCCCAGGTTTTTTCGGCAGTGCAACCTGGCCGTCAACAATCTTTAACGGATTTTTGGTCAGGTGCTGGCCGTCCTGCCAGATCCAGTGCGTGTCGATTGCGGTGACCTTGCCCGGCGCAGCGGCTGCAACCTGCGTGAACATGGCCAGCGACACGTCAAAGTGATTGTTGGAGTGAGAGCCCCATGTCAGGCCCCAGGTTTGGCACAACTGTGCCACGCGAACCGAACCCTGCATGGTCCAGAAATGCGGGTCAGCCAGTGGAATATCTACTGCCTGCAACTGTATGGTGTGCGCCATTTCGCGCCAGTCGGTGGCCACCATATTGGTTGCGGTCATGAGTCCGGTGGCACGGCGGAACTCGGCCATAACTTCACGACCTGAAAAAACACCCTCTGCACCCACCGGGTCTTCTGCGTAGGCCAGCTCTTTGTGGCGCCCCTGGCACAGGCGCACGGCGTCTTTAAGCAGCCAGCCGCCGTTGGGGTCGAGCGTGATGCGCGCATCAGGAAAGCGCTCAGACAGGGCAATGACGGCTTCCATTTCGTCTTCACCCCGCAGCACGCCACCCTTGAGCTTGAAGTCCTTGAAGCCATAGCGTGCATGGGCCGCTTCGGCCAGGCGCACAACACCTTTGGCATCCATGGCGGGCTCATGTCGTAGCCGAAGCCAGTCGTCACCGGCACCCGGCTCGCTCTGGTAGGGCAGGCCGGTGCCGCCTTTGTCGGCGATGTAAAAGAGATAGCCCAGCATGGCCACTGAATCTCGCTGCTGGCCGTCGCCAAGAAGGGCCGCAACTGGCACTTCAAGAAACTGGCCCAGCAAATCAAGCAACGCGCTTTCAACGGCCGTGACGGCGTGAATGGTGACCCGCAAGTCAAAAGTCTGGTTGCCCCGGCCCGCGCTGTCGCGGTCACTGAAAACGGATCGCAGGCTGTTAAGAATGTGGTTCCAGTTCCCAATCGACTGGCCTTCAATGAGCGCTTTGGCATCTTCCAGCGTTTTGCGGATTTTCTCGCCACCCGGAACTTCGCCCACGCCCACATGGCCATGGGTATCGGTCAGTATTAAAAGATTGCGCGTGAAAAACGGGCCGTGTGCGCCACTCAGGTTAAGCAGCATGCTGTCATGACCAGCGACAGGAATGACCTGGATCCGCGTGATTTTCGGGCTTGCACCGACAGTTTTAGGGGCTACGGCTGTTGATGAAGGTGTATTTGAATCAGATGAGGTCATGGACGTTGTTTGAACGAAATTATGAAATTTATCAGTCATCGTACAACTCACGCGTGATTCAGGCAACTAGCGAAATCCCCGATGAGGCGGCGGGTGGGGACGCGCCCTGGCCGACTGCGGGTTGCATGGTGTGCGCATTTTTGCCTTTGCGAAGACGTTCCCGGCTGTTGGACAGGTGGGTTCGCATGGCGGCGCGGGCGGCTTCTGCGTCACGGTTGCGAATGGCGTTGTAAATACTTTCATGCTCACTGTGGACACGCTGAAGGTAGTTCAGCCGGCCCTCGGGTGCGCTCTGGGTGGTGTTGACACGGGTGCGGGGAATAATCATCGTGCCCAGGTAGGTCATCAGGTCGGCAAAGTGGCGGTTTCCAGTAGATCGGGCCACCTCCATATGAAACTGAAAGTCTGGCGGTACCGCGTCAGAATCAATGTCAATCGAGTCCTGGAATGCCTTCAGGGCGGTTTCAAGGGCAATCAGGTTTGCGTCGGTTCTCCGCTGTGCAGCGAGCCCGGCGGCTTCAGTTTCAAGACTGATGCGAAGCTCAAGAACCGAGATGACGTCATCTACCGTGGCGAAGTCTTCGGCGGTAATCTTGAAGTTGCCAGCGTCATGGGGTGCGAGCACAAAAGTGCCGATTCCATGTCGGGTTTCAACCAGACTGGAGGCCTGAAGCCTGGACAATGCCTCGCGAACAACGGTACGGCTGACATCAAACCTGACCATGATTTCAGCCTCGGTGGGCAACTTCTCGCCGGGCTGCATGCGGCCCTCGCGAATGCTGGCGGCCAGGCTTTCGACAATCTCATTGACCAGCCCCCGCGGCCTGCGCATGCGTAATGAATCATCCGGCGCTGAAGCAGCGGCAGGTGATTCGGACGGGCTAGGGGTTTTCCTTAGTTCCATGAAAAATTCATTGACAAGCTATATCAAGGGCCAGAGAATCCTAAGTCATCAGACAACCTACGACTTAGAAGCGATAGGTTTGACTTTAGCAAACTTAATGGAAAAGTCCAGCATTCCGCGAAATTTTTCAAGTTGTCGCGTAACGATAAGGCCAAATTAAAAAATGACAGTCAAGGTACATGAAAAGTTGCTTCTGACGGGCGCAGCCGGTGGATTGGGCCAGGCGCTGCGTGAGCGCCTCAAGGCCAATTGCACAGTTTTGCGTTTGTCTGACCGCGCAGACTTTGGCGCCGTCGCTCCGGGCGAAGAAGTGGTGCTCGCTGACCTGGCTGATGCCGAAGCGGTTGATGTCATGGTCAAGGGCGTTGACGCTATCGTTCACCTGGGTGGCGTTTCAGTTGAAGGGCCCTTCGCACCGATTTTGCAGGCCAATATTCTGGGCGTCTTCAATCTGTATGAAGCAGCCCGCAAGCATGGCGTCAAGCGGGTGATCTTCGCAAGCTCCAACCACGTGACGGGCTTTTATCGCCAGAGCGAGACCATCACCGCTGACCATGCGCCGCGTCCCGACGGCATGTATGGCGTCAGCAAGGCTTTTGGCGAAGACCTGTCGCGCATGTACTTTGATCGCTACGGCATTGAAACCGCCTGCGTGCGGATTGGCTCATCGTTTGCCGAGCCGCGCGACCGCCGCATGTTGGCCACCTGGCTGAGCTTTGACGATTTGCACCGCCTGATTACCGCCTGCTTGAGCACGCCGGTTTTGGGCCACAGTATTGTGTTTGGCATGTCTGACAATGCCGTCACCTGGTGGGATAACTCTAGGGCCCGCCATATTGGCTATGCGCCGCAAGACAGCTCAGACGTGTTTCGTGATGCGGTGTTTGCCAGAACCGTATCCCCCGACCTGACTGACCCGGTGGCGCTTTACCAGGGCGGCGGCTTTGTAAATGCCGGGCCTTTCGGTCTGTGATGTCTGCACTTGCAATGGCTATCCAGGCTGAACTGATTGTTGATGCCAAATGTGGCGTAGGTGAAAGCCCCGTCTGGCGTGCTGACGAACAGGCGCTGTACTGGGTTGATATTCCTGCACGCAAGCTGTGCCGATGGGATGCCGCGTCTGCGCAAACACGCAGTTGGGAAGTACCGGAAATGCCTGCGTGTGTTGCGTCGATGGGCGCAGCGCACAGCTGGATTGCAGGCATGGAAACCGGCGTATTTGCACTAAAACCCCAAGCGGACGGCACGCTGCACAGCGAACTTCTGGCACCCGTCTCACATGCCATACGGGGTATGCGTTTTAACGATGGGCGCTGCGACCGGCAGGGGCGTTTTCTGGCGGGCACCATGTTAATGAACATGGCTGCTGCTGCGCCTGTAGGCCATGTTTACCGTTATAACGCAGCAGGTTCGCTGACATCCCTGCTAGATGGCCTGATCACGCCGAACGGCATGGCCTTCAGCCCTGACGGCCAGACCATGTACCTGTCCGACTCGCACCCCTCGGTGCAATTGATCTGGGCTTTTGATTACGACACAGTCACGGGCACACCCGCGAATCGCCGCGTCTTTGCCGATATGAATTCGCTGCCCGGCAGGCCCGATGGCGCAGCGGTCGACGCCGATGGCTGCTACTGGATTTGCGCCAACGATGCCGGCTTGATTCATCGTTTTACCCCTGCCGGAAAACTTGATTATTCGCTTGTCGTACCGGTTAAAAAGCCCGCCATGTGCGCCTTCGGCGGCGCCGGGCTTGACACCCTGTTCGTGACATCGATTCGCCCGGACGGCATCGATTTATCTGACCAGCCACTGGCTGGCGGCGTGTTTGCCTTGCGCCCCGGCGTACGTGGACTGCCCGAGCCGACGTTAGGTGGTTTGTAAATTTAGTTTGTTTTTTCGCTTTCTCGTTTCGTTCGTTCGTTCTTTTTCTCGTCAGCAACCTTAACTTTAATCCTGGAGACATCATGAGACTTAAAAAAACCCTGGTCAGCGTCGCCGCTTGCCTGCTTGCCTTTGGCGCAAGTGCAAAAGAGTTCCGTTCGTCGGACATTCACAACAACGACGACTACCCGACGGTCACCGCTGTCAAGTTCATGAGCAGTGAGCTGGTCAAAATTTCTGGCAACAAGCACTCGATCAAGGTCTTTAACAAGGGCGCATTGGGTACTGAAAAAGAGACGATTGACCAGGTGAAAATCGGCGCGCTGGACATGACCCGCGTCAATATCAGCCCCATGAATTCTGTCTGCCAGAAAACCAATATCCCGGCACTGCCGTTTTTGTTTCGCTCAGTTGACCATTTGCATAAGGTGCTCGACGGCCCGATTGGTGATGAAATCGCCAAAGATTGCGAAGCCCAGGGCTTTGTGCTTTTGGCCTACTACGATTCAGGCGCACGTTCTATCTACGGCAACAAACCGGTCAGAACAATTGCCGATACCAAGGGGATGAAGATTCGTGTCCAGCAGTCTGACCTTTGGGTGGCCCTGACAGCTGCTATGGGCGCAAACCCGACCCCCATGCCGTTTGGCGAGGTCTACACAGCGCTGAAAACCAAGCTGGTTGACGCCGCCGAAAACAATGTGCCTTCGTATGGCACCGGCAACAAACATTACGAAGCTGCCAAATACTACAGCAGAACAGAACATTCCATGGCACCTGAGGTGCTGCTGTTCTCAAAAATCAGCTGGGACAAGCTTTCCAAGGTCGAGCAGGACCAGATTCGCGCAGCGGCCAAAGCGTCAGTGCCTGTCAATCGCAAGGCTTGGGCTGACTACGAAAAGAAAGAGTTGGACTTTGTCAAAGCCGCTGGTACAGAGTTTGTAGAGGTCGACAAGAAATCCTTCCAGGATGCCATGGGCCCGGTATACGAAAAGTTTGCCAATACGCCTGACTTGAAGCGTCTGGTCAAAGCTGTTCAAGACACCAAGTAATTCAAAGTACCAGCGTTCGCGGTCTGTTTCACAGGCCCGGGCGCTGGTCACCTGGAGCTTTTATGTTTACCCGTTTTTGTGCGCTGACATCCAAAATAAGCCTGATGCTGGCGATTGTCATGCTGCTCACCATCATTGTCTGCGTGCAATATCAGGTCATTGGTCGCTATGTGTTGAACGACACCCCGACCTGGGCCGAAGCGTTGGCCTTGCTGCTGATTTTGTATGTGACGGCACTGGGTGTGGCGGTGGGTGTACGCGATGCCGGGCACATTGGTCTGGAATCCATCATCAGCCTGCTGCCCGAGCGCCACCGGCTGAAACTGGAAATCATCATTCATGTGTGTGTGGGTACCTTCGGCGCGCTGATGGTGCAAAACGGCTGGCTGTGGACCACTTTGAAGTGGAACGACAAAAAGCCCATGCTGTCTGTGCCGTCAGGTCTTGACTTTTTCCCTTTGGTTATCGGCGGCGCGCTGATCGTTCTGTTTTCCATCGAGCACATCATTGCTCTTGTGCAAGATAAAGAGGTTGTACCGGCATGGAACTGATTGTTTTAGGTGTCAGCTTCACCGTCCTTTTATTGCTGGGTGTCCCCGTCGCTTTTTCGATTGGTCTGGCGTCTGTTGCCACCATTCTTGCCGCTGACCTGCCCGTTGCCGTTGTCTTTCAGAAGATGGTGGGCGGGATGCAGATTTTCTCTTTCCTGGCGATACCGTTTTTCATCTTTGCGGGTGAGCTGATGCTGCACGGCGGTATTGCAGATCGCATCGTGCGATTTGCCAACAGTTTGTGCGGGCACATACGCGGCGGACTGGGCATGAGCAATGTAATTGGCTGCACGTTGTTTGGCGGCGTGGCCGGCTCGCCATTGGCTGACGTGTCGGCCATGGGCTCGGTGATGATTCCGCTCATGAAAAAGGAAGGTTACGACGCCGACTACGCAGTGAACGTCACGACGCACGCTTCACTGGTCGGGGCATTGATGCCGACCAGCCATAACCTGATTATTTTCACGCTCGCCACCACGGGTATTGCCTCGGTCAGTGTGCTGACGCTGATCGTGGCGTGCCTGATTCCGGCGCTGATTTTGACGCTGTGCAATCTGGCCGCAGCTTACGGTGTGGCCGTACAGCGGGGGTACCCAACGCGTGGTGCTTTTGTGGGCTGGGCAGAAGTCGCTCGCAGCTTTGCCGCAGCAATTCCAGGTCTGGTGATTATTCTGATCATTCTGGTGGGTATCCTGTCCGGCGTTTTTACGGCCACCGAGTCAGCGGCTACTGCCGTGCTGTGGGCCTTGCTGATTACCGTGCTGGTGTACCGCTCCCTGTCATGGAGCAACTTTCTGAAGGCCTGTGCCAAAGCCTGCAAAACCACCGGTGTGGTACTGCTATTGATTGGTATCTCAGCCGCATTCGGTTACTTTTTGGCGCTGTATGAAGTGCCCCAGCTGACCGGAAACCTGATGAGTTCGATCACCCAAACGCCCTGGCTGATCTTCCTGATGGTCAACATCCTGCTGTTCTTGCTGGGCACGTTTTTGGACATGGCAGCCACCATTTTGATTTGTACGCCCATTTTTCTGCCGATATGTGCCCAGTTCGGTATGGACCCGGCCCAGTTCGGCGTGATGATGCTGATCAATTGCGCGCTGGGTTTGAATACCCCGCCCGTGGGTGCCACGCAGTTTGCAGGTTGCGCCATCGGCGGTATCTCAATCAGCGAGGTGATGCGCTCTATCTGGCCTTTTTACGGCGCACTGACGGTGGCGCTGATGCTGGTGACTTATGTCCCGGCGTTTTCATTGTGGCTACCTGGCGTTTTGCTGGCTAAATGAGTCTGACGATGACAGAGGCGCTTTACATTCGCATGCACGACAGCGACAACGTCGCCATCGTTGCCAATGATGGTGGCCTCAAGGCAGGCACAGTGTTTGCTGATGGCTTGACGCTTGTCGACCAGGTGCCGCAGGGTCACAAGGTCGCGCTTGTGGACTTGCCCAAGGGAAGTGCCGTGCTTCGCTACAACGTTGCCATCGGCTATGCGTTGAAAGGCATACCGGCGGGCAGCTGGGTGCATGAACGGCTGCTTGAGATGCCAGCAGCACGTACGCTGGACAATTTACCCATTGCCACGGTGCGGCCAGAGCCCATGCCGCCGCTGGAGGGCTACACATTCGAGGGCTATCGCAATGCAGATGGCTCGGTTGGCACACGCAACATACTGGCCATCACGACCACTGTGCAGTGTGTGGCCGGTGTGGTGGACTTTGCCGTGAGGCGAATCAAGGCCGAGCTGCTGCCGCGCTTTCCAAACGTTGACGATGTTGTCGGCCTGGAGCATAGCTATGGCTGCGGTGTGGCGATTGACGCGCCTGACGCGATCATTCCGATTCGCACGCTGCGCAACATCACGCTGAACCCGAACTTTGGCGGTGAAGTCATGGTGGTCAGCCTCGGCTGCGAAAAGCTGCAACCTGAACGCCTGTTTCCACCGGGCACCATACCGATTGTTGATGAACGCAACGTTGCCGACGTGGGTAACAATGCTGACGCCCCGCTCGATGTGGTTTGCCTGCAATCGGAAAACCATGTCGGCTTCATGTCGATGATCGACTCCATCATGCAGGCTGCCTTGCTGCACCTTGAGCGCCTGAATGCAAGGCGGCGTGAAACCGTACCGGCCAGCGAACTGGTGGTGGGCGTGCAGTGTGGCGGCAGTGATGCTTTCTCGGGCGTCACCGCCAACCCGGCGGTTGGTTTTGCCACTGACTTGCTGGTACGGGCCGGTGCCACCGTGATGTTTTCAGAAACCACTGAAGTGCGCGACGGCATTGACCAGCTGACATCGCGCGCCAGCAGCCCGCAAGTGGCCGAGGCCATGATTCGCGAGATGGCCTGGTACGACGCCTACCTGCAAAAAGGCATGGTTGACCGCAGCGCCAACACCACGCCCGGCAATAAAAAAGGCGGCCTGTCCAACATCGTTGAAAAAGCCATGGGCTCGATAGTGAAGTCTGGTAGTGCGGCTATCAGCGGCGTGCTGTCCCCCGGCGAAAAGCTCAAACAAAAGGGGTTGATCTATGCCGCCACACCTGCCAGTGACTTCATTTGCGGAACCCTGCAGCTGGCTGCCGGCATGAACCTGCATGTGTTCACCACGGGCCGCGGCACACCCTATGGGCTGGCTGAAGTGCCAGTTATCAAGGTCGCTACACGCACTGACCTTGCGCGTCGCTGGCATGACTTGATGGACATTAATGCCGGACGTATTGCCGACGGAGATGCCAGCATTGCCGACGTGGGCTGGGAGCTTTTTCACCTGATGCTTGAAGTCGCCAGCGGACGAAAAAAAACCTGGGCTGAACACTGGAAGCTGCATAACGCGCTGGTGCTGTTCAATCCGGCACCGATTACCTGATTTCTGACTGATTTTATGGCAAATAGCTCATTAGCCCAATACTTATGGCTACTTAATGCTATTTAATTCATAGCATTAAATTTTTATAAAGACTTCTCATGACACAAGCCATCGCCTACCAACCGTTTCCCAACAGCTTCAAGCGTGACCTGCTGGCCGGCAAGCGCCTTATTGGTTGCTGGTCGTCGCTGGCTAACGCGATTACTACCGAAGTGCTGGGCGTAGCTGGCTTCGACTGGATATTGCTTGACGGTGAACACTCACCTAACGACGTAGGCACCTTTATCCCGCAATTGATGGCGCTTAAAGACAGCCCAAGCGCGCCAGTAGTACGCCCCACCAGCAATAACGAAGTTGAAATGAAGCGGCTGCTCGATGCCGGTTTTTATAACTTTCTGGTGCCCTTTGTTGAAAGCGCCGACGAGGCACTGCGCGCCGTACGGGCTACGCGCTACCCGCCGCAGGGTGTGCGCGGAGTATCCGTATCGCAGCGCAGCAACCGCTACGGTACGGTGCCTGATTATTTCAAGAGCATCAACGACCACATTTGTGTGATGGTTCAAATCGAAAGCCGCGCCGGCGTGGCAGCCGCCAGAGAGATTGCGTCTGTCGACGGGGTGGACTGCATATTCGTCGGTCCGTCTGACCTGGCGGCTGGCCTTGGTCATCTGGGGAATGCCGGGCACGCTGACGTGCAGCAGGCGATTGCGGCAGTGTTTGCAGATGCAAAATCCTGCGGCAAGCCGACCGGCATTCTGGCGCCGGTGGAAGCTGATGCACGTCGCTATATGGAAATGGGCGCCACCTTTGTTGCAGTGGGCAGTGACCTGGGTGTTTTCCGAGCTGGTACGCAGGCACTGCATGACAAATACCGCAACTAACACTGATCACAGGTCAAGCTGATGTCACCCCGGACATTATCCGGGATCCATCCCCGCTTTGTTTGCGCTGGATTGCGAATCAAGTCCGCGATGACACAAAAAATATTCAATTTTCACGAAAGTATTCAATGAGCAAATTAGGTTTTATCGGACTCGGCATCATGGGCTCGCCCATGGCCGGGCATTTGATCAAGGCGGGGCATGAGCTGTTTCTCAACACCCGCAGCAGCGTCCCCGCTGAGCTGCTGGCAGCCGGTGCGCAGGCCTGCGCCACGGCCGCTGAAGTGGCAGAAAAGGCCGACATTATTTTCATGATGCTGCCCGACACGGCCGATGTTGCCAAAGTGCTGTTTGGTGAAAACGGGGTGGCCGATGGCCTCAAAAATGGCAATGGCAAAACCGTGGTCGACATGAGTTCCATCTCGCCCATGGACACCAAAGAGTTTGCCAAACAGATCAATGCCCTCGGTTGCGACTACCTTGACGCCCCCGTGTCGGGCGGTGAGGTCGGCGCCAAGGCTGCCAGCCTGACCATCATGATTGGCGGGCCAGATGCTGCCTTCGAACGCGTCAAACCATTGTTTGGGCTGATGGGCAAAAACATCACGCTGGTAGGCGGCAATGGCGACGGCCAGACCTGCAAGGTCGCCAACCAGATCATCGTGGCGTTGAACATTGCGGCAGTCGGTGAAGCGCTGCTGTTTGCCAGCAAAGCCGGTGCTGACCCCGCCAAGGTAAGGCAGGCCCTGATGGGCGGCTTTGCGTCCTCACGCATTCTTGAAGTGCATGGCGAACGCATGATCAAACGCACTTTTGCGCCCGGCTTCCGGATTGGCTTGCACCAGAAGGATTTGAACCTTGCCCTGCAAGGTGCCAAAGCGCTGGGCGTGTCACTGCCGCAAACTGCCAGCGCCGCGCAACTGATGCAGGCCTGCGCGGCCAACGGCATGCAGGACCTTGACCATTCAGCGCTGGTGCGTGCGCTGGAGTTGATGGCCAATCACCAGGTCGCCTGAGCTGACAAATGGCAGCGCAACTGCTCGATCCTGAACGCTTCAATGGCGAGATTGATGGCAGGCAGGTTGCGCTGTTCACCCTGCGCAATGCCGGAGGCATGGTCGCCAGCATCACCAACTACGGCGCGAAAATCCAGCAAATACTGGTGCCAGACCGCGACGGCAAATTGGGCGACGTCGTGTTGGGCTATGACAGCCTGACTGCTGCCATCGGCGGTGCGCCGTCGGTGGGAGCCTTCATTGGGCGCTACGCCGGACGGATTGAAAACGCCAGCTTTGAGCTTGGTGGCAAGCGCCATCAGTTAACGGTCAACAACGGCCCACATTGCCTGCATGGCGGTGTGCGCGGTTCGCGCTTCAGGGTGTTTGACGCGGTGCAGAACAAGCCCTCAAGTGTCGAGATGCGCTATGTCTTTGCCGATGGCGAAGAAGGCTTTCCGGGCGGCCTGGCTTTGCGCGTGGTGTACAGCCTGCTGGATACCAACGAGCTGGTGATTGACTACGAGGCTGTAGCGTTGGACCGCCCGACGGTAGCCAGCTTCACCACGCACGCGTTTTTCAACCTCAATGGGGCGGCAAGCGGCAGTGTTCTGGGGCATGAGGTCATGATCCCGTCCAGCCAGTATCTGGCCTGTACGGCAGAGCTGGTGGCTACCGGTGAGATTTTGAGTGTTCAGGGCACCCCGTACGATTTCAGGCAGGCGGCAGTGCTGAGTGGACGAGTGCCAGCCCTGTTGCCCGGTTATGACGATTGCTATGTGGTCGACCGGCAAAGTCAGGCCGGCAATGACTCCGCGATGGCCATGTGTGCCCGTGTGATGTCTGCTCACAGCGGCCGCAGCATGGAAGTCTGGTCCACCGAGCCCACACTGCAATTTTTTACCGGCTTGAAACCACTGGAGCCGCTGGCGGGCTGTTTGGGCAAAGGCGGGCAGCGCTATTTTCAGCAGCACGGACTTTGCCTGGAACCGCAAGGCTATCCCAACGCGCCGAATCTGCCCAATTTCCCCTCAGCGGTGTACCTGCCGGGGCAGATCAGGCAGGGGCGTACCGCATACCGCTTCAGCGCCAGCTAGCTGGAACTACAAAAATTCCAGCGTTTTTTGCGCCACAAAAAAGCGGCCCATACCTGTTTCCAGGTACTGGCCGCTTTGTTTGGTGGAGCGTGTCTGTCAGCTTTTACAGCGTATCAATAAAGCTGCGCAATTTGTCTGAACGTGAAGGGTGCTTGAGCTTGCGCAGTGCTTTGGCTTCTATCTGGCGAATACGCTCGCGGGTTACGTCGAATTGCTTGCCGACTTCTTCGAGTGTGTGGTCGGTAGACATTTCGATACCAAAACGCATGCGCAGCACCTTGGCCTCACGCGGGGTCAGGCTGTCGAGAATGTCCTTAACGACATCGCGCAGGCCGGCCTGCATGGCGGCTTCAAGCGGGGCGGTGTTGGCGCCGTCTTCAATGAAGTCGCCCAGGTGCGAATCGTCATCATCACCAATTGGCGTTTCCATCGAAATCGGCTCTTTGGCGATCTTCATG
>JANOCP010000214.1:0-8752 GCA_031412235.1 Polaromonas sp.
CGAGACACCCGAAATTTACGGTGCCGAGCATTTGCTAACGCGCCGGGCTGTTCGCCCCGACATTGCAGAAAAGCTGATTGCGCGCATCAAGTGGTGGGAGCATTACACCGAGATCAATGAGGGTGAAATGAACAACAACCCTTCGCCTGGAAACAAGGCAGGAGGCCTAACCACAATCCTCGAAAAGTCCCTGGGCGCCGTTGCCAAGGGCGGCACCACCAACTTGCAGGCAGTGTACGAATACGCTGACCCGGTCAGCGCGCATGGCTTTGTGTATATGGACACGCCGGGCTATGACCCGGTCAGCGCCACCGGCCAGGTGGCAGGCGGCGCCAACATCATCTGCTTTACCACCGGCCGCGGCTCGGCCTACGGTTGCGCGCCCTCGCCTTCGCTCAAACTGGCCACCAATACTGCGCTGTGGCAACGCCAGGAAGAAGACATGGACATCAACTGCGGCGAGATCATCGACGGCAGCGTGTCCATTCAGCAAATGGGTCAGCGTATTTTTGAGCTGGTACTGGCCACCGCGTCAGGCGCGCAAAGCAAGAGCGAGGCACACGGCTACGGACAAAACGAGTTTGTGCCGTGGCAGGTCGGCGCGGTGATGTAGGGATGCCTTTGTAAATCCATTTTTTTATTTTCAAGCCAAAGTTTATGCAAAAAGTCCTCTCTGCCCAATATTTACGGCTACAAGCAGCTACTATTTTTATAGCATCAGGTAGCTCAGCAGCAGAAGCTGATAGCGTCGCGAACAATCTTGTCATGGCCAACCTGAGTGGCCACGACTCGCACGGCGTGGGCATGCTGCCGCGCTATGTTGACGCGGTGCTTGAAGGCGGCCTCAAGCCCGACGCCACGCTGCAAACCGTGCTGGACATCGGCAGCATGCTCACCCTCAACGCCCAGCGCGGCTACGGACAGATCATGGGTACGCAGGCCATGGCGCTTGGCATGGCACGCGCCAGGCAGCATGGCAGCTGCATCATGGCGCTGGCTGAATCGCACCACCTTGGCCGCATCGGGCACTTTGCCGAGATGGCAGTCGCGCAAGGGCTGGTCTCGATTCACTTTGTCAATGTCATGAGTCGCCCTGTGGTGGCTCCCTGGGGCGGATCTGATGGCCGCTATGGCACCAACCCCTGCTGTATAGGCATCCCGCTTGCCGGGCGGGACCCTTTCATACTTGATTTTGCGACAAGTCGCGTGGCCCAGGGCAAGATGCGCGTTGCCCATAACCAGGGCAAGCAGGTAGCCCCAGGCTTGCTGATGGACGAGCGCGGCAAGCCTACGACCCAGCCAGGTGTCGTGGTGGTGCCACAAGCCAATGGCCTGTTTGGTGCACTGATGCCCTTTGGCGAACACAAAGGTTACGGCCTGGCTGTTGCCTGCGAGCTGCTGGGCGGTGCGCTCACGGGCGGCGGCACCTGGCATGCGCCCACGCACGAGGGCCGGGCAGTAACCAACAGCATGCTGACGATATTGATTGACCCGGCAAAACTCGGCACCCAGGCCGCATTTGAGGCAGATGCGCTGAGCTTTGTCGACTGGCTCAGGCAAAGTCCGCCTGCAGAGGGCTTTGGCACAGTACAAATTGCCGGTGAGCCTGAACGTGCAGCACGCCTGCAACGCGAGCGTGACGGCATTGAACTTGATCCGCAAACCTGGCAGGAAATAGTGGACGCGGCGGCTAAAGTGGGCGTGGTGGTTTGAGGCCTGGTTGCGGGGTCAAACCAACGCGGGCGGGCAGTTTAAAGGCATTTTTTAGACGAAAAGTACCCGTAGCCCAATAAATACGGCTTTATGTAGCTATGCTATTGATAGCAATTGACTCTTGTACTCAAACCCGAGTCAAGCCAGCATCAGGCCAGGATGGTGGCCAGGCTGGCATCAAGATGCTCAGAAGGCAGGCGCTTGAAGCCCGAGCGGGCAAAGCGCTGCAAGCGGCCCACCATAAACGCCACAACCACAGATGCCCTGACCTGAGCCTCAAGCGTGGGTGTTGCCAAGCCACCGGCAGAAGCTGCGTCGCGCAGGCCTTGCTTGAGGCTGGCTTCAAGTTTGTCAAAAAACTGGTTCATCCGCTCCTGCAGGCGGTCGTTTTCAATCACCAGCGCGTCGCCCACCATGACGCGGGTCATGCCGGGGTTTTTCTCGCCGAACTGGAGCACCATCACTACCAGTTTACGGGTCCGCACAGCGGGATCAAGCTCTCGCTCGGTGATCTGGTTGACAAGGGTAAAGACGGTTTGCTCGATGAACTCGATCAGGCCTTCAAACATCTGCGCCTTGCTGGCGAAGTGGCGGTATAAAGCGGCTTCACTGACATCCAGCCGCGCAGCCAGCGCCGACGTAGTGATGCGCTCGGCACCCGGCTGCTCCAGCATGGTGGCCAGCGCCTGCAGAATCTGCACCCGTCTCTCGCCTGGTTTGGGCCGTTTGCGCGCCACAGCTTGTGTGACAGCTGGCGCGATTGGCAGTCCCGGTTCGGCATCAAGCGCTAGGTCAGACATAGATTAAGTGGGCGTAAATATTGGCGCTGGCAGATCGGGAAAGCAAAAGAATGTTTCAAAACAACGACGATCGTTGCAATTGATTTTCGCACAGCACCACGGCGCGCGGTGCCCGAAACCATGCGGGTTTTCGTGCATCATGCAAGCCCCATGCCTGCTGGTTTTCCGGCTACAAACTCAGACGTACCCGCAATCCACGCCGGCCATGAGTTGCGATCTTGTTGTCATCACTGGCGTAGTGCAGCTCAAGGTGCGAGTGGTGCACACGGGCGATTTCATCAGCGATTGCCAGGCCCAAACCGTTTCCTTCCCCCTGCGTACCCGGCACCCGGTAAAAGCGCTCCAGGGCTTTGGCACGCTCCTGGGGGGCAATACCCGGACCGTCGTCCACCACCTCAAGGAAAACATCTTTGTGCGTGTTTGCGGGATCCTTGCCATTGGGCGCGACGGCTGGCGTACCAGAGCCGTCCCCTTCTGCAACCGGGCCACATCGAATCGTCACCGTGCCGCCGGACGGCGTGTATTTGACTGCGTTGTCCAGCAGGTTACCCAGCAGTTCACGCAGCAGCCATTCATGACCGCTGGCCTGCGCAGGCTGTGCCTCCAGGCCAAGGTCTATGCCCTTGAGCGTGGCGGCGTCCAGATGAAGCGGCAAAACAGACTCACACAGGTCCTTCAGGTCGACCCGCTGCATCGGCTGCGCGGCGACAGTCGATGCATCTGCGCGCGACAGGGCCAGCAACTGGTTGGCAAGCTGGGAGGTGCGTCGGGTTGCGGTACGCAGTTTGATGATTTTGTCCGCCGACAGGCTGATGGATGCGTCCGGCCCCTTGTTTTTTCCTTGCGCCGTGCGCGCCGCCTGCGCCCAGGCTTCCACCTGCGCCTGCAAGCCGGCTAGCGGCGTACGCAACTGGTGCGCAGCATCGGCAACAAAGCGGCGCTGCCCTTCAGCCTGGTCGTTGACGAGGCCGAAGAGGCGGTTAAGGGCCGTGACCAGCGGCTGCACCTCCGTCGGGGTGGTCAGTGGATCAATAGCACTCAGGTCGCGCGGGCTACGTTTTTCTACCGCGTCCTTGAGCTCCATGAGAGGCCTGAGCGCACGGGTAACCGCCCAGTTAATGGCAAACCCTGCTGCAAGCACCAGGATCAGATTGGGCAGCAGTACCTTGAACAGAAGCGAGCGCACCCACTGCTGCCGCGCGTCCGAACCGTCCGCCAGCTGCACAATCAGCTCACCGGCTGTGGTCTCCACGCGCTGCGCTGCGACACGGTAGGTAACACCGTTGTCTTGCATGCTGTGAAACTCGGGCTCATAGGTGGGCGGCAATACGCCTGCGATCCAGGCCTCTCCAGCGAGAAAACCGCCCGCCGAATCAGAAATTCGAAACCCGGCTGAGCCTGTCCGGTTCTTGATGAATCCTTCTATCTCTGGAGCGAGCAACAAAATGGGAGCACCGTCCTGTGCAGAACCCGGTGCAATAACCGAGTCGGCCAGCAAGGGAATCAATCTAAGCAATTGCTGGTCTTTTTGCAGGGCAACATTACCCGCGGTCTGGTAGTCAAAGTAAATGCTGACCAGCGCAAAAAGGCCCAGTGGGAACAGCAGCAGCAAAAGCAGTCTGCGCTGCAAGCCAGACTTCATGGCTACCGACGTCATTACGCTACAGCGTTGTCGCCACTGGCGAGCAGCTCAAGCCGGTAACCAAAACCGCGAATGGAGCGCACTGCAATACCATGGGGCTCAAGTTTGCCGCGCAGGCGCGAGATGTAAACCTCAATCGCATTGGGCGTGATTTCCTTGTCCCATCCAGTCAGCGCCTGCAGCAGCTTGTCTTTGCTGGCCGGTTTTGGCGCGTGTATCAGCAAATACTCCATGACCGTCCACTCGCGCGGGCCCAACTCTATCAATTGGCCATTGGCGCGGGCTTCGCGGTTGGCCGAGTCAAGCTCCAGCGCGCCAAAGCTCAACAGCGCGCTGGTTGCCGCCTGTGAGCGACGCAACAGCGCCCGCAAACGGGCCAGCAGCTCAGGCAACTCAAACGGTTTGACCATGTAGTCATCAGCGCCCCAGTCCAGGCCCTGTACTCGATCCTGCAAGGCGTCCCTGGCAGTCAGTATCAGTATCGGCATGGTCAGCCCGCTTCGCCTGATACGGCGGGTCAACTCCAGACCGTCTACTTTGGGCAGGCCAATATCCACTATTGCCGCGTCGAAGGCTTCGCCAGACAGCACCTCCTCGGCCCGCTCGGCGCTGCCCACCCAGTCCACGGCGTAGCCAGCGTCGCACAGACCCAGCTTGATGCCGCTGGCCACCATCACATCGTCTTCAACCAGTAGGAGTCGCATGGGGAGGAGAAGTAAAAAGAAAGCAGTCTGGCAGATTTGAACTTGCACAATGCTGACGTAAAGCGCCAAACCCTTCAAGCACCCGGGCAAACCCTTAGTAACCGCTGAATGTCTTGGAATTGGTCACGGACCATCAGGCGCATCCCCAAGCGATTAAAATCCGGGCCTGACGAAGATTCAGGCAACACAAATGCGTAGAGTGCGGTCTCCGACGGACTAGAAGCTATAAAACAGGGCCCAGACAATGAAAGCAGTTATCCTCGCCGGCGGCCTGGGAACACGTATCTCGGAAGAGACTTACACAAAACCCAAACCGATGATAGAAATTGGCGGCATGCCCATACTCTGGCATATCCTGAAAATTTATTCTGCGCACGGTGTTAACGACTTCATCATCTGCTGTGGCTACAAAGGCTATGTCATCAAAGAGTACTTTGCCAACTATTTTCTGCACATGTCGGACGTGACTTTTGACATGAGCAAAAACGCCATGGAAGTACATCAGCGCCATGCCGAGCCCTGGCGCGTCACGCTGGTCAATACTGGCGATGACACCATGACGGGCGGCAGGCTCAAACGTGTGGCCTCTTACCTGGAAGGCGAAGAGGCTTTCTGCTTCACTTACGGCGACGGCGTTAGCGATGTCGACATTACCGCTTTGATTGCTTTTCACAAAGCCAGCCAGGTCAAGGCCACGCTGACGGCAACCTATCCGCCGGGGCGCTTTGGCGCGCTTGATTTCGATTTGCATAAAGTCCGAAGCTTCCGCGAAAAACCCAAGGGTGATGGCGGCATGATCAACGGGGGATTTTTTGTGTTGTCGCCTGAGGTAATCGACTACATCGAAGGCGATAGCACGATGTGGGAGCGCTCCCCGCTTGAGCATCTGGCTGACGAAGGCCAGCTGGCGGCGTTTCAACATACGGGTTTCTGGCAACCGATGGACACACTGCGCGACAAAACCTATCTGGAAGAACTCTGGGCCAGCGGGCAGGCACCATGGAAGGTCTGGAAATGACACCAGGTTTCTGGCACGGCAAGCGCGTTTTTTTAACTGGGCATACCGGCTTCAAGGGTAGCTGGCTATCAATATGGCTGCAAAGCCTGGGTGCCAGCTTGACGGGCTATTCGCTTGCGCCGCCCACCACACCCAGCCTGTATGACTCGGCAAAAGTTGCAAGCGGCATGGACACGGTTAGCGGCGATGTCCGTGATTTGCAAAGCCTGCAAAAGGCCATGCAGCAGGCGCGGCCAGAAATCGTCATCCATATGGCTGCACAGTCGCTGGTGCGCGAGTCGTATGCGCAGCCCGTTGACACCTATGCCATCAACGTCATGGGTACCGTCAACCTGCTGGAGGCCGTGCGCCAGACACCTGGCGTAAAGGCGGTCGTCAATGTCACTACCGACAAATGCTACGAAAACCGCGAATGGGCATGGGGCTATCGTGAAAACGAGCCCATGGGTGGCTATGACCCCTACAGCAGCAGCAAGGGTTGCGCAGAGCTGGTCAGCTCTGCCTACAGGTCATCGTTTTTTAATTCCCGCGCATACCCGCAGCATGGTGTGGCGGTGGCTACTGCGCGGGCAGGCAATGTCATTGGCGGTGGCGACTGGGCCAAAGACCGGCTGATTCCCGACATGATTAATGCCTTTGAGGCAGGCAGGCCCGCGATCATTCGCAACCCGCATGCCATTCGCCCGTGGCAGCATGTGCTGGAACCATTGCGCGGTTACATGACGCTTGCAGAGCACCTCTATAACCAGGGCCCGGCGTTCGCAGAAGGCTGGAACTTCGGGCCCAACGATGACGATGCACGCAGCGTAGGCTGGATTGCAGAACAGCTCACACTTCAATGGGGTCAAGGCGCGAGCTGGCAGGCTGATGCAGGCGAGCACCCGCATGAAGCAAGCTACCTCAAGCTCGACATTTCCAAAGCCAGGAGCCGACTCCAATGGCATCCACTACTGCGCCTTGAAAAGGCGCTGGACATGATCGTGACATGGAATCAGCAACGCCTTGCGGACTCCGACATTCGCGCCGTCACGCTCAGGCAGATTCAAACCTATCAAGAACTCGCCGTACCTGCGGCCTGACTCGTAGCCCAATTCCGCAGCAAATTGCCATACCGCCCACCCCGTTAATTTTTTCTCATGCAAAACGCAAAAACCAACTCCCTCAGAACGCAAATCGCCGCCCTGGTAGACGAATACGCAGCTATCGCCCTTGCCGCAGACCCCTTTATGCCCGGCATGACCACAATTCCACCATCAGGCAAGGTTCTGGACTCGGCAGAGCTTAAATACATGGTCGAGGCATCGCTTGACGGCTGGTTGACAACCGGCCGATTCAACGCCGAATTTGAAAAAAAGCTGGCCGCTTTTATCGGCATCAAACACCTGATTACCGTTAACTCGGGCTCGTCAGCCAACCTGGTTGCCTTCAGCACCCTGACCTCACCCAAGCTGGGCGACAGGGCCATCAGGCAGGGCGACGAGGTTATCGGCGTGGCCGCAGGCTTTCCGACCACCGTCAATCCTATTTTGCAGTTTGGCGCCGTTCCGGTTTTTGTGGACGTTGACAGGCTTACCCACAATATTGATGCCAGCAAAATCGAAGCTGCCATTTCGCCCAAGACCAAGGCCATCATGCTGGCCCATTCGCTGGGCAATCCTTTTAACCTGGATGTCGTAACGGCGCTTTGCAAAAAGTACAACCTGTGGCTGGTAGAAGACTGCTGCGACGCCCTGGGCACTACTTACAGGGGGCAGATGGTCGGTACCTTTGGCGACATTGGTACGCTGAGCTTTTACCCGGCACACCACATCACCATGGGCGAAGGCGGCGCAGTATTTACAAAGCACGACGAACTCAAGGTCATTGCGGAGAGCTTTCGCGACTGGGGCCGCGATTGCTACTGCCCACCAGGCAAAGACAACACCTGCGGCAAGCGCTTTTGCTGGAAGCTTGGCGACCTGCCAGAAGGCTACGACCACAAGTACACCTATAGCCACCTGGGCTACAACCTGAAAATTACCGACATGCAGGCCGCATGCGGCCTGGCGCAACTTGAAAAAGCCCCCGCATTCATCCAGGCACGCAAAGACAACTTTGCATTCCTGAAAGAACGCCTGAAAGCCTGTGAAGAGTTTGTACACCTGCCGCAAACGACTGAACACGCTGACCCATCGTGGTTTGGCTTTCCGATCACGCTGAAGGAAAACTGCCCGGTCACAAGGCTTGACCTGCTGACCTACCTTGACCAGAACAAGGTCGGCACGCGCCTTTTGTTTGCCGGTAACCTGACCCGCCAGCCTTATATGGTCGGTGCGAAATACCGCATCAGCGGCGATCTGACGAATACCGACAACGTGATGAACAACACCTTCTGGATAGGCGTGCAGCCTGCGCTTACGCACGAGATGATGGAATATTCGGCGCGCAAGATTGAAGCCTATCTGGGTTTGGGGTTTTAAATGAGCGCTATTCAGACAGTTGAAAAAGTCAAGATCAGCGAATTGATTGCACGGGAGCTTGAGCGACTTGAAATCAGGCATGCGTTTGGAATTATTGGTGCCGGCAATGTGCACTTATTTGACGCCATTTCGCGCCACGGTTATACCGAAATTGTTTGCGTACATCACGAGCAGGCAGCCTGCATGGCAGTACAAACCTACTACCGCACGCATGGCAAGCTTTCGGCGGCGCTGTTGACAACCGGCGCAGGTTCTACCAACGGCGTTACCGGAGTGATGTCCGCCTGGGCCGATTCGATCCCGTGTATTGTTATTGCCGGTAACGAAAACTCCAGGTTCACCAAGCCCGAAAACACACTTCGTATGTGGGGAGTGCAAGGCTACGACTCGGTCCACATGGTCAGCAAGACTACAAA
>JANOCP010000215.1:0-15192 GCA_031412235.1 Polaromonas sp.
CTCTTGAAAGCCCGTTTTTCAACGCTTTTCAGGAAGTCAGAAAGTTCTTGTTCAGTTGCCAACGGTATGGGTATCCGGTTTTGTCCAGCGTTGTAATTATTAGGTGTCCCGACTTAAAATTATCGCATCGCTGCCCAGGCCTTTAGCCGAGCGGCAGGTTAGCCATCTGCCGCCCAATGTGAAATGTCATAATACGGCTTGCAATTCAAAAGGCAAACGGGTCATGACTCGGCAGATTATGTTTCTGCTTATGGTTTTGGCCCAAAGTCTCGACGCTGCTTCACAAGAGCCAGCGAAGAGGCACCCAAGGTATTTCGTTAGAGAAATTCACAAAGGTTCATCATGGAAATCTCCAAAGCGGAAATCGCTTCCGCCGCAGCAGCGTCTGCAAACTCTCATTCGGTCTCAAATTCTCAGGATCTGCGTGGCGCAGAAATCCTTGTCAAGGCGCTTCAGGCCGAAGGCGTTCAGTACATCTGGGGTTATCCGGGTGGTGCGGTATTGCACATTTACGACGCTTTTTATAAGCAGGACACCATACAGCACGTGCTGGTGCGACATGAGCAGGCAGCGGTACATGCCGCTGACGGTTATGCGCGTGCTACCGGTGACGTCGGCGTTGCGCTGGTGACTTCCGGCCCAGGCGTGACAAATGCCATCACCGGCATTGCCACCGCTTATATGGACAGCATCCCGATGGTCATCATCACGGGTCAGGTGCCCACGCACGCCATTGGCCTGGATGCTTTCCAGGAATGCGACACCGTGGGCATTACACGCCCCATCGTTAAACACAATTTTTTGGTAAAAGACGCCAAACACATCGCCGAGACGATGAAAAAGGCTTTTCACATCGCACGCAGTGGCCGGCCTGGCCCGGTAGTCATTGATATACCTAAAGACGTGTCTTTCAATAAAGTGGCATATACGGGCTACCCGCAAAGCATCGAAATGCGCAGCTACAACCCGGTGCGCAAAGGCCACGGCGGGCAGATTCGCAAAGCCCTGCAATTGCTGATGACCGCCAAGCGGCCCTACATCTATACCGGCGGTGGCGTGTTGCTCAGTAATGCATCCGCCGAGTTGCGTACCCTTGTCGACATGCTCGGCTACCCCTGCACCAACACACTGATGGGTCTGGGTGCTTACCCGGCCAGTGATAAAAAATTCCTCGGCATGCTTGGTATGCACGGCACGTACGAAGCCAACAACGCCATGCAGAATTGCGACGTGCTGTTGGCTGTCGGTGCACGTTTTGACGACCGCGTGATTGGAAATCCCAAGCATTTTGCGCAAAACGAACGCAAGATCATTCACATTGACATTGACCCCTCGAGTATTTCGAAGCGGGTCAAGGTTGATATTCCAATTGTGGGTGACGTCAAGGATGTGTTGACTGAGCTGGTCGCCATGATTAAAGAATCCGGCCTCAAGCCCGATGTCGGCGCACTGGGCGGCTGGTGGGACACCATTGAAGGCTGGCGCAAGCGCGACTGCATGAAATACAGCATGGGTAGCAGTGACGTCATCAAGCCGCAGTATGTGGTTGAAACACTGTGGAACATGACCAAGGACGCTGACACTTACATCACGTCTGATGTGGGCCAGCACCAGATGTGGGCTGCGCAGTACTACAAGTTTGACGAACCGCGCCGCTGGATCAACTCTGGTGGTCTTGGCACCATGGGCGTGGGTATTCCCTATGCCATGGGTATCAAGCTGGCAAAGCCCGACTCGGAAGTGTTTTGCATTACTGGCGAGGGTTCGGTGCAGATGTGTATTCAGGAGCTCTCAACCTGCTTGCAGTACAACACGCCGATCAAGATTGTGTCGCTCAATAACCGCTACCTCGGCATGGTTCGCCAGTGGCAGGAGTTTGACTACGAAGGCCGCTATAGCCACAGCTATATGGATGCGCTGCCGAACTTCGTCAAACTGGCTGAAGCTTACGGCCACGTCGGCATGCTTATTGAAAAACCGCAAGACGTCGAACCCGCGCTGCGCGAAGCACGCAAGCTGAAAGATCGTACGGTGTTTATGGACTTCCGTACCGATCCGACTGAAAACGTGTTCCCCATGGTGCAGGCGGGCAAGGGAATCAATGAAATGCTGCTCGGATCCGAGGATTTATAGTTAAACATGTTCTTTGCCCAATGATTATGGGCATAAGTCGCTATTGATTTAATAGCGTTACCTTTATCTTTATTGATGAATCTATTGCCTGCCAAGCCTGCGCATTACCGTGCGCAGGGGAGGGCAGCGAAAAGAGGAGTCACACTTATATGAAACACATCATTGCAGTTTTGCTGGAAAACGAGCCCGGTGCCCTTTCCCGTGTAGTGGGTTTATTTTCAGCCCGTGGCTACAACATCGAGAGTCTGACGGTTGCCCCCACCGAAGACCCGACACTGTCACGCATGACCATTCAAACCAGTGGTTCTGACGACGTCATTGAACAAATTACCAAGCATCTAAACCGCCTGATTGAAGTCGTGAAGGTGGTTGACCTGACCGAGGGTGCATACACCGAGCGCGAACTGATGATGGTCAAGGTGAGGGCGGTAGGCAAAGAGCGCGAAGAGATGAAGCGTATGGCTGATATATTCCGCGGGCGGATTATTGATGTGACAGAGAAAAGTTACACCATTGAGCTCACTGGCGATCAGTCTAAGAACGACGCGTTTCTGGAGGCCATTGACCGCAGCGCCATTCTGGAAACTGTACGCACCGGTTCCAGCGGAATTGGGCGCGGCGAACGCATTTTGCGCGTCTAGGCATCAATTATTTCAAGTTTCCTGGCTGTTTTATTTTTAGTGATTATTTAGGAGAAGAAGATGAAAGTTTATTACGACAAAGACTGCGACCTTAGCCTGATCAAAGGCAAAACTGTGGCCATTATTGGTTACGGCAGCCAGGGTCATGCCCACGCGCAAAATCTGAACGACAGCGGAGTCAAGGTCGTGGTCGGCTTGCGCAAAGGCGGCGCTTCATGGGACAAGGTCGGCAAGGCCGGCCTGAACGTCATGGAAGTCAACGACGCTGTCAAGGCAGCTGACGTCGTGATGATCTTGTTGCCCGATGAAGACATCGCCGGCGTCTACAAAAACAATGTTGAGCCGCATGCCAAGCAAGGTGCATCGCTGGTCTTCGCCCACGGCTTTAACGTGCACTACAACCAGGTCGTGCCACGTGGTGACCTCGACGTCTGGATGGTTGCTCCCAAGGCTCCTGGCCACACCGTGCGCAACACCTACACCCAGGGTGGCGGCGTGCCGCACCTGGTGGCGATTCACCAGGACAAATCGGGCAAAGCCCGTGATCTGGCGCTGAGCTATGCCATGGCCAACGGTGGCGGCAAGGCCGGCATCATTGAAACCAATTTCAAGGAAGAAACCGAGACTGACCTGTTCGGCGAGCAAGCCGTGCTGTGCGGCGGCGCGGTTGAACTCATCAAGATGGGTTACGAGACGCTCGTCGAAGCTGGTTACGCGCCTGAGATGGCCTACTTTGAATGCCTGCACGAGCTGAAACTCATCGTCGATCTGATCTACGAAGGCGGCATCGCCAACATGAACTATTCGATTTCCAACAATGCGGAATACGGTGAGTACGTGACCGGGCCTGAAGTCATTAACGAGCAATCACGCGTTGCCATGAAAAACGCGCTCAAGCGCATTCAGAGTGGTGAATACGCCAAGATGTTTATCTCCGAAGGTCGCACCAACTACCCAAGCATGACCGCGCGTCGCCGCCTGACAGCCGAGCATTCGATTGAGAAAGTCGGTAGCCAGCTGCGCGCAATGATGCCATGGATTGCCAAAAACAAGCTGGTTGACCAGACGCGAAATTAAGTTGCGGGTACGCCGTTAAAAGTCGGGACTGCAGGGTTCTGTCCTGCATGAAGCCGCGCAAAGTTCTTGCGCGGCTTTTTAATTCTTCAGACAGACTTGATTTGGTATCCTCAGTCCCTGCTTCAGGAGTATTTTTATGCATGATGGCGAACAGGCCTCTTCAACAGATCCGGCCACCGACCAGGACGTGGTGGTGCGCAAGCGCCGCAAAGGCATTTATATATTGCCCAACCTGTTCACGCTGGCTGCGCTGTTCGGTGGCTTTTACGCCATTGTGATGGCCATGAATGGCCGGTTCGACCAGGCCGCGATTGGCGTGTTCTGTGCCATGGTGCTGGACAGCCTTGATGGTCGGGTCGCCCGTATGACCAATACCCAGAGCGCATTTGGTGAGCAGATGGATTCGCTGTCTGACATGGTGTCTTTTGGTGCAGCGCCTGCATTGATTGCCTATGTGTGGGCCCTGACCAGCCTGGGCCGCTGGGGCTGGATTGGTGCTTTTGTTTATTGCGCCTGCGCTGCCTTGCGACTGGCACGGTTTAACGTCAATACGGCGGTTGTTGACAAGCGCTTCTTTCAAGGCTTGCCTTCACCGGCCGCTGCTGCTTTGGTGGCTGGTTTTATCTGGTTGATGACAGAGGCCGGCGTAAGTGGTCTCGAAGTGCGCTGGATTACTTTTGCACTTATGCTTTACGCCGGGCTCACCATGGTAACAAACGTACCGTTTTACAGCTTCAAGGATGTGAGCATGAAGCGTAGTGTTCCGTTTGCCGTTATAGTTTTAATTGCTCTCGGTATTGCTGTTATCAACATTGATCCACCTACGGTGATGTTCAGCCTGTTCGTCATTTATGGCTTTTCGGGTTATGTGGTTTACGGCTGGCGCAAGGCCAAGGGGGTGCAGACCAGCGTTATCTCCACATCGACCGACGAGCCTGACGAGCGTGGCCTGCACAAATAAGCTGTGCTATATTCATTCCCATGAAACACATCTCGCTAGCACTACTGCTATCTGCCAACGGGCGGAGACGGTAGCGTACGCGTAACCTAAATTCCACGGCCCGTTTGCACCAGCAACGGGCCGTTTTTGTTTCGGGTTGCTGGTTTAACGTCTGTCTATAAATTCGAGAGAACCCGTTCATGTTGAAGAATCCTGCCACTAAGTACCGCGCCTTTCCCCTTGTGCATCTTGCAGACCGGACCTGGCCAGATGCGGTCCTGACGCGTCCGCCCGTGTGGTGCAGCGTCGATCTGCGTGACGGCAACCAGGCACTGATCGAGCCCATGGACATTCCGCGAAAACTGCGCATGTTCAAGCTGCTGGTGGCTATTGGTTTTAAGGAGATTGAAGTCGGTTTTCCGTCGGCGTCACAGGTCGAATTTGACTTTTTGCGCAAACTTATTGATGAAAACCTGGTCCCCGACGACGTGACGATTCAGGTGCTGACCCAAGCGCGCGAGTCGCTGATTCGCCGGACCTTTGAAGCGCTGCAAGGTGCCAGGCGCGCCATCGTGCACTTGTATAACGCCACCGCGCCTGTCATGCGCAAAGTAGTGCTGGGACTGGATGAAGACGGTATTGTCGAACTGGCTACAAGCCAGGCAAAACTGTTCAAAAAGCTTGCCGCCAGCCAGCCTGATACGCACTGGACTTTCCAGTATTCGCCAGAAATGTTTTCAGGCACTGAGCTGGCATTTTCAATACGGGTTGTCGATTCCGTCACTGATGTCTGGCAACCCACATCCCAGAACAAGTGCATTATCAATTTGCCGTCGACGGTTGAGCACTCCACGCCCAATATTTTTGCCGACATGATTGAATGGATGCATCGCCATCTTGCGCGGCGTGATGCCATCGTGCTGTCGGTGCACCCACACAATGACCGTGGCACCGGTACCGCCGCTGGCGAATTTGCAGTGATGGCAGGTGCAGACCGCCTTGAAGGGTGCCTCTTTGGCAATGGCGAGCGTACAGGCAATCTTGACCTGGTCAATGTGGCTCTCAATCTTTACAGCCAGGGCGTTGACCCCGGCCTTGACTTTTCTGACATTGACGAAATCCGCCGTACAGTGGAGCATTGCAACCAGTTGCCCGTACATCCGCGCCACCCGTATGCTGGCGATCTGGTCTACACCTCGTTCTCAGGCTCGCACCAGGACGCCATCAAAAAAGCTTTTGCGGCTCGCAAGGAGGCCGACATTTGGGATATGCCCTATCTGCCCGTCGATCCCAAAGACCTGGGGCGCAGCTATGAAGCTGTGATTCGTGTGAACAGCCAGTCGGGCAAGGGCGGTATTTCTTACCTGCTTGAGAGCGAATACGGCCTTGAACTTCCGCGCCGCCTGCAAATTGAGTTCAGTCAGGTGGTTCAAACCGTGATGGACGCCACCGGCAAGGAATTAACGGCGCAAGACCTGTACGCGCTGTTTGAGCGTGAGTACGCCGTGCATGACATAGCCGCGCCGCTTCATCAGATTCTGGCCGAAGCAGGCGGTAATAATGGAAAGCAGGTCACGCTCACGGCCGATGTTGACGTAGCTGGCCGCAGCTTTAATATTAACGGGGCTGGCACCGGGCCAATTGACGCTTTTGTCGACGGTTTGAGCAGCGCAACTGGCCAGAATGTGCGCGTACTTGACTACCATGAGCACGCCATCGGTTCTGGAGCACATGTCCAGGCAGTTGCCTATCTGGAGTTGCGCGTTGGCCAGCAAACTGTATTTGGTGTGGGTATCGACGCCAATATTGTTTCAGCGTCACTCAAGGCCATCATTTCGGGCCTTCAACGTGCCCAGGCTATTGAAAAGAGCCGTGCACAATCACAGCCAAGCCCACAAATAAAGGAAGCCACATGTCAGACAAACTGATTATTTTTGACACCACTTTGCGCGATGGCGAGCAGTCGCCCGGCGCCTCCATGACGCGCGACGAGAAACTGCGCATCGCCCGCCAGCTGGAGCGGCTGCAGGTTGATGTGATTGAGGCAGGTTTTGCGGCCAGCTCCAACGGTGACTTTGAATGCGTCAAGGCGATTGCAGAAGTCATCAAAAATTCAACCGTCTGCTCACTCGCCCGCGCCAATGACCGCGATATTTCGCGGGCTGCAGAGGCATTGAGGCCAGCTGCCTCCGGTCGCCTGCATTTGTTTTTGGCCACCAGCGCACTGCATATGGAAAAGAAGCTGCGTATGACGCCAGATGAAGTGTTCGAGCAGGCAAAGCTTTCGACGCGCTTCGCCCGCAACCTGATGGGTGACATCGAGTTCAGTCCCGAAGATGGCTACCGGTCTGATCCGGATTTTTTGTGCCGTGTGCTCGAAGCGGTAATTGCTGAAGGCGCAACCACCATCAACGTGCCCGACACAGTAGGCTATGCCATTCCCGAGCTGTATGGCCACTTCATTAAAAACCTGCGCGAGCGAATTCCCAACAGTGACAAGGCCGTGTGGTCTGTGCACTGCCACAATGATCTCGGCATGGCCGTGGCCAATTCGCTGGCTGGAGTCATGATTGGCGGTGCGCGGCAGGTCGAGTGCACCATCAACGGTCTGGGTGAGCGGGCCGGCAACTGCAGCCTGGAGGAAATCGTCATGGCGGTCAAGACCCGCAAGGATTACTTCAATCTTGATTTGAATATCGATGCAAAGCACATTCTGGCGACCAGCCGCATGGTCAGCCAGACCACTGGCTTTGTGGTGCAACCCAACAAGGCTGTTGTTGGTGCAAATGCTTTCGCGCATGCCTCTGGGATCCACCAGGACGGAGTGCTCAAGGCGCGTGACACCTATGAAATCATGCGGGCCGAAGACGTGGGCTGGAGTGCTAATAAAATTGTTTTGGGCAAACTCAGTGGTCGCAACGCTTTCAAGCAGCGCCTCCAGGAGCTTGGCGTTGCGATGGAAAGTGAAGCCGACATCAACAGCGCCTTTGCCCGGTTCAAAGAGCTGGCTGATCGCAAGAGCGACATCTTTGACGAAGACATTCTGGCGCTGGTCAGTGATGAAAGCGTCAACCATGCTGCTGAACAGTACAGTTTCGTGTCTCTGTCGCAGCATAGCGAAACCGGCGAACGCCCGCAGGCCAGCGTAGTGTTTACCGTGCTGGGAAAAGAGGTCAACGGCCAGTCAGACGGCAATGGCCCGGTAGATGCATCCCTGAAGGCCATAGAGTCACTCGTGAAAAGCGGTGCCGAGATGGTGCTTTACTCCGTTAATGCCATAAGCGGGTCTACAGAAAGCCAGGGTGAGGTAACAGTACGGTTACAAAATAGTGGCCGGGTGGTCAATGGCGTGGGCTCCGACCCCGACATCGTGGTCGCTTCAGCCAAGGCTTATCTTAGTGCTCTAAACAAACTTCAAAGTAAAGCTGACCGCGTGGCTGCACAAGGGTGACAACTTTTGTCATCAAATAAAGTGTTTAAATTCAATGACTTGGAACAGTTTCATGCTGTTCTCAGCCTTTATGGTGTGTAAACGCTGTCAATTAAGTGCATTTTTAGGAAAGTCACGCAAGTTTTTGATATTGCGTGACTTTTTCTATTTGTATACACTCCAGCCACCGCCTCAAACTGCAGCCAACAATCAAGCCACACACCATGCCTAATCTGATTTTGAATCGCGCATTAAAAATCGCTGGTGTTTTGGCATTATTTACAGCACTGGCCGTTCCGGTTGCAAACTCAGCAACTGCCAGGCAAGCAGTGGTCAAGAAAAATCACCTCGCAAAAACATCTGCCGGTTCGAAAGCCATCAAGACGCGCAAGAGCGCACAGTTTGTAACCGGCGTAAGGCGCAAGTCCATTGTTCGCGTTGTCGTTCCAGCCAAACCTTCTTTTGGCCAAATTGCAGGCCTGCATGGTGCTCAGGATTCACTCGACTTAAAGTCCAGCGTAGCCCTGGTAATTGATCAGGATACCCGCGAAGTCCTGTTCAGCAAAAACGATCATGCGGTGTTGCCGATTGCATCGCTGACCAAGCTCATGACCGGAGTTATCGTCAGCGGTGCCAAGCTGCCCATGGACGAAGTCATTACGGTAACGCAAGACGACGTAGACACCGAAAAAGGCAGCCGCTCACGACTCAAGGTGGGTACATCGCTAACGCGTGGTGAACTTTTGCACCTGGCATTGATGTCGAGCGAAAACCGCGCTGCGCATGCTCTGGGTCGCACCTATCCGGGCGGTTTGCCGGTTTTTGTGAGTCTGATGAATGCAAAGGCAAAGTTACTGGGTATGAACGACACCAACTATGTCGAGCCCACAGGCTTGTCCAGCCGCAATCAGTCCAGCGCGCAGGATCTGGCCACTCTGGTAAACGCCGCCCACAGCGACTCCGTACTGCGCGAGTTGACAACTTCGCCGGGTTATCAGGTGGCAGTGGGCAGTCGAACCCTGCAGTACAACAATACAAACCGGCTGGTCAAAAATCCGGAATGGGAAATCGGGTTGCAAAAAACCGGCTATATCTCAGAGGCTGGTCAATGCCTGGTCATGCAAACCAAAATTGCAGGCCGTAAACTGATCATGGTGTTTCTTGATTCTGCCGGCAAACTGAGCCGTCTTGGCGACGCGGAACGCGTTCGCCGCTGGGTTGAATCAAACCCGGTAGGCGCAAACAAGATGTTGATCCACTCGCCCATCAAGCAGGTCAACGGCTAAGTTTTTGCTGCTAAATTAGTAGCGAACCATGCGAAAGTTACGAGGACTAAGTCCACGTATTCTTGTCATCTCGGTTTGTAGCCCAGTGCCGCTGAAATCGTGTTAGCCGTCGCCTGCAACTTGGGCAACCAATGTTCTTCCAGTCTGTCAGCTGGCGCTGAAATTGACAGGCCTGCCACCAGAGAGTTCTGGTCGTCGTAAATGCCTGCCGCCATGCAGCGTACACCTAGCTCCAGTTCTTCGTTGTCGCGCGCGATGCCGTATTGACGGGCTTTTGACAGCTCGCGCTCCAGTACCGGCAATTGGGTAATGCTGTTGCGCGTCTGGCCCGATAGCCCGGTGCGTGTGGCGTAGGAACGCAGGCGCTGTGGGTCATCAAAAGCCAAAAACAGCTTGCCCACAGACGTTAAATGCAGCGGGGCCCGGCCACCAATGGCACGTACCACCTGCATGCCAGATCGCTCGCTGTAGGCGCGCTCAACGTAAATGATCTCATCACCCTGGCGCATGCTCAGGTTCACGGGTTGTTGCGTCAGCTTGTGCAGCTCTCGCATGGGAAGCAAGGCAGCGTCACGTACGTTAAGACGCGCCTTGACCAGGTTGCCCAGCTCCAGCAGGCGCATGCCCAGCCGGTAGTTTCCTGCCAACGGCCGATCGACAAAGCGCCCGGTGGCAAGGTCGTTCAATATGCGGTGAGTGGTAGACGGATGCAGACCAGATTTTTCACTGATCTCTTTGAGCGACATGGCTTCTTCACGGTTCGCCAGAATGTCCAGCAAAGTGAACATTCGTTCAATAACCTGTACGGTGGGTGTTGCTGGAAGCGTAGACGCAGGTTTTTTCATGGGCAGGCTTTCTGCTTGAAATTTTACCCTGTGAAATCACACTGCATCTACTGAATCATCAGCCGATGCCATCCACCGTTCGTTTATACGTATTTCATGCGGCCTGAAACCCGCCTTGTAGCTCATCTTGGGGCTTTTGGCGATCCAGTATCCCAGGTAGACATAGGGGAGGTTCAGGCGTTTGGCCTGATCGATTTGCCAAAGTACGCCATAGCTGCCGTAACTGGCCCCCGCATCGGGCTCATAAAAGGTGTAGACCGCAGAAATGCCGTCCTCGAGCACGTCCAGAATCGACACCATCTTGAGTGCGCCAGCCTCGCCATTGGGCAGGGTTTCCCTGAACTCAACCAGCCGTGAATTCACCCGGCTTTGCAGCAAAAACTGGGTGTATTGGTCAATGCTGTCATGGTCCATGCCACCGCCAGCATGCCGGCCATTTTGGTAACGTAAATAGAGCTGGTAGTGCTCTGGTACGAAGCACAGCTTGAGAACGCGCGCCTGTAGTGACTGATGGCGACCCAGTGCCCGGCGCTGGCTCTTGTTGGTCTTGAAGGTCTTGACCGGTACGCGCAGTGGCACACATGCCTGGCAGCCATCGCAATAGGGACGATAGGTAAACATGCCGCTACGCCTGAAGCCGTTGGCCACCAGTTCAGAGTAGGCGTCGTTATGAATCAGGTGGCTTGGCGTCGCAACCTGCGACCTGGCCTGCTTGCCCGGCAGGTAACTGCACGGGTAGGGTGCAGTAGCGTAAAACTGCAGAGTTTGTAGTGGCAGGTCTTTAAGGTGCGTCACGGTAGTGTCGTCTTGGCTGGCAGGATTTCATTCCAGTATACGGGCTCAAAATGCCACTTTGGAGCAGCATTCACGATGGTTGTGGTGATATTTGCCACGAAGTCATGACGGCTGATTTCACACGCTCCCAGCGATGCCAGATGAGACGTGTTTTGCTGGCAATCAATCATTTTGATGCCATGAGCCACGCAAAAAGATACAAGTGCCGCCAACGCGATTTTCGACGCGTCAGCACGGTCCGAAAACATCGACTCGCCAAACACCATACCACCCAGGTTTACGCAGTAAAGCCCGCCAACCAATTCACCGCCCACCCAAGTTTCAATACTGTGTGCATGGCCGGCCTTGTGCAGTTCGCTGTAGGCCGTAATCATATCTGGCAATATCCACGTACCCGGTTGGCCATTGCGCGGTTTGCGGGCGCATGCCTTGATGACGCTGTCAAAGCTGTGATCAAAGCGTATTTGACACAGCGGATCATTCGCAAAAGCGACAAGGCTCTTGCGCAAAGACCTGTGTATTTTGAAGTTGTGTGGCTCTAGCACCATACGCGGGTCAGGGCTCCACCACAGTGTTGGCTGGCCTTCGCCAAACCACGGAAAGATTCCTTGCGAATAAGCCTGAACGAGCGTCGCAACGTCCAGACTCCCGCCAGTGGCCAGCAAACCCGGCGCCGGATCCATTTGACCCCAGGCGCTACCGACCGGTGGAAAATCTTCCCCTGCATCGAGCCAGGGCAGGCGGCGTTGCGGTTTTTTCATTGAACGCCGGCCCCATCGCCGTGATCTTGATATTGCGAGGGGCGCAAATAATGGCTAGCATTCATATATCCATCGTAGCCGAGGCCCCTTTTAGGCCGACACTCGCTGCGTATAAATCTAATCGCATTGGCGCAAGGGCTAAAAAGGCAAAGTTTAGACGCTATAATCTGAGGCTGTATTCCTCGATAGCTCAGTTGGTAGAGCGCCGGACTGTTAATCCGTAGGTCCCTGGTTCGAGCCCAGGTCGAGGAGCCAAAAAATAAAAGGGCTTGCACGTAGGTGCAAGTCCTTTTTTCTTTTTCAACTCAAAAACTCGCCAATGTTTACGCCATATGACCTTGATCACTGCTGGAAGCTGTGGACAACGAGTCGTCTGCAGTAAATTGCGTATTGCAAGCAATCCTCATGAGCTTTCGGTCGAGACCGTTACCGGCTAACGCCGAAATACAAAAAGGCTTCAAAACCGAAATCTTGAAGCCTTTGATGCGTCTTCAGCGCAAAGCTGAAGAAAAGTTTACGAGAGCTTAATAGCCGCCGCGTCCACCACCGCCGCCGCCGCCGCCGTAGCCGCCGCCGCCGCCAGAGCGACCACCGCCGCCGCCGCCGTAGCCGCCGCCACCGGAACGGTCACCGCCGCCACCGCCGCCGCCATAACCACCGCCGCCGCCGAAGCCGCCAGTACGTGGAGGACGAGCTTCCATCGGACGGGCTTCATTCACAGTGATGGCACGGCCACCGAGTGACTGGCCGTTCATGCCGGCAATAGCTGCCTGAGCTTCGGCATCGCTACCCATCTCGACAAAACCGAAGCCTTTGGAACGACCGGTATCGCGCTCCATCATGACTTTAGCGCTGGTGATGGAACCAAATTCGCCGAAAGACTGTTGCAAGTCTTCGTCGCGGACGGTGTACGGCAGGTTGCCGACATAAAGTTTGTTGCCCATTAAGGACTCCTCAAAAACACATAAAACAAAAAGCGATGGGGTCCCGAAAGCACAACAAACCCAAAAGTACCGCCGTAGCGCGCGAAACTGACCGATCACCTACCTGTGCGGGCTAATTACCCGAACCCTCAGATTATGCGCTTTTATTGGCTGATTAGGCGAGAAACCGCCTTCTACACGCCAGTATTCGTCGTGTGAGTTGCTGGAAGGCTCACAGTTTGAGCACATTGGTGCCTTTTACGACTTGGATGAGGGGCAAGTTTGCGATGAAAATGGCTGTATGCATCAAGCTTTCACATTCGAATATCCGCGTCTGCTGAGCATTGCAGGCTCTGACAGCGGTGGCGGCGCTGGTGTCCAGGCGGACCTGAAGACTTTTTCTGCGCTGGGCTGCTATGGCATGACGGCTATCACGGCCCTCACGGCGCAAAACACCACGGGCGTACGCGCCATACACGGCGTGCCGCCGCAAATGCTGCGTGACCAGATTGATGCCGTACTTGAAGATATTGGCGTTGATGCCGTCAAGATCGGCATGCTGCATTCGCCTGACATTGTGCAAACCGTGGCTGAGGCGATTGACCGGCATGCACTTGTCAATGTGGTGCTTGACCCGGTGATGGTGGCTACCAGTGGCGCGGTTTTGATTGATAACCCGGCCATTGCCGCGCTGGTGCGGGAGCTTTTTGGCCGGGCAGTGCTGGTGACACCCAATCTTGATGAAGCATCACTGCTGGTGGGCCGCACGCTCGGCAGCGAGCAGGACATGGAAGCAGCTGCGCACGAGCTTTTGGGCAAAGGCGCCCGCGCAGTTTTGCTCAAGGGAGGGCATTTGGCCGGTGATGTGGTCAGTGACCTGCTCATGCTGCAAAACGCCGCACCGCACTGGATGCGGGCGACGCGCATTCACACGGCCAATACGCACGGCACGGGTTGCACGCTGTCGTCTGCAATTGCTGCGCATCTGGCGCTGGGCATGCCCTTGCTTGAAGCTGTTGAGGCCGCACGGCGGTTCGTACGTGCAGCGCTGACGGCTGGCGCCGGCGTGCGTACGGGCGCGGGTAGCGGGCCGCTAAATCATGGCCACGCGCCGCTGGTGATGCGCCTGAATCCGATCAGGGTTTAAGCCAGTGCACCGGGTTTTACCGGTTTGTCACTGGTAAAGCGGGCCAGCACAAACGTCAAAGCCAGCGTCGGCAGGGCGGCTCCCCAAGCTGGGGCCAGGTTGGCGCACAGGTGGTAGCAGAGCACGCCTGTAAACCAGATCAGCACGGCGCTGTAGTTGACTTGCCGCTCAGTCACCAGCGCCGCCAGGTTCTGCTTGCCGGCCAGCCGCGCCAGAATCACGCCGTAGAGCGGAATAAAGACCGAGCTGAGCATCAGTAAAAACGGCTCCAGGCTGTGCATGGGCAGCACCAGCGCCAGGGCGGTACACAGCACGGCAACAAGCATGCCCCAGCACCGTACGGACCAGCCTGGCTTCAGGCTGTGGCTCGCAACTGCGCCTGAGTAGACGTCGCCATACGCGTTGTCTACCTCGTCAATCAAAATCAGTCCCAGGGCAATCAGACCGCCTTGGGCAAGCAGCAGGGCGGTGACCAGATCCGTGCTGGGTGTGGTGATGGCGACCAGCACGCCCAGCGCGTAGCACCAGATATTGGCTACGGCATAGCCCAGCCATGTGCCGCGCAAGGCTGTTTTTCCGTTGCGGCCATGGCGGGCAAAGTCGGCTACCAGCGGCAGCCACGATACCGGCATGGCAATCACCAGATCAAGCGCCTGTAGCGTGCTCATGCCGCCTGCTCCGGGGCGATTCCAGAGT
This sequence comes from Polaromonas sp., assembly GCA_031412235.1. Lineage (GTDB taxonomy): Bacteria > Pseudomonadota > Gammaproteobacteria > Burkholderiales > Burkholderiaceae_C > Polaromonas. Next base: position 14,675 of record JANOCP010000215.1, read on the forward strand.
GCGCTTAAACCCTGGGCGCTGGCCTTGCCTAAAAACTGCCACGTCAGCCACAGAAGTGAGGCAATCACCAGAGGCAGGCCATAGCGGCCAATAAAGCTGCGCACCAGAGTGACCATGGAGCCCGCCAGCAGGGCGACCAGCACGGCACCCCACAGTAAAGTGGCAGCCAGTGGCCACAGTGCACCGGTAAAGCCACCAGCCTGGCGCGCAATGGCCATGGTGCCGTCACGCATGACGACCAGTTCAAACGTCGTCCAGCCGACCAACTGCACGATATTGAGCAGAACCGGCAGTTTGGCAAAGCTTGAGCCGTAGGTGGCGTGCATCAGGCCCGCGCTTGACAGGCCGCTATTGCAGGCCAGCATCGCCGTCCAGGCCAGCAGGCCAGCACCAAGGATGGAGCCCAAAACAATGACCAGCGCCGCTTGCTGCGTACCGATGGCGGGTACCAGGTAAGCACCAATCTGCATGACCAGCAATCCAACGCCCAGGCTGAGCCATAGCGCGGCGTGGTCAAA
>JANOCP010000216.1:0-11241 GCA_031412235.1 Polaromonas sp.
GATGGGGCTGTAATTGCTTCGTTTGAGGATCGCAAGAGCCTTATCGAAACGCAGTTAAAAGATCGAGCGCCAGCTGGGCATTACCCTTTGATGGACGTTAACTTGGTTGAAGAAATAACTGCATTGGTAGAGCGTCCAAACGTTCTTGTTTGTGAATTCGATGAAGAATTCATGGTTGTACCGCAGCCATGCTTGATTCTGACTATGAAGACGAATCAAAAATACATTCCTCTACTGAACGCCGCTGGAAATCTGACAAATAAATTCATGGTGGTCAGCAACATCAGACCGACCGATGCCAGCTTTGTCATTGGCGGCAACGAGCGCGTGGTGCGTCCACGCCTGGCAGATGCCAAGTTCTTTTTTGACCAGGACCGCAAGAAGACGCTTGAATCCCGCGTTGAGGGTTTGGGCAAGGTTGTGTATCACAACAAGCTGGGCTCGCAGGGCGAGCGCGTTGAGCGGGTGCGGGCGATTGCAAAGGCGATTGGCCAGCAGCTGGGCGGCGATGCGCTGGCGGCAAAAGCCGACCAGGCCGCGCAGCTCGCCAAGACCGATCTGGTCACCGACATGGTTGGCGAGTTTCCTGAATTGCAGGGCATCATGGGCCGTTATTACGCGCTCAATGACGGGCTTGATGCCCAGGTGGCCGATGCAATAGAAGACCATTACAAGCCGCGCTTTGCCGGCGACGATCTGCCGCGCAATCAGGTCGGTGTGGTGGTTGCGCTGGCCGACAAGCTGGAAACGCTGGTCGGCATGTTTGGCATTGGTAATTTACCGACTGGAGATAAAGACCCGTTTGCGCTGCGCCGCCATGCGCTGGGCGTGATCCGCATGCTGGTTGAAAAGGACTTGCCTGTCGGCGTGATGGGCCTCGTCAAAGGCGCCATGCCGGTTTTTGGCGACAAGATTGCCGGCACGCCGGACGCGTTGGTGGAGTTCATTTACGACCGCCTCGCAGGCTCCCTGCGTGATCAGGGCTACAGCGTCCAGGAAGTCGAAGCCGTACTGGCCCTCAAACCCCAGCGCCTCGGCGATGTCGCCAAACGCCTGGCCGCAGTCCGCGCCTTCGCGGCCCTGCCCGAAGCGCCAGCCCTAGCCGCAGCCAACAAACGCATCAGCAATATCCTTAAAAAAGGCGATGCGGTAGACGCACATGTCAGCGAAGTACTGCTGGCTGAACCGGCTGAAATTGCCCTTTACGCCTCAGTCAGGGACGTGGTTCCCAAAGCCAACGCCCAGTTTGAAGCAGGCGACTACACCGCATCGCTGCAAACCCTTGCCGCGCTGCGTGCGCCAGTCGATGACTTTTTTAACGGCGTGATGGTCAATGCCGAGCAGATGGACCTGCGCCTGAACCGTCTTGGCTTGCTGGCCACGCTGCATGCCGCCATGAACCGGGTGGCGGATTTGTCCAAACTGGCCAGCTAAGCGAGCTAAAACCATGAAACTCGTCATCCTAGACCGCGACGGCACCATCAACTCTGACAGTGACGATTTCGTCAAAACGCCTGAAGAGTGGATGCCGCTGCCCGGGGCTCTGGAGGCGATTGCCCGGCTTAACCATGCGGGCTGGCATGTGGTGATTGCGTCCAACCAGTCGGGGCTGGGCCGCGGGCTGTTTGATGTGGCATCGCTCAATGCCATGCACGCCAAAATGCACAAAATGCTGGCGGCTGTGGGTGGGCGGGTGGATGCGGTGTTTTATTGCCCGCACAGCCCTGAAGAAAGCTGCAATTGCCGCAAACCGCTGCCAGGCTTGTTTGAGCAGATTGGAGCCCGTTTTGGGGTGCCACTCAAAGGCGTGCCAACTGCTGGCGATTCATTGCGCGATTTACAGGCCGGCGCTGCGGCGGGTTGCGAGCCGCACCTGGTTTTGACCGGCAAGTCGCTGCAATACCGCGCTGGCGGTCAGCCTGATGGTTTGCCATTTGGCACCTTCTTTCACCAGGATTTGTCGGCATTTGTTGACTTTATGCTGGAGCGCGGCACCCGGCCCGTGCAGGTGGCAGTATAAAAATGATAGCTAAGTATGCCCGTTCTCATTGGGCACAGAGCATAAATTGCCTTAAATTCATGGTTTGAGCCTGCTCTTTCACCACTTCAACTCACACCGTTACCCGAAAGCGTCTACATGCCCCTGATCCGATCAATTCTTCATATGCTGTGGATGGCCCTGACGGTGATTCCGTGGGCGCTGGCCGTGCTGGTTTTCTCGATAGTGGGCACCAGCACGCAGGTGTACTGGATGTGCGCGGGCTGGCTGCGCCTGGCGGTGACGGGTGGCACGGTCATTTTGGGCATTCAAAACCGGGTAACGGGTATGGAAAACCTGCCCAAGGACGAACTCGGCGCCTGCGTGCTGCTGGTCAAGCACCAAAGCACCTGGGAGACGTTTTCAATGGTCACCCTGATGCCGCATCCGCTGGCCTTTGTGTTTAAAAAAGAACTGCTGTATGTGCCGTTTTTCGGCTGGGCCATGAGCCGCATGGACATGATTCATATTGACCGCAGCCAGCGTGCCCAGGCTTTTACCAAAGTGGTAGAGCAGGGCAAACGCCTGATGGCACAAGGCGTGTGGGTCATCATGTTTCCTGAAGGCACGCGAATTGAACGCGGCCAAAAAGGCGTTTATAAATCGGGCGGCACCCGGCTGGCCATTGAAACCGGCGCGCCTGTGATTCCGGTGGCCGTCACATCCGCCAAGTGCTGGCCGCGCAAGGCCTTTATCAAAAAACCGGGTATTGTGGATATTTCGATTGGCAAGCCGATTCCCAGCGCGGGCCGCCAGCCTGACGAGCTGATGCGTGAAGTCGAGGCCTGGATTGAAGCCGAGATGCGGCGCCTTGACCCAGAGGCTTACCCGGATGCTGTTCCGGTAGTGGCTTCTGGCGCAGCAAGCTAGACTGTCGTGATGCAACGGTTTCTTCAGTTCACGCGCGATCTTTTTGAGCCTGAGCTGCCCGTTGCCACCCCGCAGGCCGGCAGCGCTGAAAAACTGCCAGTTTTGGCGTCAAACAAGGTCCCTGCCCAACAATTACGGCCACAGGTAGCTATTGATAACGTAGCAAGTCCGTCGCCAACCGCTGCCGGTATTGCGGCCCTGCCCGAGCAAACCCTGGCCCAGGCGCTGGCCCCGGCAACTTTTCGGCATCCACGTGCCACGCGCGAAACCCTGCTGGGCGGCGTTGCCGTTGCCTACGAGCTCAAGCGTGGCAAACGCCGCACCATCGGCTTTTCTGTCGGGCCTGATGGTCTGGCGGTCAGCGCGCCCAAGTGGGTTCCCCTGTATGAGATAGACAAGGCGGTGCTTGAAAAGTCAGCCTGGATTCTTAAAAAACTTCAGGAAACCCGCGACCGCCACCAGCGCCAGGAGTCCGCCCGCATCGATTGGAAAGACGGCGCTACCCTGCCGTTTTTGGGTGAACAGGTCATCGTGGTGCTGGACCCGCGCCATGCCTTTGGCGGTGTAGGGGCTGAGCTGAAAAGCAGCACCGACACACTTCCCGGCGTGACCTGCCTGACCTTGCATGTCGGCCTGCCGCACAGCGCCACGGCTGATCAGATCAAGGACGCTGTTCAGGCGTGGCTGATGCGGCAGGCCAAACGCATTTTTACCGAGCGCCTGGACCACTTTGCGCCCGGCCTGAAGGTGCAGTGGCGCAAACTCAGCCTTTCAAGCGCCGGCACGCGCTGGGGCAGCGCCAGTGCCGACGGCTCCATTCGCCTGAACTGGCGGCTGATTCATTTCAGGCAGTCAGTCATTGACTATGTGGTGGTGCATGAGCTGAGCCACCTGCGCGTGATGGACCACAGCCCGCGCTTTTGGGACACCGTTCGCGCGGTTGTACCTGACTACGCGGATCTGCGGAGTCAGCTTACGGCTGAGTCGGTGCCCCGCTGGTAATAATTGCTTAGCGGGTTTGCGAGGTGGGCAAGTGCCATGACACCCTGAAAAGGTACTGCAAATAGCCTATTTGTAATATGATGAAAGCATAAAAATCATAAAAAATGATGATTCAGGGCGGTATTGCTCATTGATGATAGAGAAATGAAAGACCAATTAATACTCGTCGTTGAAGATAATCCCGACCACCTTGAGTTAACGGTATTGACGCTGGTCGAGCATGGCGTAACGGCTGAAATTGCGGTTGCCCGTGATGGGGCCGAGGCGCTGGACTACCTCTTTGGTCGCGGAATACACGCAGGCAGGGACACCCAAAAACAACCCGCCTTTATTCTTCTTGACATGAAGCTGCCCAAGCTCTCGGGGCTGGATGTGCTGCGTGCGGTGCGGTCCAATCCGCTGACGGCGCTGGTCCCCGTCATCATGCTGACATCGTCCAGCGAACAATCAGACATCCTGTCTTGCTACCAGAACGGTGCCAACAGCTTTATCCGCAAACCTGTTGACTTCGGCGAGTTCACTGAAAAACTGCATCGCTTGCAGGCCTACTGGCTGGGCGTGAATGAGCCGGTTTCAACGCGCTAGCCCCAGGGTCGCCGCCTGCAGGCTGGCCTGACCTGAATCACGTCTGCCATGAAAGCCTTACTCACCCTACGTACATGGCTGGTAGCGCTGGTCGTTGCTGCGGTGGTCCCGCTGTTTGGGCTGTCGGTGGTCAAGGCGGTGCTCAACACCGACGCGGCAGTGGCCCAGGCCACCAGGGGGCTTGAGTCTGCGGCGTCGCTGGCCGCTGCCGGACAAGACCAGCTTACAGACTCGGCCAGGCAGCTTCTTGCAGCCATTGCCCATGTTCCTGGTCTGCCACAGATGGCAGTGGCCGACTGTCAGCGTTACTTCAAGGGCCTGAACGATCAGTTGCCCATGTACGCCAATCTGGGCCTCATTGGTGCGGATGGCCACGTGCGGTGTCACGGCCTGGCCCTGGACGCACGCGCATTTTTGGGTGACCGGGCGTATTTCCAGGCTGTGCTGGCCAGCCGTGCTTTTGTGGCTGACGGTGTGGTGATCGGACGCGCCCTAAAAAGACCCATCGTTTCCTTTGCTGCGCCGGCCGCCCAAAGCCAGGGGTCGGTGACCGCCGTGGCTTTTGTAGCCATGGATCTGCTGGAGCTCTCGAAGGCGATGAGCCGGGTGTTATTACCGGACCAAAGCCGCCTGGTGATCATGGACCGCCAGGCCATCGTGATGGCTACCCAGCCCGAAAATCTGCAGCTTGTTGGCAAGCTGGTGCCCAGCCCTACGCTTGAAAAGGCGGTAAAAGCGGGTAAAAAAGGTGTGTTTGAGGGGCCGGACTCTGACGGCAATGCACGCATCTATGCCCTTATACCCAGTGGGAAAACAGGCGACTCACCTTTTTTTGTGGCTGTGAGTTCTGCCCGTCATGAGGTACTGGCGCCTGCCAAAAAATTAATGGTGCTGGAGTTTGCGTTGCTGGTTTTGGTGGCCTTTTTGGGCTGCTGGGTAGCCTGGGTGCTGGGCAGTCGAAGCATCGTCGCGCCAGCGGCTCAAATTATCGACGCTGCTGGCAAGCTTGAATCTGGCCGCCTGGATGTTCGTATTGCCATGCCCCATGGGCAAGCCGGCAACGAGTTCACCCAAATTGCTGACGGCTTCAACCGCATGGCGGCCTCTCTGCAGGAGCGCGAGCAGCAACTGGCTGCCGGCCTGAGCGAAAGCGAGCAGGCCAGGGACGCACTGCGGCAACTGCAGCAAGACCAGGCCAGAAGTAATGTGAACCTGCTGGAAGTCCAGCGAAAACTGCTGGATGCACAGCGCCTGGGGCGTATTGGCCATTGGGAAATGCATGGACAGACCGGGCAGCTCGAATGGTCAGATGAGCTGCATGCCCTGTTTGGCCTGGCTCCCGGTGGCTTCGACGGGCGCCATGAAACATTCATCAACATGATGCACCCGCAAGACCGGGCAAGCTACGAGCAGCGCCGGGCGCAAGCCCTGTTGGGCGATGGCGAGCTTGACATCGAGTACCGCATCATCACGCCGGATGGCGATGTGCGCTGGATGCACCAGCGGGGCCAGTCGCATCCCGGCAAGGCGGGCCAGCCGGACTATCGGGCGGGTGTGGTGCAGGACATCACGGCACAGCGCGCGTCGAACGAGCACTTGCGATTGCTTGAAACCAGCATTTCCCGCCTGAGCGATATTGTGTTGATCACCGAAGCTGAGCCCTTTGACGAGCCCGGCCCGCGCATCGTATTTGTGAACGATGCTTTTGAGCGCCGCACCGGCTACACCCGTGAAGAGGCATTGGGCAAATCACCGCGCTTTTTGCAGGGCCCCAAAACCCAGCGGGCCGAGCTTGATCGCATGGGGGCAGCGCTCAGAAAATGGCAGCCGGTCCGGGCCGAGCTAATCAACTACAAAAAAAACGGCGAAGAGTTTTGGCTTGAGCTGGACATTGTTCCGATTGCCGATGCAGCAGGCTGGTACACCCACTGGGTCGCCGTAGAGCGCGACATTACGCAGCGTAAGCTGGCCGAACAGGCCTTGACTGAAAGTGAGCAGCGTTACACCGCCCTGTTTGAAACTGCGCCGCTACCCATGTGGGTATACGACATTGAAAGTTGCCGGTTTTTGACGGTAAACGGGGCTGCAACCCAGGGCTATGGGTATTCGGCAGATGCGTTTTTGGCCATGACCGTGTTCGATATTCACCCGGAGGCAGATCGGGAATCACTGGGCAACTACTTGACCGGCTCGTCGTCACAGCGCGAACAGACCTGGCAGCACCAGCGTAAAGACGGCTCGTACTTTCTGGCAAATGTTGTTTCAAAGCCGATTCAGTTCGCTGGCCGCGCTGCGCGCTTTGTGGTGGCGCAAGACGTGACCGCGCAGGCCACGGCTGAAAATGAGTTGAAAAAGCATCTGGTTACCTTGCAGCGGGCTGCCGATGCGGCCCAGGCCATTACTTCGCACCTGAGCCTTGAAGGCATGCTGCAGGAGTTTGCCGATCAGGCGCGGGGTGTGCTGGGTGTGCACCAGGCCGTGGTAAGTCTGACCTCGGGGGCCGGTGGCATTCAGTCCATCAATGCACTTTCGCTTTCCGACAAATATGCAAAATACCGCCACCTGATGGAGCCCATTGACGGCAGCGGCATTTATCAGCTGCCGTGTGAAACCAGTCGTGTCATGCGCTTGACCCAGGCTGAGCTTGAGGCGCATCCGCGCTGGCGCGGCTTTGGTGAATATGCCGACAAGCACCCCCCCTTGCGTGGCTGGATGGCGGTTCCACTGACCGGACGAGACGGCCAGAATATTGGGCTGCTGCAGCTGTCGGATAAAGATGAGGGTGAGTTCAACCTTCAGGATGAATATGTGGCCATTGAGCTTGCGCAGCTGGCTTCAATCGCCATAGAAAACGCCAAACTCCTTGACGAAATTAATCAGCTCAACACCGGGCTGGAGCAAAAGGTCGCCTTGCGTACGGCTGCGCTGGCACGTCAGGAGGCCCTGTTTCGTGCCCTGGCCGACCAGGCCCCGCAGGTGGTGTGGACTACCAGCCCGCAAGGTATGGTGACTTACCTTAACCGGGCCTGGTTTGAATTGGCCGGCGGGCAGCTTGCTGACTGGACGGGCACCCAATGGCTTGCGGCCATGCATCCTGACGACCTGCCCGACGTCACGGCGCGCTGGAAGACAGCCATCGCCACTCAATCCCAATATGCGGGTGAAAGGCGCTTGCGGGCCAAAGACGGCAGTTACCACACCATGTCCTATCGCGCGTCTCCTGTGCTTGATGAAAGCGGCGCCGTAGCGTTCTGGGTGGGCATTGATGCCGACATTACAGAGATCAAAACCATTGAAACAGCGCTTCGTCTGTCGAATCAGGAGCTCGAAGCGTTCTCGTATTCGGTATCGCATGACCTGCGCGCGCCGCTCAACACGATTGACGGTTTTAGCCGCCTGCTGGCCAAACAGATCAGCGGCACCGCGGGCGACAAAGAGCGCCACTATATCTCCCGCATCCAGGCCGGTGCGGCGCAGATGGGCCGCTTGATTGAAGACCTGCTGTCGCTGGCGCAGGTCTCGCGCACGCAACTGCGCCATGAACGGGTAGACCTGTCAGCACTCAGCGCGGGCATTCTTGAAGAGCACCATATTCGCCAGCCCGAGCGGGAATTGAGTATTCAGGTCGAAGGCGGATTGGTTGCCGAAGGAGATGGCCGTCTTCTTCGGGTGGTACTCGAAAACCTTTTGGGCAATGCCTGGAAGTTCACTTCCAAAACCGCCCACGCCAGTATCAGCGTCGGTCACTACGTCGACGCTGCAGGTATTACCGTCTTTTTTGTACGCGACAACGGCGTGGGTTTTGACATGGCCTACGCAGACAAGCTTTTTACTGCATTTCAACGCCTGCATGGGGTGAGCGAGTTCCCCGGGACCGGCATCGGCCTGGCGACCGCCAACCGGGTGATTCGCCGACACGGCGGCGTGGTGTGGGCTGAGGCAGCGCCACAGGCAGGCGCCACCTTCTTCTTTACGGTGCCAAAAATGGCGGGCTCGGTGTGACGGTAACACCTGCGTCAGGGTGTCAAACCTGCATCAAAGCATAAAAATGATTAAAATACAAAAATTGATGAATCTTATCTATTGCAAATTTATATATGTCACGCAAGCCCAAATCCTTTGAAGAAGCCATCAGCGCCCCCGACTTCTCAAGCGACGACTACTGCGGCACCAGCTATGCGGCCAGGTTACTGGGCCTGTCGGTGGCAACAGTGCAGTCGCTGGTGGAGAAGGGTGAAATCGAAGCCTGGAAAACGCTGGGCGGTCACCGCCGGATTGCAGTCAGCTCCATCAATGCCTATCTGGCCAAAAACAGTCCCCAGCTCGCCAGGGTCAACAGCGTTGAGTCCAAGAATCGCTTGCGGGTATTGCTGGTGGAGGACGACGAAGCAACCCGGGAGCTGTACCAGTTGCAAATTGAGTCCTGGGACCTGCCGGTCGATTGCACCTGGATGCCTTCGGCGCTTGAGGCCTTGATGGACATTGCCAGCATGCGGCCGGACCTGCTGATTACCGACTTGTCCATGCCTGGGGTGGACGGCATTGAAATGCTCAAGGCCCTCAAGCGCAATGCGCAACTGGCAGAAATGCAGGTGATTGTCATCAGTGGCCTGCCACCCGAGGCGATTCAGGCGCGTGGCGGTATTCCCCTGCGCGCCCACCTGATGCAAAAGCCGGTCAACTTTGACTGGCTGCAGGGCTACATGACCGCCATGGCGACGGCCCACTACAAATGGCAGGATCAGACGCAACCCGTTGTGGTGCGTACGGCCCGGCCGGCTGCCACGGCACCTGCCCCAGCCCTTTCCCCCAGGGTGGCGAGCATGCAAGATGGCCTTGTCAGTTGAAAAAAAAACAGCGGCCGGGTTTGGCGCCACGCAGTTGAAACAGCCTGTATTGCATGCCCTGGGTGCGCTGGACCTGAGCAGCGAAGGTATCGCGCTGCTCAGTGAGAAAGGCAAAATCACTGAAATCAATGCCCAGGCACTCAGGCTGTTGCGATGCACATTGCCAGAATCTGCCGGGCGTGAGTTTTGGGATGCCGTGCCCGAGCAGGTGAGTGACAAGCATCAGGCCAGTACCGGCAAAGCCCTGGAGTCATCAGCGCAGCATGTTTTTCTGGCGCACAACAAGTTTGAGGACAACTGGCTTGAGTACACCTTCAGGCACCTGTCGCCCGGCTACGTGGTCAATATCAGGGACGTGACTGCCGGGCAAAAGCTGAGCCTTGCGCTTGAAGTCAGCGAGCGCCACAACAAACTGATTTTTGAGGTCAACCCCAACCCCATGTGGGTTTTTGATGTCGCATCGCTGTGCATCCTTGCGGTCAACCGGGCGGCAGTCAACTTTTATGGCATTGCGCGCAGCACCTTGCTGGGCCTTGAGCTGGGTGCACTGTTTCCGGACGGCGAGGGTGCTTCGATATTGCGCGCCATCAGGGCGGGAGGTTCATCGCAGTGGGTACCGCAGCTTTGCAAGCAGAAAAAAAAGGACGGCCAGCTGGCGCTGGTGGAGCTTGCCTGTGGCCGTATTTCCTGGAACGGCCAGGGGGCGGTGCTGGTGAGTGTTGCAGATGTGACTGAGCGGCATCTGGCAGACCGGACGCTGAGACGCGAAAGCGCCGAGCTGGAAGTGGCGCTGTCGAACGTGCAAGCTGAGCTGGCCGACGCCACGCGTGACCTGACTGCGTTTACCTATGGTTTGTCCAACGACCTGCAGGGGCCGCTGCATGCCGTCAACGGGTTTGCGGCCATATTGACAGAGCGGTACGCCGCTGTTCTGGACGAGCCCGGACGCCACTATGTCAGCCGCATACAGGCCAGTACCCGCCAGCTTGCCAAACTGGTAGATGACCTGCGTACGCTGGTCCAGTTGCCACAGCTTTCAGGTCTTGTTGAAACGATGGATGTAGCGGTCTTGTGCGGCACGCTGGTTGACGAATTGCGTGCCAGCGAGCCGGGCCGCGTGGTGGCGGTAGAGGCAGAAGCTGGCCTGATGCTGACTGCTGACCGGCGTTTGCTGGTCACAGCGCTGGGCTGCCTGCTTGAGAACGCCTGGAAATTCACCTCCAAAAAGCCCGAGGGCTGGATACGTGTGGCGCTGCTACCGGGAAAAACGCCAGGCGAAAAGGTGCTGCAGGTGTCGGACAACGGTACCGGTTTTGATGCTGCATACGCCAGCAAGATTTTCACGCCGTTTCAGCGCCTGCACTCTTCTGCCGACTTCTCCGGAAACGGTTTGGGGCTGGCGATTGTCAAACGGGTTGCCGAACGGCACGGCGGCCACGTGTGGGCCGAGACCGGCCCCACGGGCGCCAGCTTCTTCATGAGCTTTCCGCAACATCAGGCCTGAGCGCACTGCGTACCCGGGGTTCAGGGGCTGGGTCGTGAAGCGGGGCCGGTAACGCCCCTGCAAGCCTGTAGCCCTGCTTTTCTTCGGCACGGTTCATGTAATATTCGCGCTGCGCATGACGTTTACGTAAACGTAAAGCCTGGAGTACTTGCTGGCGCGCAGCACTGGCTGTGCGCTTGCCTGCGCTTTATTCAGCCTTCCCCTTATTACCTTGTGCATCATCATGGCCACCACCTACAGCATCAGCGATCTGGCAAAAGAGTTTGACCTGACGACCCGAGCCATCCGCTTTTACGAGGACATGGGGCTGCTTCAGCCGCAGCGCGAGGGTCCGGGTGGGCGCAACCGGGTCTACACAGCGCGGGACCGAACCCGACTCAAACTCACGCTGCGCG
>JANOCP010000217.1:0-5203 GCA_031412235.1 Polaromonas sp.
GTGCATCATCATGGCCACCACCTACAGCATCAGCGATCTGGCAAAAGAGTTTGACCTGACGACCCGCGCCATCCGCTTTTATGAGGACATGGGGCTGCTTCAGCCGCAGCGCGAGGGCCCGGGTGGGCGCAACCGGGTCTACACCGCGCGGGACCGAACCCGGCTCAAACTCACGCTGCGCGCCAAGCGGCTGGGGCTGTCGCTGCTGGAGGCCAGGGAAATCATCGACTCCTATGACACCCCGCGTGACACGGCACCGCAACTGCGCAAATTTTTGGCTATTCTTACCGGGCACCGCAAGCAGCTGGAGTCACAAATGCTTGATTTGCAGGCTAATCTCGACGAAATCCGGACCCATGAAAAAGAGGCCAAAGCCCTGCTCGGGAAGGCCGAAAAAGCCAAATAAGTCATAATTCGGGTTGCATTTACGTTTACGTAAACGTCAATCAAAAAAAGCCTTTTTCAATCCATGCCAGACCCCTACATGACTGTTGCCACGACGCCTTCCGACCTGTTCAAACGCATCGAAACCAGTTTTTTGCGTCAGGGAATGATGCAAAGCCTGGGGGTTAGTCTGCTTCGTGTGGAGCCAGGCTTGTGCGAAGTGTCCTTGCTGCACTCAGAGCGGGTGTCTCAGCAGCAGGGCGGCTTTCATGGCGGTGCCATGGGTGCGCTCGCCGACATCGCGGGTGGTTATGCAGCGCTGACGGTTGCAGCGCCGGATATGGAAGTCACCACGGTTGAATACAAAATCAACTTTCTGGCCAGCTTCAGTGGCGGCGAACTGCGCGCTATTGGGCGAGTTGTAAAGGCTGGCAGGCGCATCATTGTGGCCACGGCAGAGGTTGTGCATGTGGATGCCAGCGGCAAGCAAACGGCATGCGCTGTGATGCAGCAAACCATTGTTCCTGTCGCTAAAACGTATTGAATTTATCTGAAAGTATTCCCATGACTGACTTGCCCGGCCTTAACTTTCAACTCGGCGAAGACATTGACGCACTACGCGACGCCGTTCGCGAGTTTGCCCAAAGCGAAATTGCCCCGCGTGCCGCAGAGATCGACAAAAACGACCTCTTCCCCGCTGACCTGTGGCAAAAAATGGGCGCTCTTGGCGTGCTGGGCATCACCGTCGGTGAGGACTATGGCGGCGCAGGTATGGGCTACCTGGCGCACATGATCGCCATGGAAGAAATCAGCCGCGCCAGCGCGTCGGTGGGTTTGAGCTACGGCGCGCACAGCAACCTGTGCGTGAATCAGATCAAGCGCAATGGCACACCCGAGCAGCGGGAAAAATACCTGCCCAAACTCATCACAGGCGAGCACGTGGGCGCACTCGCCATGAGCGAGCCGGGCGCGGGCAGCGACGTTATCAGCATGAAGCTGAAAGCTGAGGACAAAGGTGGCTACTACCTGCTAAACGGCACCAAGATGTGGATCACCAACGGCCCGGATGCCGACACGCTGGTGGTGTACGCCAAGACCGAGCCCGAGCTGGGCGCGCGCGGCGTCACAGCCTTTTTGATTGAGAAAAGCATGAAAGGCTTTTCTTGTGCGCAAAAGCTCGACAAGCTCGGCATGCGCGGCAGCCACACGGGTGAGCTGGTATTTAACAATGTCGAAGTACCCGCCGGCCAGATATTGGGCGGCCTCAATGGTGGCGCCAAAGTGCTGATGAGTGGCCAGGACTATGAGCGCGCAGTGCTGGCCGCCGGGCCCATCGGCATCATGCAGTCGGTGATGGACAACGTGGTGCCTTACATCCATGACCGCAAGCAATTCGGTCAAAGCATTGGCGAGTTTCAGTTGATTCAGGGCAAAGTCGCCGACATGTACACCGTGTTGCAAGCCGGACGGGCGTTTTGCTACACCGTCGGTAAAAACCTCGACATGCTCGGCACAGACCACGTACGCCAGGTGCGCAAAGACTGCGCCTCCGTCATTTTGTGGTGCGCCGAAAAAGCTACCTGGATGGCCGGTGAGGGCGTGCAGATTTTTGGTGGCAATGGCTACATCAATGACTACCCGCTGGGCCGCCTGTGGCGCGATGCCAAGCTGTATGAGATTGGTGCGGGCACTTCAGAAATCCGCCGCATGCTGATTGGTCGTGAGTTGTTCACAGAAACTGTCTAGTGCTGAAAGCTGTCCATGCCTTTACGTCACCTGCTCCAACACAACCGCGCCTGGGCTGAAGAGACGGTGCGTGAGCGCCCCCAGTTTTTTACCAATTTGTCAGAGCAACAAAAGCCGCGGTACATGTGGATAGGTTGCAGCGATTCACGGGTTCCTGCCAATCAGATCACCGGCCTGGAGCCAGGTGAAGTTTTTGTGCACCGCAATATTGCCAATGTGGTGGTTCACAGCGATCTCAACGCGCTCTCAACCATCCAGTATGCGGTCGACATGCTGGAAGTTGAGCACGTGATCGTTTGCGGACATTACGGCTGCGGCGGCATTCAGGCGGCCTTGCAAAACGCGCGCATTGGCCTGGCGGACAACTGGATTCGCCATATTCAGGATGTACGCGACCGCTATGAGGCGCGGCTAATGGCAGCTGAGCCTGCTGAACGGCTGGACATTTTGTGCGAACTGAATGTGATTGAACAGGTCGTTAACGTGTGCCACAGTACAGTGATGCAGGACGCATGGGCGCGAGGCCGCGTGGTGACCGTTCATGGCTGGATCTATGGCGTACATGATGGCCTCCTGCAAGACCTGTTGATGTCCGTCTCCGGCCCCGAGCAGTTGCAACGCCTGCATAGAGTAGCGATAGACAAACTGTTTGACCGCAAGTCAGCGCAGATCAGCGCAAGCAGCCTGCTGGCTCAATAAAAGCTGAGCCAGACCAGCATGTTCCCCCAACGCCTTGACTCCACCATCGCGTACGACATTGCCAAGGCGATGATGGACGGCTTTAACCGCCATTACCAGCTGTTTCGTACCGAGTCAGCCCGTGCCAAGCACCGGTTTGAAACCGCAGACTGGCATGGCCAGCAACGCGCCCAGCGCGAGCGTATCGAGTTTTATGACCTGCGTGTACGCGAGGCGTCTACCCGGCTTGAGCGCGAGTTCAAGGGCGGTGAGCAGTCCATGGACGTGTGGCAGCAGGTCAAGCTGCACTACATAGGCCTGCTGGTCAACCACCATCAGCCCGAGCTGGCCGAGACCTTCTTCAATTCAGTCACTACCAAAATCCTGCACCGCAGCTATTTCCAGAACGACTTTATTTTTGTACGGCCTGCTGTGAGCACCGAGTACATTGAAAACGAGGCACCTACGGCGGAGCCCACCTACCGCGCCTACTACCCGAAGCCCGAGAGTTTGCAGGCCGAAGTCGTCAAGCTGGTGGCCGACTTCGACTTGCGCCTGGAGTTTGAAGACCTCGAGCGTGACGCGAGCTTTGTCGTAAGTGCCCTGCGTGAGCGCCTGGGTGACGTCAAGCTGCGTGCCAATTTCCAGATACAGGTGCTATCCAGCCTGTTTTTCCGCAACAAGGGTGCTTATGTTGTGGGCAAAATCATCAATGGCTTTAACGAGGTGCCGGTCGCGCTGCCGCTGCTGCACAACAAAAACGGCAAGCTGGTGATTGATGCCGCGCTGTTTGGTGAAGACGACCTGCTGATTTTGTTCAGCTTTGCGCGCGCCTACTTCATGGTGGACATGGGCATACCGTCGGCTTATGTGCAGTTTCTGCGCAGCATGATGCCGCGCATGCCGCGCGCTGAAATCTACAACGCACTGGGTCTGGCCAAGCAGGGCAAGACGCTTTTTTACCGCGACTTTTTGTACCACCTGCGCCATTCCACCGACAAGTTCCGGATTGCGCCCGGCATCAAGGGCATGGTCATGCTGGTGTTTGACTTGCCCTCGTTTCCCTACGTGTTCAAGGTGATCAAGGACTATTACCCGCCGCAAAAAGACACCACGCGCGAGCAGATCAAGGGCAAGTACCTGCTGGTCAAGCAGCACGACCGGGTGGGCCGTATGGCCGACACGCAAGAGTACAGCGAGGTCGCCTTTCCGCGTGAACGTTTTGATGACGAGCTGATTGCCGAGATTGAAAAATTTGCGCCCAGCCAGCTCGAGATATCTGACCGCGATGGCGACGGAAAAATGGAAGTCATCATCAAGCATGTGTACATCGAGCGGCGCATGATTCCGCTCAATATTTACCTGCAGGAAGCGTTTGACACCGGCGTTGCCGAGCCAGCCGCCAAAGACCAGATAGAGCGCGCAGTCGTTGAATACGGCAATGCTATCAAGGACCTGGTAGCGGCCAATATTTTTCCTGGCGACATGCTGTGGAAAAACTTTGGTATCACGCGCCATGGCAAGGTTGTTTTCTACGACTACGACGAGATCGAATACATCACCGACTGCAAGTTCCGCAAGGTGCCCTTACCGCGCAATGAAGAAGACGAAATGAGCGGCGAGATCTGGTATTCAGTCGGCCCCAAGGATGTGTTTCCTGAAACCTTCGGACCTTTTCTGCTCGGCAACGATGCCGTGCGCGAGGTTTTCATGCGGCATCACGCCGACTTGCTCGACGCTGCTTTCTGGCAGAACCATCAGTCACGCATTCAGGCGGGCCACGTGTTTGACGTGTTTCCGTATGAGCAGGAAAAACGCTTTGGCAAAAAGCAGGACGTGTCGGTGGACTGAACCTGAGACACCCCAAAATTTATCTACCCATCAAAGGACAATTCATGTCGGATTCGATCGTAATTCTTGGCGCAGCACGCACCCCCATGGGCGCTTTCCAGGGCGACTTCACCAGCCTTGCCGCGCACGACCTGGGCGGCGCAGCCATCAAGGCCGCGATTGAGCGCTCGGGTGTGGCACCTGAAAAAATCGACGAAGTGCTGTTCGGCAACTGCCTGATGGCAGGCCAGGGCCAGGCGCCCGCGCGGCAGGCAGGCTTCAAGGGCGGTTTGCCCGCCAGCACCGGTGCCGTCACGCTGTCAAAAATGTGCGGCTCGGGCATGGAAGCCACCATGCTGGCACATGACCAGTTACTGGCGGGCAGCCGTGACGTGATGGTGGCTGGCGGTATGGAAAGCATGACCAACGCGCCGCACCTGCTGCTCAAGGGGCGCAGCGGCATTCGCATTGGCCACGACCGCGTGATGGACCACATGATGCTGGACGGCCTTGAAGACGCTTATGAGCCAGGCCGCTCCATGGGTACCTTTGGCGAAGATTGCGC
>JANOCP010000218.1:0-8596 GCA_031412235.1 Polaromonas sp.
TGTTGCCGTGCGCCAGCAGACTGAAAACCTCATCAAACCCCTAAGCGCAGAAGATTGCCAGTTGCAGTCCATGCCCGACGCCAGCCCGGCCAAATGGCACCTTGCGCACCTGACCTGGTTTTTTGAGACTTTTGTTCTGGAACGATTTGAAGCTGCCTTCAAGCCTTTTGATGCCAGCTTTCGGGTGCTGTTCAACAGCTACTACAACGGCGTGGGCGACAAATATCCGCGCCCGCAGCGCGGCCTCATCAGCCGCCCTTCGCTACAAGAGGTTTTGAACTACCGCGCTGAAGTCAGTTCACGCATGCTCGGAGTCATGGCGCAGGTAGAGGCAAGCGACTCCCCGGATGAGCAAAACGAGCTGACAGAGCTGGTCACCCTGGGCTTGCATCACGAACAGCAACACCAGGAACTGCTGCTGACCGACATCAAGCATGCCCTGTCTTTCAACCCTGGCCGCCCCGCCTATGCGCGGCGCTGGCCGCTGGCGGGCATTCACCCGCAGCCTGCAAACTGGCTGACGTATGAAGGTGGCCTGCTGGAGCACGGCTTTGACGCTACGCTGGACGGCAAATTTGCTTTTGACAATGAAACGCCGCGTCACCGGGTTTTTATCGCGCCATTCGAGCTGGCCAGCCGCGTCGTCACCAATGGTGAGTTCATGGCTTTTTTGGCTGACGGCGGCTACCAGAAGCCCGAACTGTGGCTGGCTATGGGCTGGGACTGGGTGCAAAGCGGGCAATACGCCATGCCGCTGTACTGGCAACCTCACTCCGACGCTAAAGCGGCAGGCTACAGCAACTTCACGCTGCAAGGCCATGTCGATGTTGACCCCAATACGCCTGCCTGCCACCTGAACTACTTTGAAGCCGATGCGTTTGCGCGCTGGTCTGGCGCGCGGCTACCCACTGAATTTGAATGGGAGCTGGCAAGCCGTAGCGTGCCCAAAACAAGCCTGGCCCAGGGCAACTTTGTCGAAAACGCCGCCTATCACCCGCTGCCGTTGCAGCAAGCAAGTACTGACGAGGGGCCGTCACAGATGTTTGGCGATGTCTGGGAATGGACGCAGTCCAACTACAACCCCTTCCCTGGCTACAGGCCCTGGGAAGGACTGGTCGGTGAATACAACGGCAAGTTCATGTGCAACCAGTTTGTGCTGCGCGGCGGCTCGTGTGCCACGCCGCAAAGCCACATCCGGGCAAGTTACCGCAATTTCTTTCCGCCAGACGCGCGCTGGCAGTTCAGCGGCTTGCGTCTGGCGCGCGATGCGGTTTTATAGCTTTTTAGCCGATATTTATAGTCAAAAGTGCTCTTCGCCCAATGATTTCGGCTATCAAAAGCTATCAATAACATAGCAACTGAATTGTGGCTGCTTAGTCAGCTGTCGGCCTGCGTTCAGGCAGGGGAATAAGTTCAGTCTCGCCCGGCACCTGTCCCATGGCCTGGTTGGCCCAGTCATTTGACGCCTGAACAATCCGCTCTTTGCGGCTGGACACAAAGTTCCACCAGATCAGCCTGTGCCCATCCAGCGCATCGCCGCCCAGCACCATCAGGCGGGCAGATGATGCGGCGGTAATCCTGACCGTCACTGAGGGCGCCAGCACTGCCAGCGTGTGCGCGGCCAGCGGCGCGCCGTCAATTTCAATATCGCTGTCAATCGAATACACCGCCAGTTCCTGGGCCAACGGCGGCAACTCAAACGCGCCGCCAGAGGCCAATTGAACATCAAGATACACCGTAGGCGCAAAGGTTTTGACAGGCGAAGTTTTGCCAAACGCCTGGCCTATCAACACGCGTACCGCAGCATCGCCTGCCATCAAGGCCGGAATGTCAGTTGCGGGGGTATGCACAAATTCAGGCTCAACTTCTTCAAACGCCACAGGCAAAGCCGCCCACAGCTGAATACCGTGGTTGACATAGGCCTGCGCCTTGAGCTCGTCAGGGCCGCGCTCGGAGTGCACGATGCCCTTGCCGGCCGTCATCCAGTTGATGGCACCGGGTTCAATGCGCTGGGCCGAGCCCAGGCTGTCGCGGTGCATGATCGCGCCCTCGAACAGATAAGTCACCGTCGCCAGGCCAATGTGCGGGTGTGGCCTGACGTCATGGCTATGCCCTGGTTCTACGGTGACCGGGCCAAAGTGGTCAAAGAACAAAAATGGGCCGACCGCCTGTTTTTGCGCCGAAGGCAAGAGGCGGCGAACCATGAAGCCGCCACCCAGGTCTTTGTTGTGCCCGGTCAATTTGAGTTGCATTGTCATGGCGGCTCCTTGCGGCAGATATCAGCCCTTGAATCTGGCGCTGACTTCAGCTACCCGTTTACCGAATGCTTTGGCCGTCTCAAGATCACCCACAAACATTTCAGCTGCACCAGCGTCTGACGGCGATTGCGCCATCGCGCCGCTGAATGAGCCCATGTAGTTGGGGTCATCACGCTTGGCGGCCTTGCTGTTGCTGGGCATCATGCCGGTGCCGACCCATACGCCACCATGCTGCATGGCCAGCGTAAACAGGTAATGCAGGGTAGAGAGCTTGTCGCCGTTCATGCTGGCGCTATTGGTAAAGCCGGCAAAAACCTTGTCTTTCCAGGCCTGGCTAAACCATGGCTTTGACGAGGCATCAGCAAACTTTTTGAACTGCCAGCTGACGCTACCCATATAGGTGGGCGAGCCCATGATGATGGCGTCTGCGGCACCCAGGGTTTCCCAGCCGCCTTCGGGCAGGTTGCCTTCAGCGTCAATGGCGATCAGGTCGGCACCTGCGCCTTCGGCAACGGCTTGCGCCATGCGCTGGGTATGGCCGTAGCCGGAGTGGTAAACAACAGCGATTTTTGACATGGTGATGGTCCTTGAAAATTTAAAAATTAAAGCAGGGAGAAATTAAAGCAGGAGAAATAAAACGACACGGAAAAATCAGGCACCGCGCTTTGCGTCAACGCTCCAGCCGCCACCGCCCCAGGCAGCTACCGACAGCAAGCCGCCGACGATAGCCATGTTCTTGAAGAACGCCTGCATCTGGGCTGGATCACCAAGCGGGTGAAAGATGAACGTGATCACAAATGTAAAGAAGGCAATGCCCAGCGCGGCCCAGCGGGTTTGAAAGCCCACAAGCAGCAAAAGGCCAAGCCCCAGCTCAACAGCAATGGCAATCGCGATGGCCAGATCGGGTAGCGGCACGCCCTTGGCTGCGGCATAGCCGACCGCTCCAGCAAAGCCGCCAATTTTGCCGAAACCAGCCGGAATGAAGAGCAGTGCCAAAAGTACACGGCCTATCAGTGAAAGCGGATTTTGCAGCGAAGTAAACATAGTGAGTCCTTTGAATAAAAATGAGCAGTGAAACGTGAAAAGTGGATACCTTGGGATTGGAAATTTACGCAGCCAGATCAAAAACCAGCACTTCGGCGTCATGACCTTTGCCCAGCTCAAGGCTGCTTTGTGACTCGATCATCGCGGCGTCGCCTTGATGCAGCTTCTGGCCATTAACCTCCAGCTCGCCGCGTACCAGATGCACATAGGTTTTGCGCGCCGGGTTCAGTGCCAGTTGGGCCGACTCGTCGCCGTCCAGCAAACCGGCATACAGCCTGGCATCCGCATGAATCGTCACCGAGCCTTCAGCGCCGTCGCTTGAGGCTACCAGCCGTAGCTTGCCGCGCTTTTCTGCCGTGGTGAAAGTCTTTTGCTCGTAGCCGGGTGCAATGCCTGTGACATTGGGTTCAATCCAGATTTGCAGGAAATGTGTGGTTTGACCATCGGCATGGTTGAACTCGCTGTGCTGCACGCCGGTACCGGCGCTCATGCGCTGCACGTCACCGGGCGGAATGCCCTTGACGTTGCCCATGCTGTCCTTGTGGGCCAGCTCGCCACTGAGCACATAGCTGATGATTTCCATGTCTTTATGGCCGTGCGTGCCAAAACCGCGGCCTGCCGCAATGCGGTCTTCATTGATCACCCGCAAATTGCCAAAGCCCATGTGGGCCGGATCGTAATAGCCGGCAAACGAAAACGAATGAAAAGACTTGAGCCAGCCGTGGTCGGCGAAGCCGCGGTCAGCGGAAGTGCGCAAAGTCATCATGATGAGGTTCTTTCAGGGAAAGTTTCAATGCCTCCAATGTAGGCCTCATGACAGCTTTGATGGTTGTTCTGTTTTGATGGCATCATTCAAATTATTTGAACTTAAATTAGCATGACGTCAAAATCCGGGGCTGTGCCTTCCGCCATCCGCAACGTACTGACCCCCGAAGCGCTGGGCCTGATTGACGCCGTACACCGCACCGGTAGCATGGCTGCCGCCGCGCGTGAGCTGGGCGTAGTACCCAGCGCCCTGACCTACCGCATACGGCTGGTTGAAGATGCACTTGACGTGCTGCTGTTTGACCGCTCCTCGCGGCAGGCAAGGTTGACGGAGGCTGGCAAGGAACTGCTGCGAGAGGGCAATCGCCTGCTGGTCGAGCTTGACGCGGTAGCCAACCGGGTCAAGCGCGTAGCTACGGGCTGGGAGCCGCAACTGACGCTGTCGGTGGACAGCATCATTTCACGCAGCACGGTGATGGAACTTTGCGAGGCCTTTTTTGCACTCAACCCGCCCACCCGCCTCAAGCTGCGTGAAGAGGCCTTGTCGGGCACGCTGCAGGCACTGCTGACAGGGCAGGCTGACCTGGCTTTGGGCGTGGTTCCAGACCTTGCTTTTACGTCGGCCCAACAAGCCGTAACAGGCACTGCAGTGCACAGCAAGCTGCTGGGTAAAACCCGCTTTATTTACGCTGTGGCACCGCATCATCCGCTGGCCACGGTTGCGGGGCCGATTACCGATGCCATGATGCTGGCGCACCGCGTCGTGGCGGTGGCTGACTCAGTGCAGCGCGGCGGCGGCATTACCGTGGGTTTGCTGGGCGGACAGGACGTGTTCACAGTGCCCGGCATGATGGCCAAACTCGATGCCCAGGTGCGCGGTCTGGGCGTCGGTTTTTTGCCTGAGTACATGGCCAGGCCCTACATCACCAGCGGCCGGCTGGTTGAAAAAGAAGTGCTGAGGCCACCGCGCATAGGCCAGGTCAGCTATGCGTGGCGTAGCAATGCGGGCAGCAAGCCGGGCCGCGCACTGCAGTGGTGGCTGGGGCAACTTGACAAACCAGCGACCAGAAGAGCGCTGCTGGAGCGCCAGCACGATACATAGAAGCCCCAGGAGCCAGTGGCCAAACCGGTTTTTGCAAAACAGGTGCCTTGTGCGTGTAGAGTGTGTTTGTGGCGATGTCGTGAATTCGCAGAAATCTGCGGTTGCGGCCTTTTTCGCAGACCCTGTATCTGTTTTTTTCATCCGTTTTTATCGCTCTCTCCAACGTTCCCTCACTAAAAAGTACAAAAGACATGACCAAAAAATCCACAATTCCCCCAGCCGAAAACCCGCCCGCACGCCGCATTGCCGTTATCGGTGCCGGCATCGCCGGTATTGCCTGCGCACGCACCCTGGTGCAGGCAGGCCATCACGTGACGGTTTTTGAGAAAAGCCGGGGCGCAGGCGGCCGCATGTCCACGCGCAACACCGAATTTGGCGCTTTTGACCACGGGGCGCAGTACTTCACGGTGCGCGATGCACGCTTTGAGAAAGCGCTGGCCACCGCGTCTGGCGTGGTCAGGCCCTGGAGCGCAAATACAGTACGTATCCTTGATGAATTGGGCCGGGTAGTCGCATCATCACTGCCCTCCAAAGAGGCGCACTGGGTCGCCACGCCGGGCATGAATGCGCTGGTACGCCAGTGGGCCAAACCGCTGATGGATGCAGGCCAGCTGTTGTTTGAAACCCAGGTCACCCGGATAGAAGCCGACAAGCTGACCCCGAAGCGCTGGCAGCTGCAAACCGAAGGCCCCGGTGCCACAAGCAGTGTGCATTCAGGATTTGACAGCGTCATCATGGCCGTGCCGTCGGTTCAGGCGCAGGCCCTACTGCTGAGCTCGCAGCTGGGCAAGCCCATGATTGCGGCGCTTGCCAAGGTCAGCGTGGCCCCGTGCTGGACGCTGATGCTGGCGTTTCCGCAAGCTGCGCAGCCCAAACTGTCGCATCTGGGCCCGCAGTGGAATGCCGCCCGCAGCACCCACCACCGGATTGCCTGGCTGGCACGCGAATCGTCAAAACCAGGCCGGGGCCCGATTGAGCGCTGGACAGTGCAGGCCAGCCCCGAATGGTCACAGCGCCACCTTGAAGACGACGCTGAACGCGCCACCGCCAAACTGCTCAAGGCCTTTACTGAAGTCACCGGCATTCGCGCCCAGCCACAGCACGCCGTGGTGCACCGCTGGCGTTATGCGCAAACCATCACGCCACTGGGCAAAAGCCATTTGTGGGACGCCAAATCAGGTATCGGTGCCTGCGGCGACTGGTGCCTGGGCCACAGGGTTGAAGATGGATTCGTATCGGGTCTTGAAATGGCTCTGGCGGCGCTGTAAAACTTTGGTGTGGGTACAGCCAATTACGTTGGTCGCTTCGCGCCATCACCTACCGGACCGCTGCATGCGGGGTCACTCGTGGCCGCCCTGGCAAGCTGGCTGGATGCCCGCGCCCATGGCGGCCAGTGGCTGGTTCGTATTGAGGATGTCGATACGCCGCGCTGCGTGCCGGGTGCAGACCACATCATCCTGCAGCAGCTAGCAGCCTGTGGCTTGCATCCCGACGCGCCGCCGATTTACCAGTCACAGCGCGGCCATGTTTACCAGAAGGCACTTGATGATCTGATTCGCCGTGAGCTGGCCTACCCCTGCGGCTGCACGCGCCAAGACATCGTCAGTGCGCTGGCTGCAACAGGCCAGGCCCGAGCACGAAACGGCGAGCTGGTTTACCCCGGCACCTGCAGACACGGATTAGAGGGCCGGCAGGCGCGCTCCTGGCGGTTTCTGACGGCCAATTTGATGCCAAATATGCCCTTAGCCCAAAGAGGACGGCTATCAAATGCTATTTATTTAGTAGCATCAGAAGAAAACCCCGAAATACGCTGGACCGACCGCCGCCTCGGCCTGCAGCGTCAGACGGTCAGCCGCGAGGTGGGGGACTTTGTGCTCAAACGCGCAGACGGCTTGTGGGCCTATCAGCTGGCAGTGGTGGCAGACGACGCGGCTCAGGGTGTGACACACGTGGTGCGCGGCGAAGACCTGGCCGACAACACTGCGCGGCAAATTCTGCTCGGCGGGGCGCTTGGCCTGCCGCCGCTCACCTATTTGCATACGCCTCTGGTGTTGGGCCCGACCGGTGAAAAGCTTTCCAAGCAAAACGGGGCGCGGGCGCTTGACCTGGCAGAGCCGTTGACACTACTGCGTGGCGCCGCTGCCATGCTTGGCTTGCCGTGCGCCCGTGACGCAGTTCCTGATGTTCATCGTTTTTTAGATCTGGCCGTAGCAGATTGGCGAAAGCAGGAGATATGATTTCATTAACTATTTGTTACGCTGTGTGAAATTACCGTTGCAACTCATATCGAAAGTACCATGTCGCTTAGCCTGAGCCGTATGTTTGCGCTTGCCGTCGCGCTGGCATGCGCCGGACTGCCTACAGCGTTTGCCCAGGTTTGCGCCTCGCCCGGCAAAGACGGGCCGGTCACGGTGGCTGGGGCCAACACCACCGTCAACAGCTACTTTCAAGGAAGCGGCAACCTGCTCATCAACGCCACCACCTTGACGCTGGGCGCGCAAAGCGGCGACGCCACGCTGGTCGGTGTGGGCGACAAGCTGCTGTTGATCCAGATGCAGGGCGCGGCCATCAACGCCGTCAACAACAACTGCTACGGCGACGGCTTGGGGCCGTGTACCGACACCGACACCCGCGCCTTGGGCAGCGACAAGGCCCAGGGCCACCTGGAAAACGCCAACTACACAGCCGGTCGCTATGAATACGTACGCGTCACCGCTGTTACTGGTGCTG
The DNA here is from genome assembly GCA_031412235.1 of Polaromonas sp. Lineage (GTDB taxonomy): Bacteria > Pseudomonadota > Gammaproteobacteria > Burkholderiales > Burkholderiaceae_C > Polaromonas. Next base: position 7,900 of record JANOCP010000218.1, read on the forward strand.
GCGGGGTCGGCAGCGCCATCACCTTCACCCCCGCACTGACCTATGCATACACCCAGGCCGCGCCCAGCCTCACCATCGGCCAACGCCGCTATCAGGTGATCCGGGTGCCGCAGTACTCGACTCTGGCCATCAGCGGCTCGCTGCGCCCACTGCGCTGGAACGGCCTGGTGGGCGGCGTCACGGCGGTTGATGTGGCGGGGGCAGTGAGCTTTTCAGGGGCGGGGCCGCACATCAATGCCAGCGGTACCGGCTTTCGCACCGGCTACGGCGAGCGCGGCGGCACTGCCAACGGCGACCGGCTGTTTCAAAACCAAAGCGATGCCCTGACCGGCGCGCGCGACACCACCAAGGCCGAGGGCATAGCCGGCACACCGCGCTTCATGTGGATTGCCACCGATACGCTGTTGGCACCCGCCGCGCTGACCGGTGCAGCATTGACCAACCCTGACCTCAACGCCAATACCCAGGGCTACCCCGGCGGCGACTACGGTCGGGGTGCGCCTGGCAATGCCGGTGGCGGCGGCATCAGCCACAACTCGGCCGGTGGCGGCGGCGGCAATGGCGGCCGTGGCGGCGCGGGCGGCGCCACCTGGTCTGGCGACGGGTCGCGCGACGTGGGCGGCTACGGTGGCGCCAAGATTCCGCAGACCGGCGCAGTCGACGCCAACCGGCTGGTGCTGGGCGGCGGCGGAGGTGC
>JANOCP010000219.1:0-14776 GCA_031412235.1 Polaromonas sp.
CGGTCCAGTACGATTTCACGCATGTGGGGCGGCAGCACGCCGGATGACTCCAGAAAACTCACAAAGCCAAGACAGGCAGCGCCCAGGTGTTCCTGCTCGACAACCGAGTAAACACGAAGGCTGCCGGTGGATTGGGCCTGCAGTCCGGGAGCTGCATTTTTATCGGCAGGAGAAACGCCAGTCCCATCTGAGGGCAGGTAAATCTGGGTGCTTTGTGCAGCGATGTTCAGGCCGTCAAGCCAGACCAGGGCATCGTAAATCTCTTCTGTTTCAAAACCAACGGCCGTGAGCTTGCGGCTCAGGTGATGAAGTTCAGGACAAGCATCGCCTTGCCAGTAGTTTTCATATACATACACGAGTACTTCAAACATGTGCCCAATATAACGCAGATAGAGGCCACGGTGTCAATGCTGTTGCTGTGAGACCTTTAAGCCGAAGCAAGTCGCTGAAACAGGCCACCGGGCAGTCGAGTCACATGCCCGTCCAGCTCAAGCTCAAGCAACTGTGCCTGCAAAATGGGCGTAGGCAAACCTGTTCTTGCCTGCAGGGCATCAAGGCTGGAGATATCAAAACCCAGGGCCGTCAAAAGCGCCCTTCCGGACATTAAAGTGCCAGTCTGCTCCAGCGTGTCAATGACTTGCGATGGCTCGCCCTGCTGCAAACCCCCAAACCCGGCAGCTACCGGGATTCTGAGTTCTTCAAACACATCCTGGGCAGTTTCAACAAGCTTTGCGCCCTGCTTGATAAGGGCATGGCAGCCGCGTGATTGCGGGGAGTGAATCGAGCCAGGTATCGCAAATACATCCTTGCCCTGCTCTGACGCCAGTCGCGCCGTGATCAAAGAGCCTGACTTGAGGGCTGCCTCAACCACCAGAACCCCCTGCGAGAGGCCCGAGATAATGCGATTACGCCTGGGGAAATTGGCAGTAAGTGGTGGTGTACCGAGAGGAAACTCACTGATGATCATGCCCTGTTGGGCAATTCGATGCGCCAGCGCCAGATGTTTTTTCGGGTACACCCGGTCCAGGCCAGTGCCAACGACAGCAAGGGTTGCACATCCGCCCAATGCTGCGCCGCCCAGCAAGGCTCCATCATGCGCTGCGCCGTCAACTCCCAGCGCCAGTCCGGAAACGACGCAGATACCGGCAGCACCAAACGCCGCAGCAAACTGCCTGGCGTTAATCTCACCTTGAGGTGTTGGATTGCGACTACCCACAATTGCGAGGCAAGATGCTACGGTTTTAATAGCTATCGGTAGCCGATTTACATGGGCTCCGAGCATATAAAGCATCAAAGGCGGGTCTTCAATGTCCAGCAGGGCGGCCGGGTAGCCAACGTCAGCCAGATTGACGACCTGACGGTCATCGCCGGCAGAAAGCCAGTCCAGCGTGGTTTGCAATTGACTGCGCAGGCCCTCGGGCTCGGCCTGAACAGCGCTCGCCAGTTTTTCAGAACCGAGTTGCCGGAGTGTTTGAGCGCTTTGTTCAAAAACAGCCTGGGCGGACCCGAATGCGGAAAGCAGCCTGCGCGCGGTTTCGTTACCGACCCCCGGCGACAGCGTCAGGCGCAACCACGCATTGAGTTCCTGCTTGTCCACGGAAGGCTTTATGGGTTACTAAGCGCGCAGACTGGCGGCACAGGATGACACTTGGGGAGTATTTTCAGTTCGGATTGGTGAAACGGTCACCCACCTTCACACCATCAGTGACCTGCAGGATCAGCGCGTATGACAGTTGCTCAAAGGTACGAAACACCATCATCAAACCATTGCGCTCGTTCGGCAGTTTGATTTGCGGTTTGGAGTCGTCAGTACGGTCAGCCAGTTGCTGCCCGTCCTTGCGGATGGCCATGACGTGGCCACGCTCAAGGCCATCTCTGCTGCCGCGGTTAACGACAACCACCTGATTTTCAGCCGCGTAAACCACCGCGCTACCGTAGACCGAAACAATCTGGCCCTCGATCCGCGTAGATGGGGCACGCGGGACATAACTCGTCATTTCGCGGGCAGGTTCAGGAATCAGCCGGTCACCGACGCGCATTTCTTCTTTGGCCTGCACGATGTCAATGGTGGCCGGAATGATTTCACTCTGGGGCTTGCCATCGGTCCCGGTCGATTGACGAGTCGTCTCGCCCCTGATCAGTTCTGCCTTGCCCAGAAATTGGGCCTCGTAGCCGAGTATTGCACCCGTGGTCGGGTCCTTAAGTGGGGTAGCGTTGCGAAACACCCGGTAGTCCAGGGGTTCACCCTTCGCATCGCTCAAGGCTTTGGTACTGCTGCCCGCCGACTGGCCCCGCGCATAGGCACGGTCACCACGGCTTAGCAGCACACGGCCTTCCTGGGTTGCAACAATACGTGGCGCATTTGCAAAAGTAGGCGCATCAACAATGATGGGCTCCGCCAAAAACGGCTCAATCAGGTTTGTCGAGAGGGTCGGTATCGAACTGTCTGCCAGCGATTCATAGCGCGTTCGCGGTGAAACCCGCACCGTGTCGGTAGGCGGGCCATCACTGCTGCCTGCAACAGAGCGGCTCCTCAATATGGCGCGGCCATTGGATTTTTCGAGGTAAAGCTGCTGGCCGGGGTATATCCGGTGCGGATTACGTATGTCGTTCAGGTTCATGCCCCACAGCTCTGGCCAGCGCCACGGGCTTTTGAGGAACATTCCGGATATTGCCCACAGCGTGTCGCCGCGCTTGACGGTATAGCTATCAGGCGCATTGGGCACCAGGTCACCGAGCGGCACGCCCGTGGCCGCCACCTGGCTGGCCGTCGCTTTTTGGTCTGCAGTAATGGGGAAGTTCTGGGCTTGCAAGCCAGTAGCCGCCCCAAAAAAGGCCAGCGCTATTGAAATGCGGCTTAAACGGCCGAAGATATGACCAGAAATATGACCAGAAATAATATGCATCTTGAAGGCCTTTATGGCTTATTTATGGCTCGCATCCGACACGTGTGGCTCCGTTCCAGCAGGAAAGGAGCGCCGTTGTATCTTGATAAATCACTGTCAATTTTGTACCTAAGCCATTGATTAAGCAACGAAAATGCATTGATGCAAGCCCCTTGGTACTCAAAAGTGATGAAAATTTGCGAAAATAGCGACATCCGCATTAGTTAACCATGACCCAACTTTCCATTCTTCGCTATCCTGATCCCCGTTTGCACACCGTGGCAAAGCCCATTGCCGCGGTTGATGCACGCCTGCAAACGCTGGTCGACGACATGTTGCAAACCATGTATGAAGCCGAAGGCATTGGCCTGGCTGCTACCCAGGTCGATGTGCACGAACGCCTGATCGTTATTGACGTGAGCCAGGAGCGCGACCAACCGCTGGTGCTGATCAACCCGGAGATTTTGTGGGCCAGCCCGGAAAAACAGGTAAATGACGAGGGTTGCCTGTCAGTGCCTGGAATTTACGATGGCGTAGAACGCTCCAGCGCCATCAAGGTGCAGGCGCTTGACCTTGACGGAAAAACCCAGGTCCATGAAGCGGACGGTCTGCTGGCGGTGTGCATACAGCACGAGATGGACCACCTGATGGGCAAGGTGTTTGTCGAGTATTTGTCGCCGCTCAAACGTAACCGGATCAAAACCAAAATGATCAAGCAGCAGAAAGGCGATCAGTAAGCTAATGCGCGTGATTTTTGCGGGCACACCCGAATTTGCCCGCGTCGCGCTTACGCAACTTTGCGCTGCAGGCTTTGTTGTTCCGCTGGTATTGAGCCAGCCTGATCGCCCGGCCGGGCGTGGCATGAAGTTGCAGCAGTCAGCCGTCAAGCAATGGGCGCAATCCCAAAACATCAGCGTTGCGCAGCCTCGCAGCTTGCGGCTAGACGGGAAATTTCCCGATGAAGCCCTGGCAGCGCGCACCGCTATTGAAGCTGCTAACGCTGACGTCATGGTGGTAGCCGCCTACGGACTTATCCTGCCGCAATGGGTGCTGGATTCGCCCCGGCTTGGCTGCCTCAACATTCATGCCTCGCTACTGCCAAGATGGCGCGGCGCAGCACCCATTCATCGCGCCATTGAGGCGGGCGATGCCGAGACTGGCGTCACCATCATGCAGATGGATGCCGGTCTGGATACAGGAGACATGCTGATCACGGAAAGCTTGGCCGTTGCGCCGCAAGACAGCACCGAATCACTGCACGACAAACTCGCCATGCTGGGCGGGCGGCTGATCGTGGAGGCGCTTGAGCTGGCCGCTTGTGGCGGCTTCAAGCCCGTGCAGCAGCCGCTTGAGGGCATTAGCTATGCGCACAAGATTGAAAAGGCTGAAGCCCTGATTGACTGGACGCAAAGCGCCGTGGTGATTGAGCGCCGCATACGCGCCTTCAATCCTTTTCCGGGCGCATTTGGCATGCTGGCCTCCGAGGCCATCAAAATACGCGAGGCTTTGCTGATGCCCATGCCGCGCCCACTTGATACGCTGCCAGGCCAGGTGCTGGCTGTGAGCGGTGACGGGGTTGATATTTGCGCCGCTGACGGTGTGGTGCGAGCCGTTCGCCTTCAAAAGGCGGGCGGCAAAACGCTGGATGCGGCTTCGTTCTTGCACGGCTTTGAGATCCGGCCGGGCATGGTCTTCAGCCATTCTGTGTAAGAAACCATCAAAGCGAGACACGTTTGCTTTCCCTGATCAAACACCCGGAGTTCAAGCGCGGCGTCAGTGAAAGTGCATCCATTGCGCCAGGCATTGCGGCCTGGGGGATGATGACGGGCGTGGCCATGATCAAGTCGGGCATGAGCCTGACCGAGTCACTGCTGATGGGCACGATTGTGTTTGCGGGCAGCTCGCAGCTCGCCGCCATTCCGCTGATTTCCGCCGGTGCGCCCATGTGGGTGATTCTGGCGACCGCGTTTTGCGTCAACCTGCGCTTTGTGGTGTTCAGCGCGCATTTGCGGCCCTACCTGATGCACCAGCCCTTGTGGCGACGCCTCATGAGCGGTTATTTCACTGCTGACCTGAGCTACGTACTTTTCACTACGCGCTTTCCCCATCCGTCAAATGACCCAGCCGAGCAGCGCGCGCAAGAGGCTTATCTGGCCGGCAACACCGGCTTGAACTGGTTTAGCTGGGTAGTAGCCAGCGTTATTGGTGTGGTGCTGGCCAATTCGATTCCCGCGCATTGGGGACTGGGTTTTGCCGGCCTGCTCGCGCTGGTCGGCATTCTTTGCTCGCTGGCCACCACCCGCATGCGTGCTGTGTCAGCAGGAGTTGCCGGGGCTGCGGCCGTGGCCGCGTTTGCATTGCCGCTCAAGCTGAATATTCTGGTTGCCATCGCTGCAGCCGTTGCGATTTGCCTGATGCTGGAGGGGCCAGACAAGCCGAAGCCAGCGCCTCCAGACCCCGGGACAGCATGAACAAGACTGATTTGTGGACGCTGACCACGATTGTGGGCATGGCTGTGGTGACGGTCATCACTCGCTGCTTCTTTTTTATTTCCAGCAAGCCCTGGACCTTGCCCGAGTGGGCGCAGCGCGGCCTGTACTACGCACCTATTGCTGCGCTGGCCGCAGTGATCGTGCCCGAAATCGTCATGACGCACGACCATCTGATTTCTACCTGGAAAGACGCACGCCTGTTTGCAGCCGCCGCGGGGGCTGCCTGGTTTTACTGGCGCAAGAGCGTACTGGGTACCATCCTCGCCGGCATGGCTGTCTACCTGCCGCTGCATCTCGGACTGAATTGGTAACGACCGGGTGACGTAACAAGCCCTCCAGCCTCGCTTTTACAATCAGTGCCCGAGACGCGGTCTTTGCGCCATCCCCTACAACAACACTGTGTGAGCTTTATGCAATTCATCCGTTTTTCTGACCTGTGCGCCCAGGGCCTTGTCAAAGGCAAGCGCGTTTTTATTCGTGCCGACCTGAATGTGCCGCAAGACGCCAGCGGCAATATCACTGAAGACACGCGCATTCGCGCCTCGATTCCCTGCATACAGATGGCGCTTGATGCCGGTGCTGCCGTGATGGTCACTTCGCATCTGGGCCGCCCCACTGAAGGCGAGTTCAAACCTGCGGATTCGCTGGCACCCGTAGCCGCGCGACTTGGCGGGCTCATGCAGCGCGACGTGGCTCTGGTATCCAGCTGGGTTGGCGGCGTCACGGTCACACCAGGTGAAGTGGTGCTGCTTGAAAACTGCCGCCTGAACGTGGGTGAGAAGAAAAACAGCGAATCACTGGCGCGCAAGCTGGCCGCGCTTTGCGACATATTCGTGCATGACGCGTTTGGTACCGCACACCGCGCCGAAGCCTCAACCTACGGCATTGCCCAGTACGCCAAAACCGCCTGCGCCGGGCCACTGCTGGCAGCAGAGATGGACGCGATTTCCAAAGCACTGACCGACCCGCGCAGGCCACTGGTGGCGATTGTGGCGGGCAGCAAGGTATCGACCAAACTCACCATCTTGAAGGCACTGGCCGACAACGTTGACCAGCTGATTGTGGGCGGCGGTATTGCCAATACCTTCATGCTGGCCGCTGGCCTGAAAATCGGGAAAAGCCTGGCTGAAGCTGATTTGCTGCCCGAGGCAAAAGCCGTGATCGAGGCCATGAAGGCGCGCGGCGCGGCGGTGCCGATTCCTGTCGATGTGGTCACTGCAAAAACTTTTGCCGCTGATGCCACGGCCACTATCAAGTCCGCCAGCGATGTGGCCGACGATGACCTGATTCTGGACATTGGCCCGCAAACGACGGCGCTGCTGGTGGCCCAGCTCATGGCGGCAGGCACGATTGTCTGGAACGGCCCGGTGGGCGTGTTCGAGTTTGAAGCCTTCTCGCACGGTACTGAAGGCATTGCCCGCGCGATTGCGGCCAGCAGCGCGTTTTCAATCGCAGGCGGTGGTGACACCGTGGCGGCGATTGCCAAATACGGCATTGAAGATCAGATTGACTACATCTCTACCGGCGGCGGCGCATTTCTTGAAGTGCTGGAGGGAAAAACCTTGCCTGCGTTTGAGATTCTGCAAGAAAGAGCCTTGAACCAGCATTGAGATACTGCCCACTTGTCGCCTGTACGTTGCTTCTTTATTCATAGCAATAAGTAGCCGATTTACCAGGGACAAGCACACATTTCATTAAAAAATGAGGCCTTGGTCTCTGGTTTGACCTTGCATGACCCATATCAAGGCCTCTCGCGCGCTTGACCGATAAGCTCCAGGCATACTTCTGGAGAAACTGCATGGCCACCCTTGAATGGTCCGGGGCACTTTGCCTTGACCTTCCCCTTATGGACGACACCCACCGCGAGTTCGTTGACTTGCTCGCGCTGGCGCAGCAGTCGGTGGATGAAGAATTGGCAGCATCATGGCAGCGCCTGATTGACCACACCGACGGGCACTTCGCCCAGGAAGACCGATGGATGCTGGCCACCGGATTTTCCTCATCAAGCTGCCACAGCATCCAGCACAAAGTGGTGCTGCAGGTGATGCGCGAAGGTGCGGTTCAGGCGGCTGCCGGCGATATGGCCTGTCTGCGCAACATGGCCAGCGAACTTGCGCTGTGGTTCATGCAACACGCGCAATCCGCTGACGCGGCACTGGCCCTGCATTTGCGCCGGGTTGGCTATGACCCGGTGACAGATACCGTGATCAATCCCGACGCCTTGCCAGGCCGACCGATCAGCGGCTGTGGTCAACATTCGTGTTCAGACGCTGCCCTCGCAGTAGCCTGAACCCCGGCCCAGGAGTCTGGGCTCCTAAAAACGCCAGCCCAGTCCAACGCCGAACAGCACGGGATCAATCTTGAAGTCACCGATATCTGCGCCACCGGCCATCACTGTGGTGCGGATGTAAGCCTTTTTTAGGTCGAAGTTGAGGTACAGGTTTTTTGCAACGGGTATGTCTAGGCCCACCTGTAGTACCGGCCCGAAACTGCTGCGCTTGACATCAACACCGGCCGGCAGATTGACCGAGCTCAGTCGCGTGTAGTTCACGCCGGCACCGACATACGGCGTGAATCCAGCCTGCGGAAAATGGTATTGCGCTGTCAGGCTGGGCGGCAGATGTTTGAAGCTGCCAATTTCTACCCCATTGGAGTTCAAAACCTGCTTCTGCGGCACGGTCAGAACCAGCTCCATCGCCATGTTTGGCGAAAAGAAGTAGCTGATATCAATTTCTGGCAGCCATTTGTTGTTGATGCTGAGGCCAAGACCTGTGTTGTCGCCGTTGGTACTGCTTAGCTGTACCGCACGCGCCCGCACCATCCACGGGCCTGCAGCCGCAACCTGGGCAATAGTGGCGGCGGAAAACAGCGCACAAAGCGCTGCAGCAATCAGTTGTTTTTTCATGGTCCTCTTTCATCGACTCGCAGGGAAATCCTGCAAACCTGATTACAGGGCAGCCCATCGGCGTGTAATTTGTGCCAGCGCAAAGCCGTTACAGCAATATCGCCGAACAGACAGTTAACTGCGCATTGCTTGCGGCACATCAACTACCGGCTTGTACAGACAGCCGGGCAGCAGGGCGAGGGATGCCGGGCCTCAGACCCGGTAACCAGTTGGTAACTGCTTCCGTGTGAAAATCATGAAACCAAATTACACGGAAACACCCCATGCCACGTCGCGCCACCAAAATCGTTGCCACTCTCGGCCCTGCATCCAATACCCCCGCCATGCTGGAAGCCATGATTGCAGCAGGTGTGAACGTAATGCGGCTGAACTTCAGCCACGGCAAGGCGCAGGACCACATCAATCTGGCTACCGCGGTGCGCGAGGCCTCACAGCGCGCCGGGCGCGAAGTCGCCATCATGGCGGACCTGCAGGGCCCCAAAATCCGCGTCGGCAAATTTGCAGAAGGCAAGGTCATGCTGGTGCCGGGTGAAAAGTTTGTACTCGACGCATCGCGCACCGAACCGGGCGACATCAAGGGCGTAGGGCTGGACTACAAAGAGCTGCCGCGTGACGTCAAGGCGGGCGATGTACTGCTGCTTAATGATGGCCTGATTGTGCTGACGGTGGATGCCGTGCTGGGTGAAGAAGTGATTACCACCGTCAAGCTGGGCGGCGAGTTGTCAAATAACAAGGGCATCAACAAGCAAGGCGGCGGCCTGACGGCACCGGCGCTGACGGCCAAGGACATGGATGACATCAAAACCGCCATGAGCTTTCAGGCCGACTATGTGGCGGTGAGCTTTCCGAAAAACGCCACCGACATGGAGATGGCGCGCCAGCTTTGCAACGTGGCCGGTGCGCAATACAAACACAAGCCGGGCCTGATTGCAAAAATCGAGCGGGCTGAGGCGATTCCGAATCTTGAAGAAATTTTGCGCGTCAGCGACGGCATCATGGTGGCGCGTGGTGACCTGGCGGTAGAGGTCGGAAATGCGGCGGTTCCGGCGCTGCAAAAACGCATGATCAAAATGGCGCGCGCGCAGGACAAGGTAGTCATTACCGCCACGCAAATGATGGAAAGCATGATTTTGAACCCGGTGCCCACGCGCGCCGAGGTCAGCGACGTGGCCAATGCGGTGCTTGACGGCACCGATGCCGTCATGCTCAGCGCCGAGACAGCAGCGGGCAGGTTTCCGCTGGAGACGGTTGAAGAAATGGCCAAGATCTGCCTGGAAGCCGAAAAAGCCGAATACAAGGAAATCGATTCGGACTTTACAGGCAAGAAATTTGCCCGGATTGACCAGTCGATTGCCATGGGCGCGCTGTTTACAGCCAGCCATCTGGGGGCCAAAGCCATCGTGGCCCTGACCGACAGCGGCTCAACAGCGCTGTGGATGAGTCGCCATGACCTGCGCGTGCCGATCTACGCCCTGACGCCACGCCTGACCACCCAGCGCAAGATGGCGATTTACCGCAATGTTCGCCCGCTGCTGATGGACACCAGCGTAGACCGCGACACCGCGCTTGAGCAGGCAGAAGGCCATCTGCTGAGCCGCAAAATTGTGCAAAGCGGCGACGTTTATGCGATTACCTGCGGCGAACCCATGGGCGCACCAGGCGGCACCAATATGCTCAAAATTTGCCGGGTAGCTTGAGGTTTGGGGCGGGGGGTGTTGGTTTTATGCAAGCTTGTTAGCCAGTGTCCGACAGCGTTTCAAGGTGTGTACTGAATCCGCCAGGGGCAACTTGACGTATATAACTTATTGCCATGATTCTGACCTCACTCAAATTGCCTCGCCGTTCCCTTATTGCCATGCTGCCTGCGCTACTTGGCGCCTGTTCAGCTGTAGATGTTCTGAATGCCACTGTGCCTACGGATACCTATCTGCGCACGGACGGTGTGTCATACGGTACAGAGGCGCGCCAGCGCATGGACATTTACCGCCCGAAAGATTCGGTTCGCAATGCGCCCACCGTCGTTTTTTTCTACGGCGGCAGCTGGTCGTCAGGAGATCGTGCCGACTATCGCTTTGTGGGTGAAGCACTCGCATCCCAGGGCATCGTCACGCTGGTGGCCGACTACCGCCTGAGCCCCGAGTTTCGCTATCCGGTTTTTCTGCAGGACAGCGCCAAAGCCGTACGCTGGGCTTTTGACCATGCGAGCGATTACGGCGGTGACCCGGCGCGCATTTTTGTGATGGGGCATAGCGCGGGCGCGTACAACGCTGCCATGGTGGCACTCGACAAGCGCTGGCTGCAGGCCGAGAACCTTTCTCCGTCGCGCCTGGCAGGCTGGATAGGTCTTGCCGGGCCCTACGACTTTTTGCCTATAGGCGACCGCCTCACCCAGGTCGCCTTCAATTGGCCCAACACGCCTGAAGACAGCCAGCCGCTGGCGCTGGCATCGCGCGCGTCACCACCGGCACTGTTGCTGGCACCCGTTGAAGACAAGCTGGTCAGCACGCAACGCAGCACGGTGGCCATGGCGCAGCGGCTCAAGGCCAGCGGGGTGCGGGTCGAATCAGAACTGTTTGATACGGTCAGCCACGTGACACTGGTGGCATCCATGGCCAGCGTGTTGAGGGGCCGGGCGCCGGTACTTGAGCGGGTCACCGCTTTCGTGCGGTCAACCGGCTGACAGCATCATCGATCAGTGCGGCTGAGGTCCAGCACAACCACGCCGCCCAGAGCGTGTGGCTCATGTAGTGCGCCCCGCGCACCTGCTGCGCCATGCCCAGCACCAGGCCGGCCAGCATCGCACCTGCAAACCAGCGCCAGGCGCTTTTCCGAGCGCCATGCCGAAACGCAAAAAAACCGCCAATAAAGGCAAAACCGGCAGACGCATGGCCCGCCGGAAAACAGCCGCCGTGACCACTGTCTTTTACCCCCCAGGCCCAGTGCGATATGTAATTTGCAAAACCACCAAACTGCTGCAAGTCCCAGGGGCAACTGGTGTTGCTCGCGCTTTTGATGCCAGACACCACCAGCAGCGCGGCCAGTGTGGTGAGGCCAAATTGAGCGCGGCGCGCACGGGAGATTTTTTTCAGATTGCCGAAAGGCAGGCCAATTGAGATGAGCAGCGCCAGCTCCAGCAGCCAGGGCCAATGCCAGAGCTTGTCATGCAGCGCGTCGCGCCACAGCCAGTGCGCCTCCAGCGCAAAACCCTTGCTGGTGCCAAACCAGTGCGCCATCCACAGGTCCAGCCCCGATAAATCCCAGGCGACCAGTCCCAGAAAACTGGCCAGGGTCCATAACAAAATGCGCTGCCTGGCGAGCCCTGCTTGCATTGGCTGAGCAGAAAGTGGTGGAGTCAACTGGGAAAGCTGGTTTTTTTGGGCCGACAGGATTTACGGGCTGGGGGGATGCCAGCGCTGGGCGCAGTGTAGTTGAAGGCCTGGTCCTACTCCGTGAAACCCGCCATGAAAGGTAGAATTGCGGCTTCGACTAAATTAGTTACCACGCGATTACAAGGCTTTCAGGAAAATTTTCCAGCCCGTATTTTGCGCCGGCACAAATACCCCAACAGCGTCCTTAACTCACTTCATTCCGGGAAATTCGACCATGGCACTCGTTTCAATGCGCGAACTGCTGGACCATGCCGCAGTCAACAGCTACGGCATTCCGGCTTTTAACGTTAATAACCTCGAACAGGTTCAGGCCGTCATGGCCGCTGCCGATGAGGTCGGTGCCCCGGTGATTTTGCAGGCCAGCGCCGGTGCCCGCAAATACGCTGGCGAATCCTTCATCAAGCACCTGATCGCCGCAGCGATTGAGGCCTATCCGCACATTCCGCTGGTCATGCACCAGGACCACGGCCAAAACCCCGACGTTTGCGCCGGTGCCATCAACCTGGGCTTCAGCTCAGTGATGATGGACGGCTCATTGATGGGCGACGGCAAAACCATCGCCGACTACGACTACAACGTCGACGTGACCCGCAAGGTCGTACAGATGGCCCACGCCACCGGCGTGTCGGTTGAAGGCGAACTCGGTTGCCTGGGCAGTTTGGAGACCATGCAGGGCGACAAGGAAGACGGCCACGGCACCGACGCCATCATGACGCATGACCAGTTGCTGACCGACCCCGAGCAGGCCGCCGATTTCGTCAAGCAGACCCAGCTTGATGCGCTGGCCATTGCCATTGGCACCAGCCACGGCGCCTACAAGTTCACGCGCAAGCCCACCGGCGACATTCTGGCGATTGAGCGCATCAAGGAAATCAACCGCCGCATTCCCAACACCCACCTGGTGATGCACGGCTCATCCAGCGTGCCGCAAGACCTGCTGGCCATCATTCGCGAATACGGCGGCGACATGAAGGAAACCTACGGCGTGCCGGTCGAAGAGATTCAAAAAGCCATCAAGTTTGGTGTGCGCAAGATCAATATCGATACCGACATCCGGCTGGCCATGACGGCAGCCGTGCGCAAGTTTCTGCATGAAAACCCAAGTAAATTTGACGCGCGTGAATGGCTCAAGCCCGCCACCGCAGCCGCCAAAGCCATCTGCAAAGAGCGCTACCTGCAGTTTGGCTGCGAAGGCCAGGCCAGCAAGATCAAGGGCGATACCCTGCAAGTAGTGGCTGCCAAATACGCCAAGGGCGAGCTGGCGCAAGTGGTGCATTAAACCCCCACCTGCCCCTCCATCCGGATTGGCGATAATTCAAAGCCCGCGCAGCCCTGAGCCGCGCGGGCTTTTTCACTTAGACACCCATTGAACATGACTCAAGCGACCCCAGTCCTCCACACCTCAGCCCTGAAATCCCTGCCCCTGCTGGCGCGCGGCAAGGTGCGCGACAACTACGCAGTGGGCAAAGACCGCCTGCTGATGGTGGCCAGTGACCGCCTGAGCGCGTTTGACGTCATCTTGGGAGAACCCATCCCCGGCAAGGGCGCACTGCTGACGCAGATGGCGCTGTTCTGGTTTGACAAGCTGGGCCATATTTGCCCGAATCACCTGACCGGCGACGCACCCGAAAGCGTGGTCACAGCGGCTGAAGTGCCCCAGGTCACGGGCCGCTCCATGCTGGTCAAGCGGCTCAAGCCAATTCCGGTCGAAGCCGTGGTGCGCGGTTATCTGGCGGGTAGCGGCTGGAAGGAATACCAGGACACGCAATCGGTTTGTGGCGTTGCCCTGCCCGCTGGCTTGAAAAACGCCAGCAAGCTGCCCGAACCCATTTTTACCCCTGCAGCCAAGGCGGATGTGGGTGAGCATGATGAAAATATCAGCTACGAGCAAGTCGTCAAAGTGGTGGGGCCCGAGCTGGCCGCACAGATCAAGAAAATCAGCATCGAGATTTACCAGACGGCTGCGGCGTTTGCGCTCACCAAGGGCATCATCATTGCCGACACCAAGTTCGAGTTTGGCCTCACCGACGACGGCACCCTGACGCTGATGGACGAAGTGCTGACACCCGACTCGTCACGCTACTGGCCGATTGAGGGCTACGAAGCAGCGTTTGCCGCCGGGCTGAATCCGCCCAGCTACGACAAGCAGTTTGTGCGCGACTGGCTGGAGGCCGTGCGCATCAATGGCAAACCCTGGGACAAAACCCCGCCGTCACCGCATCTGCCGGATGACGTGATTGCAAAAACATCCGCCAAATACCAGGAAGCGCTGGAGCGCTTGAGCGCCTAAGCGCTGGAGTCGGTTTTTCGGCTTTTAAAGCTGGTTTGTATGTCAAATCAGCTCCCTGCCCAATGATTACGGCCATAGTTTGCTACAAAAAACGTAGCGTATAAGTCTGATGTATTCCGAGAAAATGCGGGAAATACCTGACCTGCCTCTTCAGTCCCCGAGGATGAATGATATGAAATGTGCAAGTCAAGAATGGGAAATGGGAGTCCTGCCCCCGGAGTCGCTGGCGGTTTTTGAAAAAAGTACAGCGGCCGATAAAAACCGCAAATGGTTTGAGTCGAGTGCTTGCTTTGCAGCTGGTACCTTTGTGCATACCAAAGCAGGCTTGGTGCCGATTGAGCAGATCAAGGTGGGCGACTATGTGCTCTCTCAGCACGATAGCGGTACCGGCAGTCGGGATTACAAGCGAGTGCTGCGTACGATTGCGCGACCTCCGGAACGGGTGATCGAAGTGAAGTATTTTCCTGACCCGAGCCAACCAAGGGTTGCACGCATCACCTGCACGATCAATCACCCATTTTGGGTGATTGATTTGGGTTGGACGCATGCAGAAGACTTATACCGAACGCCCAAGGAAAACTGGTTGAAACTGTCGGATGGTGCAAACGTTAAAGCATTCGGAACTGCTAATATTTATATCAGCAAACAGCCTGGCGTTGGCTGGCGGTCTAACAGCAGCGATGGCGATGTGGAAGCCTATGGTGCGCTCTGGGACTTCGTGAATCATCGGCTTGTCGATGCACCTCGTCCGACTCGATCAACCCGAGCAGGTTCGCGACACGCTCCTTCACGAACTCGCACACGCCCTCGTGGGC
>JANOCP010000220.1:0-5599 GCA_031412235.1 Polaromonas sp.
AGCCTGGCGCTGGGCGTGCACGGCCTGCCGCTGATGGGCACTGGCGACTGGAACGACGGCATGAACCGCGTGGGTAACGAAGGCCGCGGCGAATCGGTGTGGCTGGCCTGGTTTTTATGCAGCGTGACGCAGAGCTTTGCGCCGCTGGCCAAAGCCCGGGGCGACACGGCCAGAGCTGAAAAATGGCTAAGTGCCAGAGACGGCTGGATACAAGCACTGCACACCCACGGGTGGGACGGTGAATGGTTCAGGCGTGCGTTTTTTGACAACGGCGCACCGCTGGGTTCATCAAGCAACGCCGAATGCCGGATTGACCTGATAGCCCAGGCCTGGTCGGTACTGTCAGGTGCGTCAACTGACACCTTCAAACAAAGCGCCATGCAGGCCATGACGCAGCAACTGATTGACACTGAAACAGATGCCGGTGCAGGCCTGCTGCGGCTGATAACCCCGCCGCTTGAAAAGTCAGAAAACAACCCCGGCTATATTCAGGCCTACCCGAAAGGCGTGCGCGAAAACGGCGGCCAGTACAACCACGCCGCCGTCTGGGCCATGATGGCGCAAGCCCAAACCGGCGACGCGCAGGCTGCCTGGGAGAGCTTGCGTGCCATGAGCCCGGCCCACCGTAGCCAGCACCCAACACGCGGCCCCGCCTATGAGCTGGAGCCCTACGTCATGGCTGGCGACATCTACGGCTCGGCACCCTACACCGGTCGTGGTGGCTGGAGCTGGTACACAGGCTCAGCCGCCTGGCTCTACCGCGCGGCGCTTGAAACCTTGCTGGGCCTGAAAGTGCGGCAAGGCGAGCTGTCAGTGTCACCAAGCGTGCCAGCCGAGTGGCCATCGTTTGAAGTCACCTTGAAGCTTGATTCATCAGATACGCGCGTGGTAACGGTAAGGTGGCAGCGTGGGGATGTTGCGGTTGGCGACGGCGTGAAGCCTGACCGGGTGCTCAAAGCTGGTGAAGTTGTGCTGCTGGCTGAGTTGCCTGAGCGAGCCTTGGTGGTCGTACAAAGCAAGGACTAAAAGTCAAAACGCTATTAAATAAGTAGCGCTTTATAGCCGTAATCATTGGGCTACGAGCACATTTGACAAGTAAACAGGCCAAAAAAGCCTCTACAGACCGTTTTCAGCCAGTCCTCGCTTCCGTTCCGAATCCACCACCCCGCTGCACGAATCGATGTCAAATAGGCACATGGACAAAAAACTTGGCAAACAGGACACACTACCCGCTTCGATTGACCCGCAGTCCAAGGCTGAACCCGCATTGCTTGAGGTACAAAACCTTCATTTTCACTACCCTGACCGCAAGCTTTTTACCAGGCTCACCGTCCGCATTACACCTGGCGTCACCCTGATACGGGGCGGTGACGGGTGCGGCAAAACCACGCTGCTCAGGCTGCTGGCCGGTGCACTGCCTGCCGATGCCGGCACGCTTCATATGCACCAGACCAGCCTGAACGATCAGCCCGCCGCCTACCGCCAGCAGCTGTTCTGGACAGAAGCAAGGTCGGAGGCGTTTGACCAGCTCACGCCACCTGAATATTTTGAAATGCAAAGTCAAAGCTGGCCCGGTTTTGACAGGCAGCGGCTGACGGAGTTGATCAAAGGCCTGGACCTTCAAGCACACCTGCACAAGAAGCTTTTTATGCTGTCAACGGGCTCCAAACGCAAGGTCTGGCTGGCGGCTGCATTTGCATCAGGCGCCACAGTTACCTTGCTGGACGAGCCTTTCGCCGCGCTGGATACACCTTCCATCCGGTTTGTAGCCCAGCTTTTGAAGGACGCTGCAGCCCGGCAAGATCGGGCTTATGTCATTGCAGATTACGAAGCACCTGACGATGTCCCGCTGGCTGCTGTTGTCGACCTGGGTGATTGAATTACGCGCTCAAATTACCCGGTAGCTCCCGCGCCGGTCCATGCGCCCGCAAGCCCAGTTGTTGCGCCACAAAACCATCAAATGCCGTGAGCAAGGGCGCAAACTTTCCAACATCGCCTTCAAGTTGTGCCAGCGCAGCACAGGTCGCTTCAAACGTTGAAAGCTGATCCGGGCCGTGCGCTTTGCGAATCAGATACTGCGACGCTGGCATGTCCCTGAGTGCCAGGCGCGGCAGATTTTGCAGCAGCGGATTCAAATAGAGCATCTTGCGGCTTTTGCGCCAGGTGGCGTCGAGCACGATCAGGCGCAAGTTTGCAGGCTTGCGCAGCGGGTCAGCGAGTCCGTCTGGCAAGCTGCACTGAACCTGGTCTTGCGTTGATTCCGGATACAAAAGAATGTTGATTTTGGGCTTGCCCAGCAAGCTCTGCACGTCAAACATCTCGCCCGTCAACATGCGGCTGCCCGGCAGGCTCAGGTGCAATAGCCGCGCGCTGCCCTTGGCGTTAGCCACTTCCAGCGGATGTTGCAGGATCAGCACCTCAACCATATGCGCAACTGGCCTAACCCATTGGCAAATGCAGGCGCTTTGCGGCCGCAGGCAGCTTGCGCAGCTTGATCGCCTGTTGGGTGACACGGCTTGCTCTGGCTGCATCCGCAATGCCATCGGCTGGAGAGCAATCAGGCAGAAGTCAGTGCCACATAGGCCCGCCGCGTATCAGGCGAAACCGCAGCCACCAGTTGCGCATACGATGTTTTATGCCGGGTCAGCACGCGTGCAGAGGCAACCGTTTTAGACCGGCAAAACCAGTGGCAGGTGTGCTGCATCAAAAAAAACTCGGCTGAAATATTGAACGCCCTGCCCTTGGGTGTTTGCCCTGTGCCCTGGGCCACCGCCTGCTCGATACCCCGCGCATGAATGCCCAGCGCCTTGCGCAGGTCAAACGTAGTCGCCGGGAAAATCCTGTCGGCATACGGAATCGCAAAACCGATTTTGCTAACGCGAGCATCCATCGCATCAACAGCCGAAAAGTCAGCAGAAAAGCGGTTGAACTGCTCGCTCAAGGCCAGCTCGGTCGTGCTTAAAAGACCCAAGATTTGTTGCTGGCGCTCTGCATCAGCTTCACCCAGTGCCCTTGCATAACCCTGGGTCAGGGTCTCCATCATTTTTTCGATCTGGTACCGACCCAGATAACTTGCCAGCAGAACAATGCGCCTGCGCTGGTCTTTCGATTTGACGATGTAGATGCCAACGGCCATCAGCATGACTAGCGTAAAAATTTCCATCTGGCGAACCTGGCGACGTTAAGAAGGGCTTGAGTGTAGTGGTCATGCACCAGACCCGCAGCCTCGTAAGCCTGGTTAATTCATGTCCAATACGGTTATGGAACACACCAACACTATGCCGGACGCCTCTGCCATCAACCAGCGCCTGACCGATCTGGAGATCAAGGCCAGCTATTCCGAAGACCTGCTTGAGCAGCTTGACAAGGTTGTCGTGCGCCAGCAGCAGCAAATTGACATGCTGATTCGCGAGGTCACCGAGCTACGCCAGCCCGCAATCGACGCAGGCACAGGCGGCGTACGCAGTTTGCGTGACGACCTGCCGCCGCATTTTTGACAACGCGCGCCGGTGGACCGCACAGCGAAACTGGCCTGCACCGACTACACTGAAACCGTGAGAAATACACCTGAACGCCTGGCTGAACTGCGACGGCTCCTTATTCTTGATTCGTCTGCTGAAAGCGCTTACGACGACATCACCCGCCTGCTTTCTACCAGCCTTGAGGTGCCGATTTCCATGGTCAACATGCTTGACGATGACCGGGACTGGTTTAAATCGTGCGTTGGCCTGCCGTTAACCCAGTCCGCAGTTGAAACGTCGTTTTGTGAGGCTTTTTTTGACACCTCAGAAAACCTGATAGTGGTTGAGGACACCGCTGCAAGCCCCCTGTTTGCGGTCCATCCGCTGGTTACTGGTGCGCCGTTTATCCGCTTTTATGCAGCAGCGCGGCTGAATGTTAACGGTCATACCGTGGGTACGCTCTGCGCTTATGACGTGAAACCGCACAAGATTTCGGTGGATCAGATTCAGCAGCTTCAGGCCCTGGCGCTGTCGGTGATGGAACTGCTCGCCAAAAGAAGCCCCGTCCCCTGAAGGGCAGCACGAAAAAATTGTCAGCGGGACGGCAACTGGCAGGCAGCCTTGACCATGCGCTCTGTGGGGTTGGGGGAAATGTCAAGAAACTGCATGGGCCGCATTTCGGTTGAAGCATAGGTGGACGTGTTGTGCGACGTGCCCTTCCAGAGCGGTAACCTGAAAAAATCCAGCGAAACGTATCGGCCCGCTTTTGCGGTGCAGTCAATGGCAACCGTAGCCGTGTAAGACCGGTACGCAACGCCGTGCCACCTTGCGCGGGGCCTGGCCCGATTTACCCTGATAGCCATGTTTCGAAGGCCTGATTTGCTGGAAATCGATGAGGCGGCCACCTCAACCGTGTCAATGTCAGCGTTGTTTGAGTCTCAGGCGCTTACCGTTAGCCATTCCGACTGGGCATGCGCTGACCGCCACACAAAACACAGCACTGCGGCGAGTGTTCTTTTTCTGCCAGTCGCCTCCATGCCAAGCCCTGTAAAAATGATCTGAAAATCATGCCCCCGCAGTAAAGCGGTACGTATACAACTCAAGAATCAGGTACCCCATCGAGCAGCTTTCTGAGTGCCACTGCGCGTTTCACCTCGGCAAGCCATTGGGTGAACTCCTGCTCGGTCGGGGCAGGGCCCTCGCCCAACTGGTACTTCTCAATTTTCTCGGTAAGCGACCGGTAAAGCGTCAGGCTGTCGGCAGTGGCGCGCTTTTCAGCGGCCACTGCTTGCCTCAACTTCTCTGAACTGACACCAGTGAAACTTTGCATGACCCAATGTTATGAGCAGATATTTTATTTTTCAAGCATTTTCAAACTTGGGCATCTCACCTGGCGGACCTGGAAAAGTCGCCCTGAAAATGCACTGGTCAGGCCCGCATTGACATTAGTTCTGCCTTGCGCGAGGCCAATTGCGCGCCCAGCTCAATCATGTCGAGTTTTGTCGCTTTAGCCTTGGGGAACATCTCGGCATGTTCTTCCTTGACGTGGTGCTTGACGTATTCAGACAACACCTTCACCTTGGCATCAAACATTTCACCGTCAGGCTCCTTGCCCTCAATCTGGGCAATCAGGTCTTTCATGGTCGCCTGCTCAACGACTGCTTCAGGTATCAGTTCCGTGTCCTTTAG
The DNA here is from genome assembly GCA_031412235.1 of Polaromonas sp. GTDB lineage: Bacteria > Pseudomonadota > Gammaproteobacteria > Burkholderiales > Burkholderiaceae_C > Polaromonas. The sequence continues at coordinate 5,151 of JANOCP010000220.1, forward strand.
CGCTGCCTTGACTGCCGGGTAAAAAATCTCCTCCTCAACCTGGGCGTGAACCGTCAGTTCGTTACATATTTGCGTCACCAGCTCCATCTTTTTTGCACTTGATCGGGTTTTGTCGTACTCGGCGAAAAGGTCGCTGACCAGCTTGTGGTCGGCGCGCAAAAGGGCCGTGGCTTCTTTGTGTTTGGCTTTGGACTCCGGTTTTGGGTTCGCAGGCATCGTGGTTTCCTCGGGTTGGGTTGAACAATCTGGCTCGGCTACTCAAAAAATGAGTAAACCGATAGTGAGATGTCCAGCTTTAGTCCTCAGTCAGACGTATAGCAAACCCGGTGTAGGGCGAAGCCGAATGCGTCAAATCAGCAGGTCTTGCCTGCTGGTTTGGCACCGGTTTTTACTATGATTTTTTTGAACAGGCCATTGACGAAGCGGAATACGCCTTTTTGCAGCAGGTT
>JANOCP010000221.1:0-5277 GCA_031412235.1 Polaromonas sp.
GCGTTTTGCAGCAGGTTGTGAATGACCTGCCGCAGTTGCTGGGCGTCGCCGCGAATCAGCGGGGCCCGCGGGTCAAGCTCGCAATGCACCGGTACGATGGCGTTTTCACTGGCATACAGCTGCATCACGTCGTTGACAAGCGCATTCAGGTCCACCGGCTTTAACTCGGCTGCAGGCAGGCGGGCATAGTCCCGAAACTCGTTGACGAGCCGCTTCATGGCATCAACCTGGTCGACGATGGTCTTGACCGATTTGGTTAGCAGGAGCTGCTCCGCGGGTCCCACCTTGCCAGTGAGCTTCATCTCTAGCCGCTCGGCTGAGAGCTGTATCGGTGTCAGCGGGTTCTTGATCTCATGGGCCAGCCTGCGCGCCACCTCGCCCCACGCCTGCGCGCGCTGGGCAGAGACCATTTCAGACACATCGTCAAACACCAGCAGGAACTCTTCAGTACCCGGCATTTTTGCGCCGCGGGCAATCAGGGTGATGCCGTTGTCCGGTGAGCCGGGCATGGCGGCGTTGAGTTCAAACGACTGCTGCCATTGCTCCAGCTCGTGCGGCCCGTTGCTGTCACTGAGGAAGTCTGCAAACTGAACCTGCACATCTCTTGCAAACGCCTCCAGGCCGGGTACCTCGCCCAGTGACTTGCCCTGATACGCAGCCAGCGGGGCGCGCAAAACGCGGGTTGCGCCCGGATTGCTGGACTGAATATGCCCATGAACATCCAGCACGATCACCCCTGCGGTGAGATTGTCCAGAATGGTTTGCAAATTGGCCCGCGCAGCATCGACCTGGCTCATGCTTTGCTGCACCGCAGAGCGGGCATCGGCGAGTTGCTGCGTCATGTCGGCAAATGAGCGCGTCAGCCCGCCCAGTTCGTCTTTGCCGCGCAATGCGGCCTTGGGGGTCAGGTCGCCCTGTGCCACCTGGCGCACACCTTCGGCAAGCACCAGCAGCGGCCTGGCAAGCTGGTTACCCAGCACCACCGCCAGCAGCACGGCACCAAACACCGCCAGAAACAAACTGAGCGTGAGTGTGCCTATGTACATTTTGCGCAAGCCACCACGGGCCAGGGCGCGCTCCTGGTATTCGCGGTTGGCTTCCTGCACGGCAATGGCATTGGCCACCAAAGTCGCCGGAATATTCGTGGTGATCTGCAAGAACCGGGTTTCACCCATGAGCCCCACGCCGGCACTGTTGACTACTGCAATTGCCTTGATTCGGGCCGGAACTGCATTGCTGGGCGCAACCGGGCTGGTGCTGCTGGCCAGCTCGCCCGTGCCAGAGGGCGTCAACTCGTCAAGCCCTTCAATTTGAGTCACCACCCGCTGGGCCCTGGCACTGCGAAACTGCTGCGCGGCCGGTCGCTCGGGGTTGATGGTAAAGCGCGACTCGCCCACACTGGCAATCACCTGGCCCGAGGCCGTCCACAGCACAACATCGCTGGCTGACAGCTGGTCGCGCAGGCGCTCAAGTGCAAGGCCCGCCATGGCGTCAGGTGTTTCTGCAATCTGCGTGGCCGCCTGCCGTGTTTTATTGGCCAGGTCCAGCGCCAGGTTGTCGAGTGTGGCGCGGCCCAGGTTAAGACCAGCATCAAGCGCGCCCTCAACCTTGACGTCAAACCAGCTTTCAATGGAGCGTGACACAAACTGGTACGACACCACATAAATCATCAGGCCGGGGGCCAGCCCGACCAGCGCAAAAATGGCAGCCAGCTTGACCAGCAGGCGGCTGCCAAAGCGGCCACGGCGCAGCCGCATCAGAAGCCGCACAACAATCCAGCCAATCACCAGCAAGAGCAGTGCGGCGACAACGATGTTGAGCACCAGCAGGCGAGCGTAATTGCGCTCGTACAGCTCGCGGTTACCGGTGGCCTGCGTGAGCAAAAACATCAACACCAGTCCCAGCGCAACAACAGCACCCACACCGACACCGACAGTCCAGCGAAATGCCGGACTGCTCCTGATGGATGAAACGTTATCTTTCAGGCTCACCGGCGTGCCTTGTCATGGCGCCGAAGCGGGTAGCGCCAGGCGTGATTTGTCGATGCTGCCACCTGCATTGCTCGCTCCCACGGCAGGCCGGGGCAGTTCAACGGGCAGAACCTCCATTTGCAGGCGTTCGCTTTGCTGAACCGAAATGTTCCAGTCCCGCTGTCCGGCAACACCGATCTGGAAAGGGCGTGGCAATTGCGACAGATCCAGGCGAAAGCTGAACTCCAGCTTGTGCGACGCGTCGGCATCAATCTCGGCGTTGTCGGCAATGCGCCAGCGTGCCAGGCGCTGTACGGCAGACAGCGCTTCGCCCAGGGTGTCGTAGTTCTGGTTGAAGGTGGCCCTGAGCCCGGCCGAGTTGTTGATCAGCCCACTGACGATATTGACGCGCCAGCGCCGGGTCAGCGGCTGAAAAGCCAGGCGAATGGTGCGGGTCGCGCTGGCAACACGCCGGTTGGTCCAGTACCAGCGGTCACGGTAAATGTCGGCCTCGACCACAAAAAACATCGGTATGCCTTTGCTCAAGGCGTCTTCAACCACGGGCGGCAGGTCAAACCGGACCACAGCGGACAGGTAAATGCCGTCTTCTGCCCGGTTGACCTTGAGCTGGGTCAGCTCGGTTGCCGAGGCTGCGGCGCCAAACAACACCAGCAATGCGCAAAGCCACGAGGCGCAAAAGTGCTTCAAACCGTTGTCAGGGTTTATGTTTTTCAAGTAGTGCGTAATAAAAACCGTCGTGCTCACGCAGTAAATTGTCCGGGAAGACCGGGCCAGCCGTACTCTTTTGGGGGAGCAAATGGCCTGGCGAGGGCATTAAAAGAGCGTCGGTGTGGTGCGCAACAAACGTTTGTATCTGCTTGTCACCTTCAGCCCTGAAAACCGAGCAGGTGCAGTACACCAAACGCCCGCCGGGCTTTAGCAGCGGCCACAAGGTTTCAAGCAGCTTCGCCTGCAGGGCAGCGAGTTGCGCAATGTCAGTCGGTCTGCGCAGCCAGCGCACATCAGGGTGACGCCGCACAATACCCGACGCAGTACACGGTGCGTCAAGCAATATGCCGTCAAACAGCACGCCGTCCCACCAGGCGTCGGGCTGGGCCGCATCGCCCACCACGATGCGGGCCTGCAAGGCCAGGCGCTGCAGGTTTTGCGCAACGCGCTCGCAGCGGCGGGCGTCAATGTCAAGCGCGGTGACTTCGCAATCAGCAAGCTCCAGCAGGTGCGCGGTTTTGCCGCCAGGTGCAGCGCAGGCGTCAAGAATTTTGAGGTGCTCGCTGTCATTCGCGGGGTTCAGGCCATCCAGCAACAGCGGGGCAGCCAGTTGCGCAGCGGCATCCTGGACTGAAAAATGCCCTTGTGCATAACCCGGCAATGACGGCACAGCCTGTGCCTGAGCCAGAACCACACCGTAGTCGCCAACCTGAGATGCTTCTATATTGATAGCACTCAATGACCGTAAGTATTGGGCAGGGCTCACTTTTCGCTTGTTAATTCGCAAAATAAGCGGTGCCCGGGCATTGTTGGCGCGCAATATGGCCTGCCACTGCTCGGGGTGGTCTTTGCGAACTTGGTCTATCCACCACTGCGGATGGTTCCACACGGCTTGCGGGTTGGCATCGGTTTTGGCGACCAGCGCATCACGCTCACGCAAAAAACGCCGCAGGCAGCCGTTGATAAAACTGGCCTGATGCGTAGTGGCTTCGCTGCGCTTGGCGGCTTCTACGGCCTGGTCTACCAGAACAAATGACGAATAGGGGGCGTCTTCTTCGCGCCAGATCAAGGCCAGTGCGACGCATAGCAAGGCATCAGCTTCAGGCGGCGGTGGCCGTTTGGCAAGTTGCTGGCGCAGCGCCTCGGCACGCCCCAGCCAGCGCAGCGCATGAAAACCTAGCGCCTGAACGCCAGGCCGCAGCGCGCCGTCAACGTCTTCAAGTGCTGCCGTCATCGACTGACCGTCTTTGACCGCCATGAGCAAAGAGGCAGCGCCCTGTAACTGGCGCCAAAGCGGGATCTGGGTGGGAGCGTTTGAAGATGTGGCTTGCATGGCCTGTATTAGACCAGCCGTCAGACGATGCACCCGAAATGCAAACAAGGGCCGCGGGACCGGCTTCGCCGGACCGCAGGCGCAGCGGCCCCTCGTGGCTGGAGCCTGCGGCTCCGAACCTGCTTGAGCAGGTTTGGACAGGCGACAGAAGCGAAGCCTCTGGCGAGCGGCGGCCTGCAAGGTGCAGGGAGTTACGCGAAGCGAACGACCGTGGGGCTACGTTAGGCTGTCTGCCCAAATATTGCTGGCCCAGTTGAGGGCGTAGGTGCCTTCAAGCTCCGAAGGTGCGGTACTCAGGCCACCTGACCCGGCTACGGTTTTAAAGGTTTTTTCTGCCGCCACGTACTCATGCACGCTGGCCACGTGCACCACGTTTTTTTCATCCACAAAGCTGTAGCAGGTGTTGGTCAGCATGGGCGCGGGGTTCACGTCCCAGCCTGAAAGCTGGGCCACGATGGCGCTGGCCGCCACTTTGCCGTGGCTGTTGGCCATGTGGCCGCTTTTGGGCATGGCCGGCGCAATTTGAATCGAGTCACCCAGCACATGCACGTCTTTGGCGGCAGTTGACTCAAACGTCAGGTAATTCACGCCGCACCAGCGGTTGTTGGCCTGGTTGTTGAGCCCGGCCTTGACGGCAATCGCGCCCGCCCGCATGGACGGCAGCACATTGAGCACGTCAGCTTTAACGTCGTCCTGCACGTCAAACTTGACCGAATTGGTTTTGGCATCTACCGCCACCGCCTTGTGCTGGCCGCGGTATTCAACCATGCCCTTGTATTGCTCAGCCCAAACCTTTTTGAACAGCGCACCTTTGGAGGTCACGTCCGGGTTGGCATCCAGTATCAGTACTTTTGACCTCGGTTAAAAGGCTTTGAAATAGCCGGCCACCACTGACGCCCGCTCGTACGGGCCGGGCGGGCAACGGTATGGCGCTTCAGGGATGGTGATGGCAAACACGCCGCCGTCAGGCATGGCTTCAAGCTGCTTGCGCAGGGCGACGGTCTCGGCCCCGGCCTTCCAGGCTTGCAGTATCTGGCCGCTGGTGTTGGCGGCCTGCAGGCCTTCAATACCGCCAAACATCAGGTCAACACCGGGGGACACCACCAGCTTGTCATAGGCAATGACGCTGCCGCCGCGCAGCGTCACGGTTTTTTTGGCGGTGTCGATGTTGTCGGCAAAGTCCTTGACGACGGTAACGCCGTGGTTTTTGCCCAGCCCTGCGTACGAAGTGGTCAAAAAATCAAT
>JANOCP010000222.1:0-12013 GCA_031412235.1 Polaromonas sp.
TTTTCAGTGCGCCAGGCCCGGTCCAGCTGCTTTGCGCCCTCCGCAACCAGTTCGGCATCCAGAACCTCAAGCCCGCCTTTAAGTCTTGACGACAGTGCCCTGCCTTCTGGAGTCTCCGGCTCAATGAACAGTACAGCGCTCCATTCACAGTCATTGACGTCAATGCTGTGTGTGGCTCGCGATGGAACCAGCGCTGCCGGGCAGGATTGCCATGGTGCGCGTCGGCCGAACTGAACCCGCAGGCCCGTGGGTGCGCCAATCACGAGTTGTATCGCGTAATGAGAGTGAGGCGAAATTGGAGCACCCCTGCCTTCGCCTATGAATCCACACCCACCCGTCCAGGCGATAAAGTCACCCCGGTAGCGATTGGCGGTTGGTGCGTGCAAGTGAGGTCTCCAGCTTGGGTCGTCGATTGAGCGTTGTAGTCCGTCTGTGGCGGATTCTAATGAGTACCAGGTCCAAAGTGGTGTCAATGGAAGCCTCTCGGGTAGGTGCGCTAGTCGGCAGCCGTTGCAACATCCTTCATGTCACAGAAGGTTATGAGAGGCGCTTTAGGAAAATTTTTAGCACCAAATAGTCTCCCTGCCCAATAAGTACGGCTATCAGTAGCTATGAATTAAATAGCACTGACTGAAGAGCCTGCCCCTCACGGAATCACAGTCGTAAACAGATAAGCCGCAAAAATGACCAGATGCACCACACCCTGCAGCACGGTGGTGCGGCCAGTGCCTAGTGACAGCGTGGCCACAAACAGTGAGAGCAGCAGCAACACGCTGGACTTGGTGTCCAGGCCCAGCGTCAGCGTCCAGCCGGTGGCGATTGACACCATGGCTACGGCGGGAATCGTCAGGCCGATGCTGGCGAGAGCCGAGCCGAGCGCCAGGTTCAAACTGGTTTGCAGGCGGTTGGCGCGGGCGTTGCGCAGGGCGGCCAGGCCTTCTGGCAGCAGCACTACGGCGGCAATGATCACGCCCACCACGGCTTTGGGTGCGCCTGCAGAAGCCACTGCCGCTTCAATGGCCGGTGCCAGCGATTTGGCCAGCAACACCACCGCTGCCAGGCACGCCAGCAGCAGGGCCAGGCTGGCAAGTGCGACCTGATTGCTGGGCGGTTCGGCATGCACTTCTTCATTGCCGTGCGCTTCTTTGGGCAAAAAATAATCGCGATGCCTGACCGCCTGCACCAGCACAAACGTGCCATACAGAACGATGGACACCACGGCAATAAAGCCAAGCTGGCTGGTGCTGTAAAACGGACCTGGCACGGTGGTGGTGTAGTTGGGCAACACCAGCGTCAGCACGGCAATGGCGGCCAGCGTGGCCAGTGAGGCGTTGACGCCATACAGGCCAAAGCGCTGCTCGCCGAAGCGGCTACCGCCCACCAGCAGGCAGGCACCCACGATGCCGTTGAGAATAATCATGACTGCGGCAAACACCGTGTCGCGCGCCAGCGCCGTGGTCGATGGCCCGCCTGACAGCATCAGCGAGACAATCAACGCCACTTCAATAATGGTGACAGCAACAGCCAGCAGCAGCGTACCAAAAGGCTCGCCCACGCGGTGCGCAATCACCTCTGCATGATGCACGGCGGCCAATACGCAGCCCAGCATACCCACGGCAAACAGGGCGGTCAAAACGCCACCGCCAGCGCCGCCAAACCACATGCCCCCCAGCAAGACCCAACCCAACAGCGGAGCAAACAATGACCATAGGGGAAGCGCGGGGTGGCTTTTCATCGTTTGATGATACCCACATCACTATTGCAGGCACCCGGTCAGGTCAAAAGCGCCGTTTATGCATCAAATAAGCCGTTAGCCCAATGATTACGGCTATACTTTGCTACTAATTTAGTAGCATTTTATGAGCGGGCAGCACCACGCGAGGCCCTACGCGCAGTCATGAAAAGTTACAGTTTTTCCCGTCCGCTTATTTGGCCAGCAGCGCATTGATAAGCTGCAAGTCGTCTGGTGTCAGGGTGCCGTTGGCCTGCCGCAGGCGCAGACCGCCCAGCAAGACGTTGTACCTTGCCTGCGCCAGGTCGCGCTTGGTTTGAAACAGCTGGCTTTGCGAGTTGAGCACGTCTATATTGATGCGCACGCCCACCTGGTAGCCCAGCTTGTTGGCGTCAAGCGCGCTTTGGCTTGACAGCTCTGCGGCCTCAAGTGCCTTGACCTGGCCCTGGCCCGACAGCACGCCGAAGTAGGCGGTGCGGGTAGCCTGGGCGACGGTGCGGCGCGCACCCTGCAGGTCGCTGCTGGCTTTGTCTTTCAAAGACAGCGTTTCGCTGATGCGGTTTTGCGTGGCAAAACCTGCAAACAGGGGCACATTCAGCAGCACGCCAACGGTACTGGTGTTGGTGCGAAAAGCAAACGGTGGGTTGGTGTTTGCCGAGCCTGATGGATTGCGCGTGATGTTGTAGCTGGCGTTCAGGTCAATGGTGGGCTTATGGCCGGCTTCGGCTTTCTTGACTTCAAGCTCGGCAATCTCAAGTGCGCTTTGGGCCTGGCGAATGCTGGGGTGAACCATTTCTGACTGCTGCACCCACGACACCACGTCGGCAGGTACCAGAGGCGGCAAATTGACTGGCACCAGCAGGCCTTTGGGCTGGGTTTCAATCTTGCCGACCAGTTGGTCAAGCGCGATTTTTTTGACCCGCAGGTCGTTTTCAGCGGCGATTTCCTGGGCAATCACCAGGTCGTACCTCGCCTGGGCTTCACGCGTATCGGTGATGGTTGATGTGCCGACTTCAAAATTGCGTTTGGCTGATGCCAGCTGCTCGGCCACAGCGGCTTTTTGCGCCCGCACAAAGGTCAGGGTGTCTTGCGCCGCGAGCACGTCAAAGTAGCCCTGGCTGGTGCGTACTATCAGGTCTTGCTCGGCGGCATCAAGCTGTGCCCTGGCCTGCGTGACCTGCTTCAGGCCTTGCTCATAAGCGGCCCAGTTGGCGGGCCGGTACAGCGGCTGCGATGCGTTCAGCGTGGCGGTTTCGGTCGTAAAGCTGCGGTCAATGGACGGCGTGGTGTTGTCAAAACCGGTGCGTGAGATGCCTGCCGACAAACCGGCTGTGGGCAATATGCCGGCCTTGGCCTGCTCGGCCCTTGAAAGGTTGGCGTTGTATTGCAGGCGGGCCGACTGGTAGGTGGCGTCAAAGGCCCGGGCTGATTCATACAGATCAACCAGGCTTTGCGCCTGCACCTGGGGTGCCATGGCTGCCAGCGCCAGGGTAATGGCCATGGCCAGAGGCCGTCTTGCAGTTTGCTTCAGCTGTTTTTGAGGCATGTTCATGGGTGTCCAGATGAAAAGTATGAATCAGAAGAATCAAAAAGCCGAGGCAGGCGAGGGCTTGGACGCTATTAACGGTATCAATACAGTGCCACGCTGGCGTCAAGCTGTTTGGCCCAGGCGTCAATACCGCCCTGCACATTGACCACCTGGGTAAAGCCGCTTTGCTGCAGATAGTTGGCTACCTGCAGGCTGCGCATGCCGTGATGGCACAGGCAGGCAACAGGGTGGTCAGCGCCGTGTGCTTGCAGTAACTCAGCCACTCTTGCGGGGATCTCGCGCATGGGAATCGGCATCAGCGTGAAGCCATCAGGCGTGACCGATGCGGTCTGCAGCTCCCATGGCTCACGCACATCAAGCACGATGGGCAGGTTTGCGGTGGCAGATGCTGCATCTCGCCAGGCCGCAAAATCAGAAGGGTTGAGTTGGGGAATCATGGCGCTTTAAATTTCAGAAGCTGAAGGTAGACGGCTCAGGGAAATTGAGCAGCCGCGGTGCCACGGTGTCCCAGGCCTGGGTGGTGCGCCAGGCGTCTTCAGCCACGCGGGTCATCAGCGTGGCGCGCATGACGGGTTCAAACCCGACGATGGCGCTCAGGCGCCCGCCGACTTTAAGCATGGCCAGCAGTGACGCAGGCACCTCGGCAACTGATCCGCTCATCACGATCACATCAAACGGGCCACGCAGCGGATCGTTGCTCGACACGGCCTGCGCCAGGTTGGCAGCGCCATCGCCGGTACGCACTTCAGCGTTGTAGATGCCAGCTTTCTGCAGGTTGTCACGCGCGGTCTGGGCTTGCGCGGAGTCAATTTCAAGCGTGAAGACCTGCTGCCCGCGGTGCGCCAGCAGTGCCGCCATGTAGCCAGAGCCAGAGCCGATTTCAAGTACTTTCTCGTGCTTTTGCACGGCCAGCTCCTGCAATATGCGCGCCTCAACCTTGGGCGCCAGCATGCACTGGCTGGGGTGCGCTGCCAGGCTGGGTGTCAGGGGGATTTCCATGTCGGCAAAAGCCAGCGCGCGGTGCGCAAGCGGCACAAAGTCTTCACGCTTGATAACAGCCAGCAGGGAAAGCACCTGACTGTCCAGCACTTCCCAGGGGCGGATTTGCTGCTCAATCATGTTGAAACGGGCTTGTTCGTAGTTCATGGCGGACCTGTTGTTATGTGGGGTGTTGAGAGGAGTAAAAATGAGCTGAAAACGGAGCGGATGAGGGCAAGCCCCTGATTTTAGTCACCGGCGGTTTCCCCGCGCCCGAACTTTCTCTTGAACCACTGACCCAGATCATCCAGGTAGCAATAGGTCACGGGCACCACCACCAGAGTCAGCAGCGACGAGGTAATCACACCGCCAATCACGGCCTGGCCCATCGGGGCGCGCTGCTCTGAGCCCTCAGTCAGGGCAAAGGCCAGCGGTACCATGCCAAAAATCATGGCCAGCGTGGTCATCAGAATCGGGCGCAAGCGGACTTTTGCGGCTTCCAGTAGCGCATCGGCGCGATCGAATCCCTGTTCGCGCATGCGTATGGCAAAGTCCACCAGCAAAATCGCGTTTTTGGTGACCAGGCCCATCAGCATCACCACGCCGATGACCGAGAACATCGACAAGGTAGAGCGAAACAGCAGCAGCGCAAGCACCACGCCAATCAGCGTTAGCGGCAGCGATGTCATCAGCGCCAGCGGCTGCAAAAAGCTTTTGAACTGGCTGGCCAGAATCATGTAAATAAACAGAACGGCCATGATCAGCGCCGATATGGCGTAGCCGAACGACTCAGCCATGTTTTTGGTAGAGCCGCCGAACTGGTAACGGTAACCCGGCGGAAAGCTCACGTCGGCCAGGGCGGTGCGGATGTCGCTTGACACTTCGCCTGCAGAGCGGTTGTAGACATTGGCATTGACGGCAACTTCGCGCGCCAGATCTCGCCGGTTGATCTGGTTCGGGCCGGTTGACTCTTTGATGCTGGCCACCTGATTCAGCCGCACGATGCGCGTGGAGCCGTCGGCGTTGTTGCCCATGGCGGTGCTGGTAAAGGGCAGGCGTTCAAGGTCTTGCGGCGAGTTGCGTGCCTCGGGCGAAAGCCGCACATTGACGTCATAGGTCTGATCATCTGGCGCACGCCAGTTGCCCACGGTTTGCCCGGCGACCAGGGTGCGCAGCGTGGCCGCAATTTGTGACACCGACAGGCCCAGGTCACTTGCTGCATCACGCCGCACGTTAATCTCGATCACCGGCTTGTCTGCCTTGACGCTGGAGTCCAGGTCCACCAGCCCCGGAATACCGCGAATTTTGTTGGCAACCACCTGGCTGAGCCGTTCCAGCTCTTTCAAATCTGGCCCCTGCAATGAAAACTCGACCTGCTTATTGCCGCCTACTGAGTCAAGCAGGCCAACGTGGGTGACGGTAATGCCGGGTACCTGCTTGAGCCGGTCGCGCAGCACGCCAGACATCTGGTCAACACTGCGGGTACGGTCCTTGCGGGCTACCAGGCGTATGTACAGGCTGGCGTAAATTTTGCCCTGCGCGTTGCCGGTGTTAAGCGTGGCCAGCGTGTATTTGACCTCTGGAAACTCGCGCACGATGGCTTCAACCTGCCTGGCTTTTGCCTCGGTAGCTTCAAGTGATGAGCCTACCGGCGTGTAAAAGTTAAGCGAGGTCTCAGAAAAATCTGCCTTGGGTACAAACTCGGTTCCCAACAGCGGCACCATGAAAATGCTGGTCACAAAAATCGCCAGTGCCAGGGCAAGCGTTTTGAGTTTATGGACCAGCGCCCAGCGCAATATGTTCTGATAGCCCTGGCTTAACGATTCGGTAGCGCGGTCAAACCAGTCCGTGACACGGCCAATGGTTCGGTCATAAAACGTCTTTTTGCGATCGTCCTGAGCCTGTCGAAGGATGGCCGGGTCATGCCAGATGCTTGACAGCATGGGGTCCAGCGTGAAGCTCACAAACATCGAGATCAGCACCGCCGCAACAATGGTGATGCCAAACTCATGAAAAAACTTGCCGATGATGCCGCCCATAAAACCAATCGGCAAAAACACCGCCACGATTGACAATGTGGTCGCCAGCACCGCCAGGCCAATTTCGCGTGTTCCCTCCATCGACGCCTGGTAGGGCGACTTGCCCATCTGTACATGGCGCACGATGTTCTCGCGCACCACAATCGCGTCGTCAATCAGCAGGCCGACGCACAGTGACAGCGCCATCAGCGTGATCATGTTGATGGTGAAGCCAAAAATGTTCATGAACAAAAAGGTGCCGATGATGGATATCGGCAGGGTCAGTCCGGTAATTACGGTTGAGCGCCACGAGTTCAAAAACAAAAACACAATCAGTATGGTTAGCAGCGCGCCTTCAATCAGGGTGCGGCGTACGTTTTCAACCGCGACGCGAATCGGGCGCGAGCCATCGGCGATCAGCTCAAGCCGCACGCCGGGTGGAATCACGCCCTGCATGTCGGCAATGGTTTTGTTCAGGCCATCCACCACGCCTATGGTGTTTTCGTCCTGCGCTTTTTGCACCGTCAGCAGCAGGGTGCGCTGGCCGTTGTACAGCGCCAGGCTGTCGACCTCCTGTGCGCCGTCGGCAATGCGCGCGACCTGGCTGACGGTAACGGGCAAGCCGCTTTTGCGCGCCACAATGATCTGGCCAAAGTCTTCGGGCCGCTTCATGCGTGCATCAATCTTGACCACCCGCTCTTGCGCCAGTGATCGGATTGCGCCTATCGGCAAGTCCTGGTTTTCACTGCGCACGGCGTTAACCACCTGTTCAGCCGTCACACCAAGCGATTCCATGGCCTGCGGATTGAGGTAAACATTGATCTCGCGCTTGGTACCGCCCACCACGGTGACTGAACCTGCACCGCGCACGTTTTCAAGCCGCTTTTTCAGGACCTGATCGGCCCAGTTGGTCAGTTCAACCGCAGACATCTTGCCTTTAGTCGAGTCTGGCAACACGGCTACAGACCAAATGGCGCGACTGGACGGGTCAAATCGCAGTACACGCGGTTCTTTAACCTCATCGCGAAAAAGCGGCCTGATGGCTGATATCTTTTCGCGTACATCTTCAGCGGCCTTGCGTCCGTCTATATGCAACTGAAACTCGATGATGACGACAGACTGGCCCTCGTAGCTGCGAGAAGTCAGGGCGCTGATGCCGGCAATTGAATTGACACCTTCTTCAATTTTCTTGGTGACTTCGCTTTCAACAATCTCGGGGGATGCGCCTGGGTATTCAGCAGTAATGACCACGACCGGGAAATCAATATTCGGGAACTGGTCTACCTGCATGCGCTGGTAAGAAAACAGGCCCAGCACCACGATGGCCAGCATGACCATGGTGGCAAACACCGGATTTTTAAGACTGACTTGTGTGAACCACATGAATTTTTATGTCCGCCTCAAGGTGCTTTTACAGGACCGGCTGGGCCTGACTGCACGCCCGTAATTTGTGTGAACTGCACCTGCGTGCCTTCACGCAAAAAACTTATGTTTCCGCGAATGACCTGTGCGTTTTCACTTATGCCCTTGACGGCAACCACTGCTTCACCGTTCGCTGTGCCGCGCGTGCCGGGTTCAACCGTTTTGTGTACGACCTTGTTGTTTTCAATAGCCTGCACATACGGGGCCGGCTTGTCGGTTCGCAAGCTGCTCACCGGTATGGCCAGCAGAGATGCCCGGTTAGTGCCCAGCGTGCCTTGCGCAAACAGGCCCTGGCGTAAAGCCACGCTTTTGCCCTCGCCACTTGTGGCGGTATTTGAGGTATTGGAAATGCTCAGGTAAGCCATCACGCTGCGGCTTGCGGCCTGTGCACTCGGGTTGATGCGCACCACCCGGGCAGAAATGGGCTGCGCGTTACCCTCAATTTGCAGCTCCGCGATTTGGCCCACGCGCACGGCAATCGAGTCTGTTGCGCTCAATGCCGCTTCAATTTCAAGCCGGCTGACGTCAATGATTTCAACAATCCGCGCATCCACACCTACGCGCTCCCCCGGCTGCACTAGGCGCTGCGACACCTGACCCGATATCGGTGCTTTGAGAATGGTGTCTTCAACCGATTTGGTGCTGACTTCGGTAGCCGCTACCGCTGCCTTGTAGGTGGCCTGCGCCGCATTCAGGTTGGCCAGAGAAGTGTCAAGACTGGTTTTTGAAATAAAACCCTGGTCAACCAGTGCCTTGTTGTTGTCGTACTGGCGCTGCACCACGTCAACCTGCGCCCTGGCCGATTCGGCCTGCTCTTTGGACTGGCGTACGCGCGACTGGTATTCACGGGCATCAATGCGCGCAATCACCTGGCCCGCCTTGACAAAGTCACCTTCGCGCACCGTCAGGCCCTGCAGCTCGCCAGCCACGCGGGCCTTGATGACGGCAGAGTTAACAGCCTTTAGCGTGCCAGAAATGGGCAGGCCCTGAACCACCTCAAGGGTTTGCAGTTTGAGTACATCACTCGGTGCCAGCTCGACCTGGCTCTGGCTGCTGGCGGTGCTGGCCATGGCAAGCGCGTCGCTCTGCGCCTTGCGGGCAGACAGTGCGCGCACCACGCCAAACGCCAGCAAGGCCAGTACCAGCAGGGCGACAGCGCCCTTAATCAGCGTTTTTTTACGGGTGTTCATGTGGTCACCTTTGCTGGCGGTGTGGCGTCAGGCGCCTCTTTGGCATTTACGCTCATGCCGTACAAAATAAGGCTGACCTGCGATGCGATGTATTTTTTGGGGTCAAGTTCAATGTCGTTACGCACGCAAACTCCCGTCGAGTGTTTGGCAATAATCAGGTAAATCATGGGCGCGATGAGGCTGTAGACGGCGTAGTCGAGGTCCAGCGGGCGAAATTCCTTGCGGTCAATGCCGCGCTGCAAAATACGCCGGATCAGCGCTTGGCCGGGCTGAATGACCTCTTGCTGGTAGAAGTCCGCCAGATCCGGGAAGTTGGTGGCCTCGCTCATCATGAGCTTGGTAATGCCCGATGCCTTTGTCGCGCCCACGCGGTCCCACCAGACATTCATGCAGTAGCTGACCATCTCGAAGGTGTTGCCTTCAAAGACTTCAAATTCTTCGCTCCATTCCTTGAAGCGGCCTGAAATGTTCTCGCGCACCACGGCTTTGAACAGGTCTTCCTTGCTCTGGAAGTACAAAAATAGCGTGCCTTTTGAGACGCCCGCCCGCGCCGCGACTTCTTCAGCCCGGGTGGCGGCAAAGCCTTTTTCAACAAACAGATCAAGCGCTGCGTCAAGCAATTCGCCGGGGCGGGCCTCTTTTCGGCGTTCGCGTTTGACGACGAGGGCGGCAGTTTTATTACAGAAAAGTTTGGAAAGTGGCATGGTTACTGACTGACTGGTTAGTAATGTAGCTTCATCGCTATTCACCGTCAACCGCAAGCCAGCAAACCCCCTTAAACCGCAAAGAATTTACCCACGGTGAGCGCCAGCCATTCCCGTAACACCTGCTGGGATGCCTGCAGGCCCTGCGCTGTGGGCTGCCATTGCATGAAGCTGTTCTGTACGGGCAGCACAAAGCCCATGGGTGCAGCTGTCACGCTGAACCCTGCGCGCTCAAAAGCCTTTACTGACCGGGGCATGTGCCAGGCCTCGGTGACCAGTGCAATGCGCGCAACGCCTTCACGCTGCAGCAGCTGTGCCATCCGCCTTGCATTGCCCGAGGTGTCACGCGACTCGGTTTCAGTCCAGCGCAACGTTACGCCGTAGTCTTGCAAGGCCGCGCGCCTGGCGACTTCAGCCTCAGACTCTTTTTGCATGCTGCTGGCCGTCCAGCCCAGCCCGCCGGCAAATGCGATGGGCAACCCGGCAGGCGAGCCGGCTTGGCGTGACAGCCACACGCCGTAGCGCAGCCGGGCCGTGGAATGAGCGCTGGGTTGTGCCTGGCCGTATTCAGGTGCTACGGGCAAAACACCACCGCCCAGCACCACCACAGCCTGCACATTGGCCTGCTGGAGCTGCGCAACCGTCAGCGGGGCAAACTGCGGCAACAAGGTACGCGCCAGCCACACCGCCGTGCCGTGGCAACTGATCCACCACAGCAGGCAAATCGCCAGTGCAGACAGTGCCAGGCCACGTCGGCGGTGCCGCAAAGCTACCAGCAAACCTAGCAAGGCCAGCGCCATGAGCGAAGCGGGCGGCATGACCAGTGTGGTCAGCAGGGGCTTAAGCGCACCAAGTTCCATCAGCTGCTATTGATTGCTATGAATTGCTATAAAAATAATAGCTAGCTATACCCGTAAAGCTTGGGCAGGGAGCATAAATAGCTATAAAAACGTCAATAAAACGCCTGCAAACCGGTTTGCGCGCGGCCCAGAATCAGCGCGTGCACATCGTGCGTGCCTTCATAGGTATTGACGGTCTCTAAATTGATCATGTGGCGGATGACGTGGTATTCGTCATGAATGCCGTTGCCGCCGTGCATGTCGCGTGCCATGCGGGCAATGTCGAGCGACTTGCCGCAGCTGTTGCGCTTGATCAGGCTGATCATTTCAGGCACGTCTTTGCCTTCATCCATCAGGCGGCCAACCTGCAGACAGGCTTGCAGGCCGAGGGCAATTTCGGTTTGCATGTCGGCCAGCTTCTTTTGTATCAGCTGGTTTTGCGCCAGTGGGCGGCCAAACTGGACGCGGTCCATGGTGTACTGGCGGGCGCGGTGCCAGCAGTCTTCAGCCGCGCCCAGCGCCCCCCAGGCGATGCCGTAACGCGCCTTGTTCAGGCAGCCAAACGGGCCCTTGAGGCCGCTCACATTGGGCAGCAGGTTGGCTTCGGGCACAAACACATCATCCATCACGATCTCGCCGGTGATGGAGGCGCGCAAGCTCATCTTGCCCTCGATTTTTGGAGCGCTCAAGCCCTTCATGCCCTTTTCAAGAATGAAGCCGCGAATGCATTCCTGCCCGCCAGTATTGCCATCGGGATCGGTCAATTTGGCCCAGACCACAAACACATCGGCAATCGGTGAATTGGTGATCCACATCTTTGCGCCATTCATGATGTAGCCCTCAACACCATCACGTGTGGCTGGTTTGGCGCGGCTCAGCATGCTGGCGGGGTCAGAGCCGTGGTTGGGCTCGGTCAGGCCAAAGCAGCCCACCCATTCGCCGGTGGCGAGTTTGGGTAAATACTTTTCGCGTTGGGCAACGCTTCCATAGGCGTTGATGGGGTGCATGACCAGCGAGCTTTGCACGCTGATGGCGCTGCGGTAGCCGCTGTCAACGCGCTCGACTTCACGGGCAATCAGGCCATAGGCAACATAGCTCAGGCCGGCGCAGCCGTAGCCTTCAATGGTTGAACCCAGAAAGCCCATGGCACCGGCTTCGTTCATGATTTCGCGGTCAAACTTTTCATGGCGCGCGGCCATCAGCACGCGGGTTTGCAGCTTTTCCTGGCAAAAGGTGTGGGCGGCCTCAACAATGGCGCGCTCTTCGTCGCTCAGTTGCTCAGAGAGCATCAGAGGGTCTGCCCAGTTGAATTTGGCTTTGACGTTGGTTTTCATGGGATGTCTCCAGAGAATAGTTTGCCGAGTTTAGGCGCTTGATGAAGAAGTTATTGTTCGATAGACATCAATACTTGTCTAATACAGAATATCGATTCAACGATATATTATTTGTATTTATGGAATTCAGGCACCTGCGTTACTTCCTCGTCCTGGCTGAAGAGCTGCACTTTGGCCGTGCGGCGCGTCGCCTGTCAATTTCGCAGCCGCCGCTGTCGCTGAATATCCAGCAGCTTGAAGCGTCAGT
>JANOCP010000223.1:0-6341 GCA_031412235.1 Polaromonas sp.
GTCGAGCAAGTCGCGTATGAGCACCCGTGGACGCGCGTCAATTTTTCGGACTCGCTCAACTCGGGCTACCAGGCGCAGCTTTTGACGGCTGGTGCTGGCCCGGCCTGCGAGCTGCTGGGTTACTTCGTGGCCATGAAAGGCGTCGATGAAGTCCATTTGCTCAACATTACCGTGGCCCCCACGCACCAGCGCCAGGGCTGGGCCAGGGTGATGCTGGATGCACTGGTGATATGGGCGCGCGGCCAGGGGGCGCAGTGGCTTTGGCTTGAAGTTCGGGTGAGTAACGCACGCGCCAAGGCGGTATATGAAAACTACGGTTTTAGGCATGTCGGCATGCGCAAAAATTACTATCCGGCAGGCTCCAAAGGCTCTTCCAGGCGTGAAGACGCAGCTGTCATGAGCTTCGCACTGTGACGGCTTCTTCATGAACCTGGATAAACGCCAGCGCGCCATGTTGCGTGAAATGGGTGTACGCGTCTGGCAACCCGATGCCGATGCGGCGGCAGACCCGGTTGCAGCACCCATCGCTAATGAATCAATACCTGCCAGCGCTATAAAACCGGTAACAGAGCGCAAATTTGATGCAAAACCACCGGCCAAAACGCCTGCTGCAGCGACTCGCCCGGCCCGGCCCCCGACAACCGTCGAAACCAGACCAGAGGCCACACCAGAAGCCCGACCAGACACCGGCATGGCCGCCTGGAGTCTTGGCGAAGCGCAGGCGTTGTACGCAGACACAGCAAAAGACGGCGCCCGCTGGCTGGTGCTGGCTGAAGCACCGGCATCTGCGCTGCAGACGCAAAGCTTCAACCCGTTTGAAGGCGATGCGGGCAAGCTGCTCGACAACATGCTGCGCGCCGCCCGCCTGGACAAGGCCGGCGCGGCGCTGCTGGCCCCGCTGGTCAGGCGTTCGACTGCAGACGGTGCAGACACACTGCTGGCGGCGCTGCCAGAGCTGATGGCCAGCGCCCGGCCAGACGTGGTGCTGGTCATGGGCCGACTTGCCGCCCAGGCGCTGCTGCAGTCCAGCGAGCCCTTCGGCAAACTGCGTGGCCAGGTGCATGCGCTGCACGGCATCAAAACCATCGTCACGCACGATGCGGCTTATCTGCTGCGCACCCAGCCTGACAAAGCCAAGGCGTGGGACGATTTGTGCCTGGCCATGAGTGTGGCCTAAACACCTGGCCTGTCTTCAAAATGCCGCTTCTTACAATCACTCCATGAGCAATTCCATCACCTTTCTTGACATGCTGGCCACAGCAGAGCAGCAAAACAACTCCATGCTGTGCGTGGGCCTTGACCCCGAGCCGACCAAATTCCCCGGTGCGCTTAAAGGCAATTCAAACAAGATTTACGACTTTTGCGCCGCCATAGTCGATGCCACCGCTGACCTGGTGATTGCCTTCAAGCCGCAGATTGCCTACTTTGCAGCGCACCGCGCCGAAGGCCAGCTTGAGCGACTGATGGAACACATGCGCCGGGTTGCACCGCAGGTACCGATTATTCTGGACGCCAAGCGCGGCGACATAGGCAGCACTGCCGAGCAATACGCCATTGAAGCCTTTGAGCGCTACGGCGCTGATGCGGTGACGCTGTCGCCATTTATGGGTTTTGACTCTGTAGCGCCGTATTTAAAGCATGCGGGCAAGGGCGCATTTTTGCTGTGCCGTACGTCCAACCCTGGCGGTGATGACTTGCAAAACCAGCGCCTGGCATCGATTGACGGGCAACCGCTTTTGTATGAACACGTTGCGCGTCTTGCGCAAGGCCCATGGAACCTCAATGGCCAGCTCGGCCTGGTCGTAGGTGCGACCTACCCGGCTGAAATTGAACGCGTCAGAAGCGTAGCGCCCACCTTACCGCTGCTGATTCCGGGTGTGGGTGCGCAGGGCGGCGATGCCGTGGCTACAGTGCGCGCAGGCTGGAGGCCAGGCGCACCCATCATTGTGAATTCATCGCGTGCGATTTTGTATGCGTCGCAGGGTGATGACTTCGCCGAAGCCGCGCGGCGCGAAGCGCACAGAACGCGTGATGTGCTGCAGGCCGCGCTGCCCGGGGTTGGCGCTTCTGCCTGAGGCCAGGCCAAAGCAGCACTGGCACCCATCAGCCGGCAAGCGCTGCTTTTGGACGCGACCGCGCGGTAAAACGGGCGGTGCGCGTATTGCCGGCGCGTAATTCCCAGTCCTGTCCGCGATCAAGCAGCATGACACTGCCGTCCGGGCTGAGCGGCCGGTCAGGGTAGCGCGTCTTGGGCAGCAGCCAGACCATTTCGTTCAAGGAACTGGGGTGGCTGATTTCGAAGCTTGAGATACCCGCGGCGTCAAGCCGTTCAGTCCATTGCACCAAAGCGCGAGCAGTCATGAAGTCCGCCAGACGCGTCATGGTGTACCACCTGAACTTATTGCTGCCTGGTGCTTTGGCGTAAACCAGCAGATCGCGCAGAACATCAACCCACACGTTCGCGCCGTTGGGGTGCATGTAAATCATCCGGCTGGTGTTTTGTGCAACTGCAAAATCTACTGATTCGCGGTACCAGTCAATCACCTCCTGTTTGGGCACCTGGTTGGTATGAAACTCTTCAAAGGTGGCATATCTACCGGCGGGGGTAACCGGGAAGACCCACATGTTTGCATTACGCAACTTGCCGTCACGGTATTGCCGGGTAGGCCCCAGTCCGGTATGACCCGCAAAGTAGGCAGCAACGATGCCTTGTTGCTCAAGCCAGTCCATAGCCCAAGCTGGATTGTTACCCACCGGGGGAGAGTACTGACGCAGCGGCGGACCAAACCAGTGGTCGATGGTGTGCTTGATTTTTTGCACTGCGGGTAAAAGCACGGGCGGCATGCCTGGCGGCGTGGGTGTCTCGAATCCCAGATAAGGTCGAATCGGATTGCTGATGGCCTGCCTGACTGCATCGACATTCTTCTGCAAATATGGCAGGAATTTTTCGCTGTTGCTTTCGTTGGCCTGCAAGCCATACAAGTCGTGGTTCCAGCCGCCATGGCTGCCGACTTCATGACCACTTGCCACAAACCGGCGCAAGACATCTCTGGCAGCTTCATTGTTCTTCAGGTTCCAGCCCTTGGCGTCACCGTCAACTACGGCATCGGGGCCGGCGGTCATGTCAATCGAAAACGGACCGTCATTGAAGATACCGAGCTTTTCCAATGTGAGGGTTGGCAACTGCGCGGTGTAGGAGTCAAGATGCCAGTTGAGCGTGAGACCCGCTACGGCATCGGGTACGGCTGAAAGTCGCGCAAGGCCCAACACCCTGTGCGCAAAGTAATGCAGAAAACCATGCATGGGCAGGCCGTCTGTGCGCAAGACCTTGAGGTAGGTCAGCGGCAAATTGACAAACAGCACCTGGCCCTTGCCAGTTTGCTTGAGTCCGGCAACCAGCCCGGCAACAGGCGACTGGGCCAACACCTTCCCCTCGAAGGTGCCACGGGTGACAAAACTGGAGTACATCAGATTGCCGAGCAGGTAGCCGCTATAGGTGTAAGGCAGCTCTGCAGGCGTAGTCGCGTCGCTTGCAGTACCGGTTTGGCCAGAAGCCAGGGGGGCCTGCAGTGCAAATGTCCGGGGATTATTTTCGGGTTTATAAACCACCGACTTCCCCGGCGGTACCTGAAGCTCGCGCATCACATCGCGACTTGCCGTCACCGGCCCCACAACAGTGCTTTTTTCCCGAAGTTCGTCATACAGCACATAGTCCACGCCCGCCAGCTCGCTGAGTCTGGATCGCGGTATGGGGTAGGTTGGCTTCTGGTTGCCGTCCAGCGCGTAGGCCCCAAAGTCATACACCAGCATTGCACTGCCACCGGCTTCAACGTAGCTTTTGACAGCCTGCAGCAGTTCACTGTTCGCAATCGGATGCGAAAGATCGGGCAGGATCAATCCCGCAAACAGCAGTGCCTTGGCCCCCAGGGCCGTAAACTGTTTGTCAGTGACGGGCTGAAGGCGCACCCCCACCTCTGAAGCCGCGTCTGTCCATGCCGTGATCTCTGCACGCTCAAGCGCCTGCCCTTCGGGCACAAGCATCAGCAAAAGTCCAGGGTCGGGGTTTTCAACGCCGCTTGTGGAAGCCTTGTTCGGCATAGCCTTGGCTTCTCTTAAATCACCGGACTCTGTGATCCCTGCGCTGCTGGTGTTGCCGACGCTTTCGGCAGACGCAGACTGATCACACCCGGCAAGGGCGCACAGGGCACATAGCATCAGCACCAGACCCGCCAAAGGCACCAGTGCACGAAAGCGAGACCGCGTAAAGAAAATAAATGGCATGGGTGTGGCGGCAGTTTTCTGGCATTGAAGGGGTGAAGAGATTTACGCGGCGTGGGCGTGTCCGCGAATCGCCACTGATTTGACATGCATCCAGAGCCATAAAATTGAGTTTTCGATGCTGTCTGACAAGCTCGAAGTCCCTTGCCTTACGTACAAAACCGTAGGCACTTTTTATTTGACTGCCCACTGATCCGTCGCGAGCGGTAGCAGACAGCCGACTAACGGCACAAGGCCAACACGTCGTAACACTTGATGCAGTTATTCGTATAACTGTCACAGATAGTTCGAACTTTCACACCTAAGCTTGCGTCCTTGTTGTCACACAAGGGGCGGGAAATGGGAGAGTTAGCGGAGTCAGGCAGCGCGCCTGCAAAGGCATCACGGGGCGACCAGCGTGATCTGCACAGCAGCATCATTGACACGCATGGCGCTGAAAACGCAGCTGATGCGGGTACTGATTCAACGCGGCGAGCGGCTGCAGCCAGCGTGGCTGCAGCCGCGCTTCTGGCGGCTTGCGGTGGGGGCGGCGGCGGTAGCGCCAGCAGCTCTGCTACCGCCGCAGGGGCTGGCACCCCCAGCTCCGCCACGGGTGGTGCAGTGCCAGGCAGCACCGACTTACCCGCATCGGGCAGTACCAGCATCAGCGGCTACACCTACCCCTTAGCCACCACTGACCAGGAGGCCGCACGGTTTTTGCTGCAGGCGCAGTTCTCGGCATCGACTGACGAGATTGTCGCCGTACGCACGCAGGGCTACAAAACCTGGCTGATGGCACAGCTCAATGCACCGGCCACCATGACAGGCGTGCAATGGCTGGACAGCAGGGGTTACAACACCATTAGCGCCAGCACCGGCTACTTTGACAACACCTACCCCGGTGACTTCATGATCTGGCAGCAGCTGATGAAGTCAAGCGACGCGGTGCGCAAGCGGCTGGCGCTGGCGCTGTCTGAGGTGTTTGTGGTGTCGCTTTCCAGTCTTGACTTTGAGTGGCGCAGCCACGGCATTGCACAGTACTGGGACATTCTGGTTGACGGCACGCACGGCAACTTTCGGGCCCTGCTGGAAGACATCACGCTCAACCCGTCGATGGGCTACTTTTTAAACACACGTGGCAACCAGAAAGAAAACGCACAAGGCCGACTGCCCGACGAGAACTACGCGCGTGAGGTGATGCAGCTCTTCACCATAGGTCTGTACCAGCTCAATCTTGACGGCACTGAAAAGCGCGCCGCTGACGGCAGCAAGCTGGCCAGCTATACCCAGTCAGACGTGAGCAATTTGGCGCGCGTGTTTACCGGCTACGACCTCGACAAGAGCCAGAACGTGCTCACAACGGTTGCCTATAGCGGCTACACGCGTGACATTGGCAACACCACGCCAGCCCGGCGGCGCATGGTGCTGACGGCCAGCAGGCACAGCACCCTTCCCGTAACCGTGCTGGGCACCAGCATTACCAATACCGACGGCACCATTGCACTGGGCATGGGGCTTGACACGCTGTTTAACCACCCCAATGTCGGCCCGTTTCTGGGCAAGCAGATGATCCAGCGGCTGGTCACCAGCAACCCCAGCCCAGCTTATGTGGCGCGCGTGGCCGCTGCCTTTAACGACAACGGCGCAGGCGTGCGCGGCGACATGAAAGCCATGTTTGCGGCGATTTTGCTTGACGACGAAGCCCGCAGCCCGGCCGGTTTGGCGGGCACCACCTTTGGCAAGCTGCGCGAGCCCATGGTGCGCTTTGTGCAGTGGGGCCGTACCTTTGGGCTCAACTCGGCAGCCGGTAGCTGGAAGCTCGACCAGCAGGGCAACGCTGACCAGCTCGGCCAAAGCCCGCTGCGGGCCGCATCAGTGTTCAATTTTTTCAGGCCGGGCTACATACCGCCATCTACCGCGCTCGCTGCCGGCCAGCTGGTGGCACCCGAGTTTCAAATCGTCAATGAAACCACGGTGGGTGCCTACCTCAATTACCTGCAAGACCGCATACGCAACGGCTTCAATATTGACTCGCCCGCCGTGCCAGAGCACAACTACACCGCCTATGTGCGCGACATTACCGC
>JANOCP010000224.1:0-5982 GCA_031412235.1 Polaromonas sp.
CAACGCCCTGGTGACCAGATTTTTATTCAGGGAGGTCTGTGCCTGTTCGGCAGTAATGAGTCCGGCATCCAGTTGCTCCTGCAGGAGCGAGTGATCTTTGGTAATTTGCTGCATCTCCCCATTTCGCAAGCGGTAACAGCGTGAGTCGCCGATATGACCCAGGGTGAGGCGATCATCCTGAAAAACGCCTACAACAAGAGTGGTCCCCATGCCCGTGTACTGCGGGTTAGAGTTGGCTGCATTGAAAATAGAGTGGTTTGCATTCTCCACACAAATTTCCATGGCTCGACGTACCTCTTTTGCGTTCGCATGCCTGCCCGCCTGGGAAAGCCAGCGCCCCATTTCAGACTTGATGAAAGCGACCGCCATACCACTGGCGATTTCACCCGCGTTGTATCCGCCCATGCCATCGGCCAGAATACACAGGCGGGTCAATGCGTCGAAAGCGACGGCATCCTCATTGTTTCCCCGTGCCAGACCTGGGTCCGTTTGGGCGCATATCTCGTAAATCATTATTTGTAAGGTTATAGCTTTATGTCTTTAGTGGCTTCGTTCGGCGTCTTTTCTGCGACAACGGGGCGCAGCACAACGGTTTTATCCATCGCCGAACTGTCACCAGCATTCATCACCTGTGTTGCATCATAGATTGCTGCCGCGCCCGCACTAGCCGTAGCAGAGGACTGAATAACGGTGGCATCAAATTGAGGACCATCTGCGGGTTGCCCGGCTGAAAATACCGCTGTTTTTTCATTCTCGTTGTTGATTGCGGTTGCTACCGCTCCCACGGCAGCGAAAGTCGGCATGGCTGGTGGAGCCGCTGCCATTGGAGCGCCGGACAATTCGGCAATAACGGCGCGTAAATCAGCTGCAAACTGATCGCCGTCCTGATACCGCGTTTCGGGCCGTTTGCTGAGGGAAAGCGCAACCACGTCGGCCAGCTTGTCGGATAGCTCTTTGCGAATGATGCGGATGTCAGGTGCCGGCTCGTTGGCAATTTTGTACATCAGTTCCGCCATGGAGTCGCCCCGGAAAGGCAAAACGCCGGCCAGCATCTGAAAGAGCATTACGCCAAGCGAGTACAGATCAGAACGGCCATCAACTTTCTTGCCGGCAATCTGTTCTGGCGACATAAAGCTCGGCGTACCCAGCACCAGACCCGTCTTGGTCTTGCTTGAGTCGGTAATTCGGGCGATGCCAAAGTCTGTTACCTTGACGGAGTCAGTCTCGAGGTCGTACATGATGTTGGCGGGCTTGATATCCCGGTGCACGACATTTTGCTTGTGTGCATAAGCCAGGGCTTCCGCAACCCGCGCCACAATTGAAAGTACCTTGGGTATGGGCAGCAGGTGATCTCCCTTGCTGACGTCAGCCAGGTCCTTGCCTTTCAGGAACTCCATGGCGATATAGGCAAGGTCATGCTCTTCGCCAGCGTCGAAAATGGTCACAATATTCTGGTGCTGCAGGCGACCTGCCGTTTCAGCCTCGCGGAAGAAGCGCTCCCGCGCATCATCCAGTTCTTCGCCTTCAAATTCCTGGCTGAGGGCCATCGTTTTGATAGCTACAACACGTCCTATTTTTGGATCTTTCCCCAGGTAAACGACGCCCATGGCACCTTTGCCGAGCTCTTTTTCAACCTGATAGCGACCAAGCATTGGTTTTTCAACGCCTCCGCCGTCCAGCAGCATGGTGCCGCCCGGATGTGCTCCGCCGCCACCCAGAATGACGGTTTCAGACAGGTTTTTTGCACGGTTAAGTTTGGACTGAAGGTCTTTGTGGTTTTTGTTGTGGGTGGCCATGTGTTCATAAACAGCCTGCGCCTTATTGAACTGCCGCTTGCGCTCAAAATCAAGCGCCAAATTGTTCATGTTGTCCATCAGTGCGTCAGTAAAGGGCACGCGGCGAAAGCGGTCAAAAGCCATATCGAGCTGGCCCTGGCCCTGCAAGGCCAACCCCATCATGCGATTGGTTTCAGCGGACTCCTCGTCCGACTTGAGTTTGCCGGCTTCAGTCATGAGGAAGCGCTTGGTGGTCAGGGCCAGATGGCCAATGAGCAACAGGGCCGCCGGAAATACGAACTGAAGCCACTTTGCGGCGGCCGAAAGCAGACTGAACTCAACTACCAGCAGAACGACAAACAAGCCCAGCGTTACTATGGCGGCCTTACCGGCCGACAGTCGCGGAAGCCCTGCAATAAGATACCCCGCAACAAGCAGCAACACTGCAAACGTGGCCCAAAAACTCCAACCCGGCTGCACAATAAAGTGCTCACTCAAAATGCTGGATGTGATGTGTGCCATGGTTTCGGCGGATGAAAGTCCTGGACCGGCAGGCGTCTGGAAAAGGGTGCCGACGCCAACCGCTGTGGCACCAATAATTACAATCTTGTCCGTATATTTGGTTGCCGGGATTTTGCCTGAAACGACATCGTAAAACGAGTCGACCGCGAAGGGCGGGCGGCCATCCTTGCCTTTGTAAAACTGAGGGAGCATTAACGCTGCCTCGTCCGTTTTAATGACCAGTTTGCCAATTTGCACGGAATCACCAATATTTAGCTTTATGTCAGCGGGCCCGAGGTTAAGGCTTTTGGCTACCGCAAGCAAGCTCATGGACGGCACTGCCTTGCCAAAATAGTTGATCAGCAAGGGCTCTTGCCGTACTGCACCATCTACATCGGGTAGCTGGTTCAAGTGTCCGATGCCCGCCGCGGCGGTACCGACGATTTCAATGGGTTGCAGTCCACGTAGCGCCGGGACAGAAAAATTATTTGACTCGTCGACAGCACTTTTGAGGGCGTAAGCCGGCAGTGGGTTGTCGGGACGCCCTTGCGGTGCACCGAGGGTAAATACAGACGGTACCAGTACATTGCCAGCCTTGGCCATGCTTCCGGCAAGGAGTGCATCTGTATCCAGCGCAACCTCCGCATCGGCAATTACTTTTCCGAGTTGTTCGTTGACTCCGCTCTGGGCAAGCGCAGGGTCGCCCAGAACCTCCTTCATCTTGCGGATAAAAACGAGACCCCGGTCTGTTTGGGGCTCAAAAAACAGGGTCGTGTTGACGATTGTTTTTGCCTTTGCTGCCGCCAGTTGATCGATCAACTTGGCTTGAACATCACGAGGCCAGGGCCAGCGCCCAATATTGGCAATACTTTGGTCATCAATCGCGATGATGGCAATACGGTCTGAAGCCTGACGCGAGGTGCTGGTACTGGCAAAGTCGTAGTAGCGACGCTCCAGTGTGCCGAAAAAATCGGTAAACCCGTTCACAAAAAGAACGGCAAAAACGACCAGTACGCCAACAAACCAGTCGGCGCGCCAGAACTGGCCCTTCTTGCCCTGCCCGCTAGATGACTTGCTCACGCCCCATCCCCCGATTTAGGTATTGCGTTGATCTGCGCAATGATTTGTGAGGTGTACTCGCAAAAATACAACGAATGGCCGTATTTTTGGTTACAAACTCTGAGGAATGACCTTAACAGACAGACATTGGCTGGACAAGCAACTTTTCCGTGTGCGGCGTCTCTTTTGTTGCAAATATGTGTCGCTGCAGAGGTTTCGAACCTGCAGCGACCGCCCAAATGTGCGTGGCTATTCCATGGCAGCTGGTTTTACCCGGCTTTGCATGAACTTGCCTACGGCCAGTACAAACAGGGCGCCGCAGACTGCTGTGACATAACTCCAGTAAGCTCCCACGGGCAAATAAGCCTTTATAGCGGGGTCGGTATAAGCCATTTGACCGGCAATCCAGCCAAGCAACATGGCGCCAAGGGTGATGACGGCCGGAAAGCGCCCCATCAGCTTGAGCACCAGTTGACTGCCCCAGACAATGATCGGAATGCTGACCAGGAGACCAAAAATAACCAGTGGTAACTGATGTTGTTGGCCTGCGCCCTGCGCCGCGCCAGCAATGGCGATAACGTTATCGACGCTCATGACAAGATCCGCAATAATCACGGTTTTCACTGCAGCCCACAATTTGTCGCTGGAACTGACATGGTGGTCTCCGTCATCTTCCGGCTGCAACAGTTTTACACCTATCCAGAGCAGCAAGATGGCACCAACTATTTTGAGGTAGGGTACGGCCAGCAAAGCCAGCGCGAAGGCGATCAGGATAACCCGAAGGACAATTGCACCAATCGTGCCGTAGATAATGCCTTGGGTCCGCTGCTTTGCGGGCAGGTTGCGGCAAGCCAGCGCTATAACTACAGCATTGTCGCCACCCAGCAGAATGTCGATCATGATGATCTGTCCCACCGCAAGCCAAAAGCTTGCTGTCATGAACTCTTCCATAAAAACCCCTCAAGAAAATGAAAAAGACCGATTGTCAGCGATGACAACCGGTCTGTATGTTGTGGCTAACCGCAGTCGCCAGAAACTACAGCAAAGCTTTCAGCAGCTTTGCCATCTCTGACGGATTGCGCGTGATGGTAAAACCGCAGGCTTCCATGATTTCAAGCTTGGCATCAGCCGTATCGGCACCGCCAGAAATCAGCGCACCTGCATGACCCATGCGCTTGCCAGCCGGTGCCGTCACGCCAGCGATAAAGCCAACGATGGGCTTTTTCATGTTGGCTTTGCACCACTCAGCGGCTTCGGCTTCGTCCGGGCCGCCGATTTCGCCAATCATGATGACGGCATCGGTGTCCGGGTCGTCATTGAAGGCGCGCATCACGTCGATGTGCTTCAGGCCATTGATCGGGTCACCACCAATGCCAACGGCACTGGACTGGCCCAGACCAATTTCGGTCAATGGCGCTACGGCTTCATAGGTCAGCGTGCCAGAGCGGCTGACCACGCCAATGCGGCCTTTGCGGTGAATGTGGCCGGGCATGATGCCGATTTTGATTTCTTCAGGCGTGATCAAACCGGGGCAGTTGGGGCCGAGCAGCAGCGTGCGCTTGCCGCCAGCGGCTTCTTTGGCCTTCATGCGGTTGCGCACCATCAGCATGTCGCGCACGGGGATGCCTTCAGTGATGCAAATCGCCAAATCAAGGTTGGCCTCAACAGCTTCCCAAATGGCGGCCGCAGCGCCTGCTGGCGGAACGTAAATCACTGAAACGGTTGCACCGGTCGCCTTGGCGGCTTCCGTCACATTGGCAAAAATCGGAATGCCTTCAAAGTCCTCGCCCGCTTTTTTCGGGTTCACGCCGGCCACAAAGGCTTCTTTGCCATTGGCATAGTCGCGGCACATGCGGGTGTGGAACTGGCCGGTTTTGCCGGTGATGCCTTGCGTGATGACTTTGGTATTTTTGTTGATGTAGATAGACATGGTGTGTGTTTCGCCTTATTTAACGGCTGCAACGATTTTGGTAGCCGCGTCGGCCATGGTGTCCGCAGCAATGATCGGCAGGCCAGACTCGGCCAGCATCTTCTTGCCGAGGTCTTCGTTGGTGCCCTTCATGCGCACGACCAGCGGTACAGACAGGTTTGTGGCCTTGCAGGCCGTGATCACACCCTCAGCAATGGTGTCGCACTTCATGATGCCGCCGAAGATGTTGACCAGAATGCCTTTGACTTCCGGGTTCTTCAGCATGATCTTGAAGGCTTCTGTGACCTTCTCGGCCGTTGCGCCGCCGCCCACGTCCAGAAAATTGGCAGGCTCGCCGCCAAACAGCTTGATGGTGTCCATCGTCGCCATGGCCAGGCCCGCGCCGTTGACCAGGCAGCCAATATTGCCGTCCAGGCTGATGTAGGCCAGGTCAAACTTGCTGGCTTCAACTTCAGCCGCGTCTTCTTCGTCGAGGTCGCGGTAAGCCACGATGTCGGCATGGCGGAACAGCGCGTTCGGGTCAAAGTTGAATTTGGCATCGAGTGCCATCACTTCGCCCTTGCTGTTGCGGTTCAAAGGGTTGATCTCCACCAGCGATGCGTCGGTGTCCATGTAGCACTTGTAGAGCTTTTGCAGGATGTCGACCGTTTGTGCGACCGAATCAGCAGGCATGCCGATGCCAGCGGCCAGCTCTTTACCCTGTGAGTCTGTCAAACC
>JANOCP010000225.1:0-17392 GCA_031412235.1 Polaromonas sp.
TTACCGGAGCTTCGAGGACATTGACGAGTTTCGGGCCCTGGTGGACGAGGTCAGGCGGTAAAACTATCGCCTGACTTGGGCAGAGCCAAGGCCGAGACGTAACAGACATTTCCGTCTATCTGGGCCGTGTACCCGCTTGTCCGACACCGCTGGCGGTAAATTGTGGTCCTTCTTACATTATCCAAATGGTTCAACTTAAACCCATCCAACGGCAAAAAGGGCTTTCGCTCGTCGAAGTTCTGGTGTCACTTGTCATTTTTGCACTTGGCCTGTTAGGCGCAGCGGGCTTGCAGCTCGCGACCTTGAAATCCAACAAGTTCTCTGCGTCCTCCGCCATAGCCATATCCCTTGCCAAGGAATACGGCGAGTTGATTCAAACCTTTCCCAGCTCGGTAATCACCACATCCTCCGGTACCAACACCTTCTTTATCGACACGAACACCGTTTTCGCCAGCCCAAATCCATCGCGATGCACTGGAAACACGGCTTCGTGTACTACCGCCCAACTGGCACAAGCCTCCGTTGAAGACTGGGCATACAGGGTAAAGGCAGCAATGCCCGGAGGGCGGGCGGAGACATGCCGTACTTCAGAGCCGCGAGACGCTTCCGGCAACCTTCAGTGGGGGGGGTGTGACAACATTGGGGATCTGGTGGTTGTCAAAATGGGCTGGATTGCAAAAAACGATAAGGGCGAATCTCTTTTTGACACGGATCGTCCAAAAATCCTTTTGCCTCTGTTGGGTAATTTACGCGACTTTGCGGTGCCATGATGAACATAAGCCCAATTTTTTCTGCTGGCAAGCCCAGTGCTGCGCTTTATCTTCAGCGCGGCTTAAGCATGATCGAACTCCTGGTTTCAATGGTTTTAATGGGGCTGGTGACACTTGCTACAGTAACCCTCTACTCGGCAACCAGCCAAAGTTACAAGACTATCGATTCAGCGCAGGAGCTAAACGACAGCGCCAGGTATGCCTTTGAAGTTATCGGGCAAGCCCTGCGCATAGCGGGTTATCAGGAATACATGCGGAATAATCCAGACGCACCGAATCTGGTGGGCAAAATCTATCCTGCGGTGTGCCCCAGCTCAGCGGCACCCTGCCCCATCATCGGATTCAATAACTCAAAAGTAACATCGCCTTCGTCGGTAAGCGACTTCGGTGCGACAAATAATGGCGGGATTAATTTAAGCGACACGCTGGGCGTAACGTTTACGGGCTCCAGCCTGATATCCGATCCCGCTACCCCGGACAGGGGCGTAGTGGACTGTCAGGGTGTTGCACAACCTGCCCCACTTACCAGCACCGACCTCGGCTTAAGCCTCTTTTGGATAACAACGAGTTCGGGTGAGCCAGAGCTAGCCTGCATTTCCAGGGGTGATGTATCAGCCCCTGGCGGCGCGGTACGCAATTCCCAAACCATTGTCCGCGGCGTAGAAAGCTTTCAGGTGATGTACGGCATCGACGGCGACGGCGATTCACTTCCCAATAGATGGGTCAGTGCCCAGGATGTTACTGACTGGATGCTTGTACGGGCAGTACGAGTCGGGTTTGTGCTGCGCGGGCGCCCCGGAAGCTCGCAAGGTACGTCCGCGGTAACCGGCGGAGACGTCCTATACCCGCTCGGTAAGGACTTTATCGGCACGAGTACCGAGACTGGCCTTGCGTTTACGCCGCCCGTTGATAGCCGCATTCGCCGGGCCTACACATCTACGTACATGTTGAGAAACTCCGCGTCAATATGAAAGTTAAATCTTTTCAGCCAATACGGTTCAAAACGGCGTCCGGATCACAAAGTCGTGGCATCGCACTTATTTTTGTGCTGATCATGATGACCATAGCAACTTCCATAGCGCTGATTTCCGCCCGGATCACCCTGTCTGACGAACGCTCATCGCGTAACGACCGGGATAGACAGATTGCCTTTCAGTCTGCAGAAATGGCCCTGAACGATGCCGAGCTTGATGTGATGGACCCTGACACTGTCCGCGGCTGCAGTTTTGGGACAACCAAACTGATTGCGGGCGAAGGCTGTAGTGCAAGCGCTGACGCGCGCGGATTATGTGGTTCCAAGCCATCGCTTGGTAACACACCCATTTACAAAGACCTTAACTGGGAAGATGCATCGTCGTCGAGGGCCTATGTCAACTACGGCGAGTTCACCAACCGCGACGGCGCGTTGCAGGTAGGTACAGTCGGCGCGCCTGTCCAGGCACCAAAATATATTGTTTTGCAGACCACCATACCAGTGAACGTTCTTTACAACGGTGGCAAGCAGCAATACGAAACCAATAGCGCCTACCGCATTTATGCGCTCGGTTATGGCGCGTCCAAGGATACACAGGTGATGCTGGAGTCTGTGATTGTGAAACCTCTCTTGTCCAGCAAGTGTGTAACAGGTGGAGGGTTGGGATGATGAACATCAAACCAGGTTTAATGCGCTGGCTTGGCCGCGGAGCGGTCGTCAGTGCATTCAGTCTTATTCTGGTGGGCGCTGCACAAGTAACGCCTGCCTTACCTACTGTAGACCTGAGCATTGGTCCTGTCGCGGTGAACTCCCAGGCGGTCAATATTGCACTGGCCTTGTCGGTCGAGTTTCCAACGGTTGGCGCTGCCTATCGCACACCCGCATACGAACACACCAAAACATATCTTGGCTACTGGGATCCATCCGGTTGCTATAGCTACAAGGACCCGGCCTCGGGCGCGCCTTTGGATGGCGAGTATTTTTTCCGAAACGGAAACGTCGACTCTGCAAAATACTGCAATACCAGCGGTGCAGGTACAGGCTACAGTGGAAATCTGCTGAATTACGTTGCCACCTCATCCATTGACCTGCTGCGTTATGGTCTCACAGGCGGTGACCGCGTGGCAGATACTGCGTCAACGACAGTACTTGCGCGGGCCTATCTCTTCAACGGCTGGAACCTGAACAGCGGAAACTTTCCTGCACACCGGATTCCGGGAAGCTTTGTGGGCAAAGTCACACCCGATTACGGAACAGGCGCAAGTGACGTGTACGGTGGGTCTTGCCTGGACCGGGTCTGGTTTGGCGTCAGCAATGCATCGGCAAACTGCGATACACCCGGCGCCTCGGGCAACCTGAATCAGTCAACTATCAATCCTCTTTCCACCACAACTTTGGTTGTTGCTGCAGGGTCGCCAACACCAACTTTGTCGGTTTTTCAAACTACGAGCTTTTTCGTCACCAGCCCGTTAACAACATCAACCGTCACGCCAACTGCCGGCCCAATTACTTTTAACGATACGATTGTTTTAGGGGCAGGAACCTCTACGACCGCCGTACCGGGTAACCCGCCGGGGAGCTTTATTACCAATAGTTATGTTGTTAACGGCGGCACGACCACCACTACCCCAATTGCGCCGACGCCGACCAACGTGATAGGCAGCATTAATGTGCCTTTTGCCGTACGGTACTACCAGAAAAATCCGCCAGCATCAGGTCTGTTTAACGTCATAACCCTTACCAGCGCCATGAGAGTTTGCGCTACTTCAGGCAGTACTGATCCGACCGATTTTAAAGGGCCATTAAATGCTGCTGGAGCTCCTGTTGCAGTCTCCGGCAGCCCTTGCGGGTCAGGAGATTATTCAGCCTACGGTACGCGCATCAATGGCCTGACACTGTTGCCGAGGACGGTCTATGAACCGCTTCAAGCAAGACCGATCTACAGCACATACAACAGAGTGCCTGTTTACCGCGCACATTCAGTGGTACGTGCGTTTGACGACTACATACTCAAAGACGTCTACATCAAATACGGTACCAAGGTAGGCATCATGTATGCCCGCGTGCGGGTTTGCGACAGCACTGAAAACACATCAAGGACAGACCTTTGCGGCAGGTATCCTGACGGCAACTACAAGCCCATTGGAGAAATCCAGAGAAACGCCGAAGCTACCAGGGTGTCTGCATTTGGCTATGTGGCCGACAACAACATTAACCGGTATGGCGCAGCGCTCAGGGCGCCCATGCGATTTACCGGACCATCGTATCGCGACACCAACGGCTTGCCACAGACCAACAGCCAACCTGAATGGGACGTAAACAATGGGATATTTGCCACTGACCCGCTCGGGGTATCACCCACTTTCAGTACCAGCGGCGTTATCAATTACCTGAATAAATTCGGTACGACGGGCACCAAGGGGTACTACAAGACTTATGACCCGGTGGGAGAGCTGTATTACGAGGCCTTGAGGTACTTTCAGGGCCTGGGACCATCACCCGCAGCCCTCAGTGGCTTGGTCGACGCATCATATGATGGTTTTCCGGTGTATGGCACGGCTGCGGCCAGCCCGAAAACGCTTGCAGGGTGGGTTGACCCCGTTCAAAACGCCTGTCAACGGCGTAACTTCATCCTGACGATAGGCGACAACAATACCCACAACGACAAACAGCTACCGGGACATAAATCACCCAATGGGGTTAATGAGATCATCAACGATCTACCGCGCGCGACAGAACCCCTGCTTGGCGACGGCAGCAAGGTATTCAACGCCGTTGACTGGACTGCAATACTTACGGGGTTTGAAACTGGCGTAAGTCGGTCTTACGTAGACGCTCTGGGTAACGCCCGAAATACCTTGGGTAATCCCAGTGTCCGGTCAGCCAATAGCAACCTTGAAGGGAAAGCAACTGGCGCAACCAGCTCCGCGTACTACTGGGCCGGCGCGGCGTACTGGGCCAACACCCAACCCATTCGGCTCGACACCATCGCTGGTCAAAGCATGAAAGACGTCCGGGTAAAGACCTTCAGCATTGACGTCGATGAAAACGGTAACGGATCAATCGAGGATAACAGCTCAGCCGGCATCAAACCTCGTAGCAGCGCGGCGTATCTGGCTGGCAAATACGGATGGTTTAATGACGCCAACAGGGACGGTAATCCCTTCAAGACATCTGGAGGACTGACGAATAGCGAAGAATGGGAAGACCCCCTTGCGCCCAACACACCTGATGGCTATGTCATTGCGAGTCAAGCCCAGAAGTTGCTTGACGGCATTCGAAAGTTTTTCAGCGCTGCAACATCAGAAAAAGGAGCGGTGTCCGTTTCGTCCTTAAGCTCGCAACGATTCACTACCCAGGAGCCCAACGGTGATCTGTTTGCGCCACGCTTTGATACCCGCGATTGGTCCGGGACGGTTCAGCGTTCAGGTCTGAAGTTAAACACTACCACTGGATCAATTGAAACAACGGCTGGCGTCAAGTGGGATGCAGGACTCATTTTGACCACCGCATCACTGGCCATCAGCGCCGTTAGTGATCCCTATGTCAAACCTGCAGATCGAAAGATCTTCACCATGTCCCGAGGAGTTTCCAGCACCAGTGGGCAGGAGTTTAGTGTCGCCAACAAGGGGAGTTTTGATGCTGCAGTCAGCACAGCGCTCAATACCGACCCAGTCACCACAAGCAGCATTGATAACCAGATAGACGGGCGCATCAATTGGCTACGTGGGGACAGAAGTAATGAGCAAAACTCAACGGGCGGCACATTCCGCAGACGTTCCCGGATCATGGGTGACGTTATCAACTCAGGCCCGGTATTCAAGCAGGGGGCTGATCCGGATGTTCGTGGCGCCGGCTACACCGAGTTCGCCCAAAGCCTTATCACCCGCACTCCGATGATCTACGTCGGCGCAAACGACGGCATGATGCATGGCTTCAGGGCGACCGACGGCAAGGAGCTTTTTGCGTACATTCCGAGGGCAGTCGCACCTAACCTGAACAAGCTGACTAACCCAAAGTATGTGCATCAGCCTTATGTGGATGGTGTGCCGTTTGTCAGTGAGGCGCAAATCGGTACTACATGGAAGACCATCCTGACATCGGGTATGGGAGGCGGTGCGCAGGGTATTTTTGCACTTGACGTGACCAACCCTAACTCCTTTGGCGCCGGCAATGTGATGTTTGAATTTACGGACCAGGACGATCCAGATATGGGGAACATTCTGTCGCAACCAAAAATTGTCAAAATGAGGATGGCTGGTACTGGCGCAGCTACCTACAAATGGTTTATCGCGGTTGGTAGTGGATATAACAACTACAAGATTGACGGGGCCAACTACAGCGCCAATGGTCGGCAGGCACTCTTTCTTTTGAGCCTGGACAAAGCGACCAACGAAGCATGGACGCTTGGCGGCAATTACTTCAAGGTCATGCTGCCAGATCCTGCATCAACCACGAGCCCTAACAGCTTGGCTAATCCCGGTTTTGCCAAAGGTGCGTTTGGCGAGGCAATACATTTTTATGCTGGAGATCTGCAGGGAAACATGTGGCGCTTCAATTTTGCCAATGGACTGAGCACCAGCCTGGCTTCTACCTCCCTGAAAGCTATCTCAGGAACAAGTGTGCCCATCGTCATCGCCAAGGATTCAGGCGGAACGCGGCAGCCCATCACGGTATCGCCGGTTGTCACTGCTGGCCTGAGTTCAGGTTATATGGTGACTTTCGGCACTGGCAAGTTTGTGGAGCCTAGCGATGCGAGTACGGGCGCTACTCAAACCATGTACGGGGTATGGGATTCGTTCTCGACTACCAACAGTGACTATCAGATAGGACGGTCAAAGTTGTTCCAGCGCTCGATTAGCGAAGGCAC
The DNA here is from genome assembly GCA_031412235.1 of Polaromonas sp. GTDB lineage: Bacteria > Pseudomonadota > Gammaproteobacteria > Burkholderiales > Burkholderiaceae_C > Polaromonas. The sequence continues at coordinate 6,614 of JANOCP010000225.1, forward strand.
ATCAACGACGACAGTCACCGGTAGCGACACCTTCGTTTTTGGCAATGGGTCGACCGGTACTTACCGCGGCTGGTACGCAGATCTTCCGGCAACCGGTGAGCGTGTTGCGACCGAGGGCGTATCTGGGCTGGGTTTTGTTGGATTCAACTCGACAACTCCAGATGGCAGTTGTTCGGGAGATGGTACGGGCCGTGAAATGTGCTTTGGAAGCCTCTTTGGTCAGGGGGTATGCGAATTCAAGACTTCCAAAGCGGGCCTTTTGAGTCGACCGAACGTGGTGACCATTGAGGATGGCTCTATTCTTGAAATTTACAGCGCGAGGACCGCAACCGGACGCAGGAATGCAACTGTCAAGCAATCGCTGATTTCAACCGGGACTAAAATCACGGATGCGGGTAACGTTGACTCGTCAACATCCAAGGTCTCAACTGCCCTGCTTCCGGGTGGCAGGATGAGCTGGCGTGAGGTCAGAAATTTCAAGGGTAATTAACATGCGTTCACGGCCGGGTAAAAGCAGGGGTTTTACGCTTATGGAATTGATGATTGCCGTTGCAATCATCAGTATTCTTGCAGGCATCGGCTATCCGGCCTACACCAGTCAGATTGCCAAGGGGCGCAGGGCAGAGTGCCGTAGCGGAATCCTTCAGTCCATGCAGCAACAGGAACGCTACTACTCGCAGTTCAACGCCTACGCTCCATTTACCGAAGGTTTGGCAACCGCCAAATCAAAATCGTTTTCGGGGGATTCTCTGGCCACAAGCTCCTGCCCACTCAAGGGTGAAGATTGCACACCGACAGGCAGCACCACGGTCAATCAGTGCATTGAAATCAGGGCGCGTCCGATAAAAGCCGACGCTTCAATCGACTACCTGTATCTGGACAGTGACGGCAATAAAGGCTGCAGCATTTCCTCGACCCGTACCACGACGAACAAAACATGCTGGCCTTGAACGCCTGATGAAACATATCTCACCATGGGGGTTGCGGGGCTTTACTGTCATTGAGGTGATGGTAGTGCTTGCCCTTGTCGGTGTTTTAGCCACCCTGTCCATGCCTTCCCTTCGGGTCCTGCTGACTAATCAAGCCCTGAGCAACTCAGCATCAGACCTTTTGTCTGGGGTAATACAGGCGCGATCTGCGGCGTTAAAAGCAAATCGTCGGGCCATCATTCAACCGGTGTCAGACAGTGACTGGCGCACGGGGTGGATTGTTTATGTAGACGTTAACAACAATGCGGCCTACGACTCCGCTGTTGACACACTTGTACTTACCCGAGAGCCCCTGCCTGGTGACATTGCTATAAACACAGTGTCTGGCTCAGGCGACGGCGCCACCGCAACTGTGTTCGGATTTGGCGCTGACGGTTTTTCAGAGACTATTGGCGGCAGCAGCGCCGGGAGTGTGTGGATGCAATCCAGCTTTACTGCCAGGAAAAGGATCATGACGGTGTCTAGGGTCGGCCGCGCCAGGATATGTGATCCTGTCGTATCCCCGGGCTGCGAACCAGGAAGCTGAATGAGCGAACCGGATACCGGGACAAGATGCCCGGAAGGTATGCGCCCGTGGGTATCTAAAGCCTTGAATGTTGCGGCAGATTCGCTTTTTATATCTGGCTCCAATCCGCACGTCGGCTGTATTCTCATATCGGCTGACGGCAGAATTCTTGGTCAAGGTAGTACACAAAAGCCAGGCGAGGGTCATGCCGAGGTCGTCGCATTAAAGGATGCAGTTTCGCGCGGCCATTCGGTCAAAGGTGCAACTGCCTATGTCACCCTGGAGCCCTGCTCGCACCATGGCCGCACGCCTCCATGCTGCGACGCATTGATTGCTGCAGGCATTACAAAGATCGTGGCTTCAATTGAAGACCCCAACCCGCTGGTTGCGGGGCGCGGGTTTGATCGACTTCGTGCAGCTGGCATTGAGGTCGTAGTTGGTCCTGGCGCGAAAGAGTCGAGGGAGCTCAACATCGGTTTTTTCAGTCGAATGATCCGTAAAACACCGTGGGTGCGCATGAAAATGGCTGCCTCGCTTGACGGAAAAACCGCATTGCCAGATGGTCAGAGCCAGTGGATTACAGGTGAAGCTGCGCGTACCGATGGTCATGCCTGGCGCGCTCGAAGCTGCGCCATACTGACCGGCATAGGCACGATCCTTCAAGACAACCCCAGACTTGACGTACGGCTACCCAAGGTCACACGCCAGCCTCATCTGGTGGTGGTCGACAGCCGGCTTGAGACACCCCTTGATGCTCATATTTTTATAGCTGGTCGCACCCTTTTGATATATGCAGCTGAGCTAAATGACGCCAAAAGGATGGCCCTGGAGGCACGCGGAGCTACGGTCATTCATATGCCGGGTGTTGGTAACAAGGTAGATCTGGGGGCGATGCTTCGTGATCTGGCACAACGTGAAGTCAATGAGGTGCATGTTGAAGCCGGCAGCAAGCTCAATGGGTCATTGATTCGCGAGGGACTTGTGGATGAACTGATACTTTATCTTGCGCCCAAATTATTGGGTATCGGGCAAGACATGGCGACATTCGGCCCGCTACAAAACCTCACCGACGCTCGTCAGTTGGAGTTTTTGTCGACTGAAATGCTGGGTAATGACTTGCGTTTAAGCGCACGATTTGCGGGGCGGGATAAGTTTTAAACGCGACTTTATTGGCCTTCCAGTCGTAATGGCTTGAATCCCTGCGAAAATAGGCTTATGTTTACCGGAATAATCACCGGCTTGGGGCGCATCGTCGCCGTCCAAAGCCTGGGCAGCTCTTCAGACCACGGCAAGCGACTCACCCTTGAGGCGCCTGCGGGCTACCTCGATGACGTCGGGCTTGGTGACAGCATCGCACTCAATGGCGCCTGCATGACCGCGGTGTTGATTGACACCATCAAGAACCAGTTTTCCATCGAAATTTCAGCTGAGTCCCTGGCCAAAACCAGCGGCCTGAACACCGAAGGCATGGTCAATCTTGAAAAAGCTTTGCGTGCCAACGACCGCCTGGGCGGTCATATCGTTTCGGGTCACGTTGATGGCATTGGCGAGGTAAGCTATTTTGCCGAGGTCGGCGAAAGCTGGGAGCTGCGCATTGCAGCACCACAGGGCCTGGCCAAGTACATGGCCTACAAAGGCTCGATTACCGTCAATGGCGTGAGCCTGACGGTTAACCAGGTACACGACTACCCCGATGGCAGCGGCTGCGAGATCAGCATCAATATCATTCCCCACACGATTGAAAATACCGCCTTGGGGAGTCTTGAGGCTGGCAGCCATGTCAACCTTGAAATAGACACGGTCGCGCGCTATGTCGAACGCATGCTGCGAGCCAATAACAACACGCACAAGACACCCGAAAGCCTTAAATCATGACATCCATGACTGCCCTGCCCGTTGTAATTTCTCCCGTCGAGGACATCGTGGCCGACATGCGCGCGGGCCGCATCGTGATACTGGTTGACGACGAGGACCGCGAGAACGAAGGTGACCTGGTTCTGGCGGCAGACCACGTCACTGCCGATGCCGTGAACTTCATGGCGCGCTTTGGGCGTGGCCTGATTTGCCTGACGCTGACACGCGAGCGTTGTGAACTGCTGCAATTGCCACCCATGGCCACACGCAATGGCACCAAACACGCCACGGCATTCACAATATCCATAGAAGCAGCCGAAGGTGTCACTACCGGAATTTCTGCTGCAGACCGTGCGCGCACCGTACAAGCCGCAGTGGCCAAAACAGCAAGCGCCACCGACCTGGTTCAGCCAGGCCATATATTTCCGCTGCAGGCAGTCGACGGTGGCGTGTTGATGCGTGCCGGACACACCGAAGCGGGTTGCGACCTGGCTGCCATGGCGGGCTGCTCACCTGCAGCCATGATCTGCGAGATCATGAAAGACGACGGCACCATGGCGCGCCTGCCTGATCTTTTGACGTTTGCTGCAGAACACGATTTGAAAATCGGTACCATTGCCGACCTGATCGAATACCGCAGCCGCAACGAATCACTGATTGAAAAAATCGGCAGTCGCCCCCTGAACACAGCCTTTGGCGAGTTCATCGCCCACGCTTTCAGAGACAAACCCAGCCAGGGCCTTCATCTTGCGCTGGTCAGGGGAAAATGGTCACCAGACGAGACCGTATCTGCCCGGGTACATGAGCCTATGTCTGTGCTGGACGCGCTGGAAATCGGTCGTTCGATGCACTCATGGAATCTTGATGAGAGTCTGCAATATCTTGCCAACGAAGGCAAAGGTGTGGCTGTGCTCCTCAATTGCGGCGAAAGCGCTGCACAGTTGCTGGCGCAATTCGAAGGCACAGCCCGAGCCAGCCAGGCCCCCGAGCGCGGTCGCACCGACTTGCGCACCTACGGCATTGGTGCGCAGATTTTGCGTGAATGCGGCGTTAGGAAAATGAACCTGCTTGGGAAACCCAGACCCATGCCCAGCATGGTGGGTTATGGCCTGGAAATCGTCGGTTACATCAGCCAATAAGCATTAAATCCATCAAGGGGAGCGCACTGTGTTTGGAGCAGAAAAGGGGTCCGCCGACAAGCTCGACGGTAAAAAGTTTTCTATCGGTATTGTTCAGGCCCGTTTTAACGAGAGCGTGACCAACGCTCTGGCAGATGCCTGCAAACAGGAACTTGAAAGCCTGGGCGTCGACGTCGATAACATTACCCATGTGAAGGTACCCGGAGCGCTTGAAGTACCCTGCGCGCTGCAGGCAATGGCTGAGAGTGACAGGTACGACGCCCTGATAGCACTGGGCTGCATCATCCGAGGTGAGACCTATCACTTTGAACTGGTCGCCAATGAAAGCGGCGCCGCCGTAACGCGCCTGGTACTGGACTACCAGTTACCCATCGCAAATGCGATCCTGACAACTGAGAACCTGGCCCAGGCGCAAGCCCGACAGAACGAAAAAGGGCGCGACGCCGCTCGCGTTGCAGTCGAAATGGCCCACCTGCTGAACGAGCTGAGCTAATCTTGCCTGAACGCTGTTTTACAAAACCCCCACCCCACCTGACTGGCGCTTCATGACAGAACCCCTTATCTCTAGTGCCCTGACCTCGAAGTCAAAGCGCCCTCCGCAAACCCGAACCGGCCTGACCGATACTGGCGCAAAAAAGGCCGCAGACAAGTCAGCTCGTACCCGCGCACGTGAGTTCGCCATGCAGGCGCTTTACCAACATCTGGTAGGACGAAACCCCGCAGACTCAATTGACGCCTTCACCCGTGACCTGGTCGGGTTTCACAAGGCTGACTCAGCGCACTTCGACGCATTGCTGCATGGCTGCATCGCTGAAGCCGCAGCGCTTGACGCCAGCATCACGCCCCTGCTGGACCGCCCGATGGCTGAAATCTCCCCGGTAGAACACTCGGTGCTGTGGATAGGTGCTTACGAGTTCAAAAACTGCCCTGACGTACCCTACCGCGTCGTCATCAACGAATGCATTGAACTGGCCAAGGCCTTTGGCGGTACCGATGGGCACAAATACGTCAACGGCGTTCTGCACAAAATGGCTCCTACGCTACGTGCCACTGAAGTCGCAGCTGACAGCGCCAAATAAATCTGAACACCCCGAAAACACGGAAAGTTAACCCTTGAGAATCTCCCAACGGGCTCAGCGGATTGAGCCGTTTTATGTGATGGAGGTCGCCAAGGCCGCATCAAGTCTGGCGCGGGAATTTGCGCACACCAGCGACCCGATGATTTTTTTGAACATCGGCGAGCCAGACTTCACTGCACCGCCTTTGGTACGTGAGGCTGCGGCCAAAGCAATTCATGACGGTACCACCCAGTACACCCAGGCCATGGGTCTGGATGCCTTGCGTGAAAAAATCAGCGGATGGTATGCGTCGCGCTTCAAGGTTGATATCGCGCCCCGCCGTATCGTCATCACAGCCGGTGCGTCGGCAGCGCTGCACCTGGCATGCCTTGCATTGATTGAAGCGGGCGACGAGATTTTGATGCCTGACCCAAGCTACCCCTGCAACCGGCATTTTGTCAGTGCAGCGGAAGGCCGGTCAGTCCTGATTCCAACGACTGCGGATGAGCGTTTCCAGCTCACTCGCGCCAAGGTTGAAGCGGCCTGGGGCCAACATACACGCGGCGTGTTGCTGGCCTCACCGTCCAACCCTACGGGTACGTCCATAGCGCCGGATGAATTGCAGCGCATTCATGAGTATGTGGTTGAGCGTGGCGGCATCACCATGATTGACGAGATCTATCTTGGCCTGAGCTACGAAGAACGCTTTAGCCACACAGCACTGGCCATGCCTCACGGCATGGGTGAAAACATCATCAGCGTCAACTCATTCAGCAAGTACTTCAACATGACGGGCTGGCGCCTTGGCTGGCTGGTTGTGCCCGAAGCACTGGTGCCGGTGATTGAGCGTATTGCACAAAACCTGTTCATCTGTGCCAGCTCGGTAGCCCAACATGCTGCACTGGCCTGTTTTGAGCCTGAAAGCCTGGCTGAATACGAACGCCGCAGGGCCGAATTCAAAGCCAGGCGTGACTACTTTATTCCTGAACTGAACCGGCTTGGACTCACAGTGCCGGTCATGCCTGATGGCGCTTTTTACGCCTACGCAGACTGCTCAAAAATTGCAGCCCATTGGGGCTTGAGCGGAAGCTGGGACTTTGCCTTCGAGCTGATGAAACGGGCACATCTGGCCGTGACCCCAGGACGGGATTTTGGTCAAGCCGCGCCTGAGAAGTTTGTCCGTTTTTCAACGGCAAACTCGATGACGCAATTGCAGACAGCAATTGCAAGGCTGGAGTCTGTCCTTGCCTAGCCAGGGGGTCACCTTTCAGTGGAAAGTACGCGTTTACTGGGAAGACACCGACGCTGGCGGCATTGTGTTTTATGCCAACTACCTGAAGTTTTTTGAACGCGCACGTACGGAATGGCTCAGATCAATGGGTATTGAGCAACAAAAGCTCAAAGACACTACCGGCGGGATGTTTGTGGTCGCTGAAACCGGCGTGCGCTATCTGCGCCCTGCCCGGCTTGATGATGAACTGATGGTTACCGCCTGTTTGATCGAAACAGGGCGTGCGTCCATGACTATCGGGCAGCGGGTGCTATTAAACTCAGAGCAAATTGAACCTGCTGAAGCTGGTTCAGATGCAAATTTACTTTGTCATGGCACTATACGCATTGGCTGGGTTGATGCCGCTTCATTGCAACCAAAACGTATTCCTGAATCCATCATTGAGAGTTTGAAAGCCCAAAAATGAACCAAGATTTATCCATTGTCAGCCTCATCCTTCACGCCAGCTGGGTGGTGCAGGGTGTGGTCGCACTGCTGGTCGGCGTATCGATTGCCAGTTGGGCTGCAATTTTCCGGAAGATCATTGCGCTTAAAAAGGTGCAAAAGCTCAACGAAGAGTTTGACCGCGAGTTCTGGTCAGGCACCAGCCTGAATGATCTGTTTGCAGGTGCCGCCAAAAATGCCAAGCTCTCAGGCTCAATGGAACGTATTTTTGCCAGTGGCATGCGTGAGTATCAAAAACTGCGCGAACGTAATATCACTGACCCTGGCACCCTGCTCGACGGCGCACGCAGGGCCATGCGCGCAAGCTACCAGCGCGAAGTTGATGCGATAGAAGCCAATTTGTCCTTTCTTGCCACCGTTGGTTCGGTGTCGCCCTATGTGGGATTGTTCGGAACCGTCTGGGGCATCATGCACGCCTTCACGGGGCTAGCCGCGCTGGAACAGGTCACGCTGGCCACCGTTGCACCCGGCATTGCAGAGGCGCTGGTCGCGACGGCGATTGGTCTTTTTGCGGCTATTCCGGCCGTAGTGGCCTACAACCGCTTTGCGCACGATATCGACCGCATCGCCAACAAGCTGGAAACCTTTATTGAAGAGTTCTCCAACATCCTGCAGCGCAACCTGGGCGCCCAATCGCCCTCTGGACACTAGCCATGCCAGCAGTGTCGTCACGCGGCCGGGGTCGCCGCACCATCAGTGAAATCAATATGGTGCCGTTTATTGACGTGATGCTGGTGCTGCTGATTATTTTTATGGTCACCGCGCCACTGATTACGCCCAGCATGATTTCCCTGCCCAAAGTCGGCAAGGCCCCCAGCCAGCCGCAAAACCCGGTGCAAATCCTGATCGGCAAGGACGAAGCCATACAGATCAAGCTCAAGACGTCCTCGGTACCAAGCACCATGGGTAACGTGGTGAACGATGTTTTGAAAATAGAGCCCGCCGTCAAGCCCGCTGCACCCAACGTACAACCGGTCCCGGTGGTTATCAGCGCCGACAAATCCATCAAGTACGAAACCGTGGTGCAGGTGATGGACAAGCTGCAAAAGGCCGGTATATCGCGCATCGGCCTTTCAGTGCAAACCGGCAACTAGACAGCACCGAACCGTTTATGCCCAGCGCTGCAGACAGACTCGAATTTGGCCCTCCGCGGGACGCCGGTTCGGTGCGGGCCTTTGGGCTGGCCCTGCTGGCGCATGCGCTTTTAATTGTGGCCCTGACCTGGGGTGTGGGCTGGAAGCGCAATGACCCGTCGGCAGCCAGCTACGACGCCGAGATCTGGTCTGCAGTGCCCCAACAGGTCGCGCCGCGACTGATTGAAACGCCCATCGCACCACCTCCACCGCCACCACCGCCCCCTCCAGAGCCCGCAGCCAAAGCACCTGAAGTCAAGGCCCCACCGCCAGCGCCTGACGTAGATATCGCGCTTGAGCAGGAAAAAAAGCGCAAGCAGCTGGCGCAGCAAAAAGAAGCTGATGCCAAAAAGGTACTCGAAAAAGACCTGAAGGCAAAAGAAGATCAGGCCAAACGCCTGGCAGCAGATGACGCCAAAAAGCTTGCGGCCCAAAAGGCCGCCAAACAACTGGAGAACGAAAAGCAGGCCCAGGCTGACCTTGAAAAGGAGCGGCAGGCCAACCTTCAGCGTATTACAGGTCTTGCCGGGGCCAGCGGGACTGCCAAAGACACCGGCACCGCGATGAGAGCTTCAGGGCCATCGGCCAGCTACGGTGGCAGGCTACGGGCCGCAATCAGGCCAAACGTTGTGTATTCCAAGGATGTTGTCGGCAACCCGGTTGCCTTTGTCGAGGTTCGCCTGTTGTCTGACGGCACGGTCATCAGTCAAAAGTTGAACAAAAGCAGCGGCGACCCTGACTGGGATGATGCCGCGATGAAGGCCATTACCCGGACGCGCGTACTGCCACGGGATGTGGATGGCCGTATTCCCGACCTCTACATGATCATCGAGATGCGTGCCAGCGAGAGACAGTGAATTGGTAGGGACGCGCCTTTTGCTATTAAATATATAGCTACTTATAGCCGTTCTTATTGGGCTCAGAGCACTTTTTACTCATAAATGATGCTTGCAAGCCCCTTGTCGGCCTGCGCCATCCAGCTGGCAAGTGCTGCGTCGGTGGGGAAGAATTTTGCGGCATCACCCAGTGCAATTTCAGCACTGGCCTCCGCCCTTTTCAGGCTAAGGCGTACCGGCAATCCACGGCTTAACTCGCCCTGCTCAGACATTTCCCGGCGCGGCGGAAAGTCCCTGACCATGCGCGAAATATCTGGTGCAGCGCCATTCACGGCCACACGCAAGTACTTGCCAAACTTGCAGCGCGCCGTCTCAAGATCCCACAGCTGGGTCACCTTGAAACGCCTGCCAAACCGCTCCGACGCACCTTGCAGCGTGCCCTGCACAATCACCAGTTCGTCGTCCTTGAGCAAATTGCGGTTGGCGTTGTAGGTTGCCTCGTCTACCGACGCTTCGAGCGTGTCGGTTTTGTCATCCAGCTTGAAGATGACGACCTTGCCGCGATTGCCATTAATCACGCGTAGATCAGTCACGATGGCCGCCAGCAGGCGCGGTTCGCGTGAGTCCAGCAGGTCTTCAAGCTTCAATTTGGCAAACTGGCGGACCTCAGCTTCAACCTCATCGAACAAATGGCCTGAAAGGTAAAAGCCGATGGCCGTTTTTTCATGGACCAGACGCGCCTTGATGCCAAAGGGCATGGCCTCAACCAACGCGGGCTCCTGCGTGCTGGCCGCGTGTGAGTCGGACATGTCAAACAGCCCGCCCTGGTTAGCGTTGGCCTCGGTTGCCAGCGCAAACTCAAAAGCGCGGTCAACGGATGCCAGCAGTTCGGCCCGGTTCAAGTACAGATTGTCAAAAGCACCGGCCTTGATCAGCGCCTCCACCGTGCGCTTGTTGATTTTGGTGCGCTCTACCCGCACGCAAAAGTCATACAACGACGTAAACAGGCCACCTTCAACACGCGCCGCAACTATGGCTGTAATCGCCTGCTCACCCGTGCCCTTGATGGCGCCCAGGCCATAGCGCACCGTGCTGTTGCTGGTCGGCTCGAAGCGGTAGTCACCACGGTTCACGTCTGGCGACTCAAAAGTGATACCCATTTTGAGGGCATCACCATGCAAAATTTTCAGCTTGTCGGTGTCACCCATCTCCACCGTCATGTTCGCAGCAAAAAACTCTGCCGTGTAATGCACCTTGAGCCAGGCCGTGTGATACGCCAGTAGCGCGTAAGCGGCAGAGTGCGACTTGTTAAAGCCGTAGCCTGCAAACTTTTCCATCAGGTCAAAAACCTCGTCGGCTTTTTCTTCGCTCAAGCCATTGATGCCCGCTCCCTTGCGAAACACCTCGCGCTGCGAGGCCATTTCTTTCTCGTCTTTTTTACCCATGGCGCGGCGCAGCATGTCGGCACCGCCAAGCGAGTAGCCGCCCAGAATCTGCGCGGTCTGCATCACCTGCTCCTGATACACCATG
>JANOCP010000226.1:0-15359 GCA_031412235.1 Polaromonas sp.
TGGCATGCGCTCCTGGGGGCCGATGCGCCCGGCGCAGTACTGGGGCGCAGACTATCTGGCCCGCATCAACGATGAGGTACTGGTCATCGCCATGATCGAGACCAAAGAGGGGCTGGCCAACCTCGACGCCATCTGCGCCACACCGGGGATTGACGCGGTCTACATTGGCCCGGCCGACCTGTCGTTTGCCCTGGGCCTGCCGCCCAAGGCAGACAACACCGACCCCGCGCACATTGCCGCCTGCGACAGCATCAAGGATGCCGCGCATCGCCACGGTAAAAAGGCCTGTATGCATTGCGCCAGCGCCGCGTTTGCGGCCAACGCCGTCAAGCGCGGGTTTGACCTGGTCATGCTGACCTCTGACATCGGATCACTGACTGCCGGCGTACGCAGCCAGCTGGATGACTTCAGTGCGGCCATGGCCTGAATCTGCACAGGCTGCCTGACTCGTGTATCTACATCTGACCGGGAAGTGCAGCAGTCCATCTTGACCTTTCCCATCATCACCGACTGGTACTTTTACGCCGTTGCCATTCCTGCCGTGCTTTTGCTGGGCGTCAGCAAAAGCGGCTTTGGCGCCGGCTTTGGCTCGCTGGCCGTGCCCATCATTGCGCTGGCTGTTACGGTACCGCAAGCCGCCGCCATATTGATGCCCGTACTGCTGCTGATGGACCTGCTGGGCATGGCCGCCTTTCGAAAAAGCTTCGACACCAAGCTGCTCAAATTTTTGGTGCCCTGCGGCCTGTTGGGCACGGTTGTCGGTGCGCTGTTGTTCAAAGCGCTTGACGCCAAACTGGTGGCCGGTATTGTGGGTATATTTACGCTGATGTTTCTGGCGCAACGCCTGCTTTTTCCGCCCCGGCCAGACAGCGCCCCGCCGCCCAAATGGCTGGGCGGAATTTTGGCCGTGACATCAGGCTTCACCAGCTTTGTGTCGCACGCCGGCGGCCCGCCACTAAGCGCCTACGTCATTCCCCTGCGCCTGAGCCCCATCCACTTCACCGCCACCATGGCGTTCTTCTTTTTCGTCATCAACTTGTCCAAGTGGATTCCCTACGCCTGGCTGGGCCTGCTAGACACCCGCAACATGGCGACATCACTGGTGCTGCTGCCCATCGCGCCCATAGGCGTGTGGATAGGCGTACGCATGGCCGAAACCATCAACCCCGTGCTTTTTTACCGGCTGCTTTACCTGGGCATGTTGCTGACGGGCTGCAAACTGGTTTGGGACGGGTTTCGGTAGGGGTTTGGTAATAGGTGAGCGCTATTAAAATAGTAGCTGCTCATAACCATTAATGTTGGGCAGGGAGTGGATTTGATGCCTGAATTGCCTATTTTCTGGCTGGTGAAGCTTTAACTCCGTTCGGACTGAGCTTGTCGAAGCCGGTACAGCCCTTGAAGGGGGCATGGCGAACCGTTCATATTTCATTTGACCGGATCAAAAGTGCAGCTGGTCAGCTATCGGCTTTTTAAATGCTTTTCGATATCACTTCGCTCAATAAATACGCCGTGCACCCGTTCAGGGGCTTCGCCGGGTTTGGCTTTGACAAGCATGTCTCCGGCTCCCAGAAGATCTTCGGCACCTGACTGGTCCAGAATGATGTTGGATTCACTGCTTTTTTGCACCGTCAACGCGATGCGTGCTGGAATGTTGCTGCGGATCAAGCCGGAGAAGGGCTATGTCGACTCGTACGAACTTGCCGCAATAGCATTTGGTCGATGTGGCAGGCCTTTTGCACGAAGCTTGCTGGCGGGCCAAGCCAGCACGGCTGGCAGTTCCACTAGAAAAGCAGCCTTTCGCGTAGTAAGACTTCGGGAAAACCTGCGCTATCGCGTATACATCGAACGCATAATCTTTAACCGCTCGTCATCAGGCGGCAGCGGCACCTTATCCGCCAACTTATCCGACAGCCCACGCCCCGGAGAACCCAGCCCATGCCCAACACCCGCAATAACAATGCCGTCCGCCTGGAGTTCACCCCTGGCTCCCTGGTTCAAACCAACCTCTCGGGTGCCGCCTTCACTGGCGACTGGCTTTGGGTGGCGGGCGACGAGGCCTGCGGCATCGACCGCCTGCGCCGTCTCTACCCCGTGGGCTCAGAGACACTGCGCTTTGGCGAGGTGCGTGATTTCCCGCTGGCCGATCTCTTGGACTTGCCCGGCTTGCCGCAAGAGGAAGCCGACCTGGAAGGCATGGCCGAGGCTGACGGCTTTTTGTGGGTGGTGGGCTCACACGGCCTCAAGCGCAAAAACGCCAAGCCTGATCGCGATAACGCAGAAAACGCCAAGCGGCTCGCAAAGACCGCACTGGACGGCAACCGACGCCTGCTGGCCTGCATCCCCATCGAGGTGGATGCCGAGGGGGAGCCTAGCCTGGTGCGCAAGTCCAAGGACGGTCGCAAAGCACTGCGCCTGAAGGGTGATGCCCAAACCAATTTACTCACCCGCGCGCTGACCGATGACCCGCACTTTGGGCCCTACATGGCAATCCCGGGAAAAGACAACGGCTTTGACATCGAAGGGCTGGCAGTGGATGGGCGTCGGCTGCTGCTGGGCTTGCGCGGCCCGGTGCTGCGCGGCTGGTCGGCTCTGCTAGAGATAGCGGTTGAGGCCCATGGCGACCAGTTGCGCCTGGTGCGGCTGGACGACAACGGTGTGCTGATACGCAAACATTTTTTGCAGCTTGACGGCTTGGGCGTACGCGACCTGCACTTCTCGGGCGATGACCTTTACATTTTAGCGGGCCCCACCATGGTGCTCAACGGCGAGATTCGCGTCTTCAAGTGGCCCGGCGCACGCCCCTTGCTGGCGGCCAACCGAGAGCCGGTGCGTTTTGAGTCGGCGCTGACCGAGTCGGTCTCATTACCCCACGGCCGTGGCACCAACCGGGCGGAGGCACTGTGCGACCTGCCAGCGGCGTTGTCGGGCGGCAAGCCGAGTTGGATTGTGTTGTACGACGCGCCCGGAGCGGATCGCCGGGACGGTGAGTACACGGTGTTTGGTGACCTGCTGCGCCACGATTGAAAGTGTTATTTGACAGCCCTTTTAACAGCCATATGGCGGCCCCGCCCGCGCTTGACCGCGCGTCGCCGCTGCAGTTCATCATCAACTCGGGTGCGGGTGCCACTGATATGGCCATCAAGCGCGAAGTGATCGAGGCCACGCTGCGTAGCGGCGAGCGGCCTGGTGACCTGCTGTTTTGCAGCCCGGCCGATTTGACCCGCGTGGCGCAGGGGGCTGCCCTAAAAGCTCGCGCCACCCGAACAGCGGTGGTTGCCGTGGGCGGCGACGGCACCATCAATACGGTGGCGCAGGCCGCCCACCGCGAGGGCTGCGCTATGGGTGTGGTGCCGCAGGGCACGTTCAACTACTTCGCCCGCACACATGGCATACCTGCTGATCCGGCTGAGGCCACACGCCTGCTGCTGCATGCAGTACCAACCCCCGTGCAGGTAGCAGCCTTGAACGAACACCTTTTTTTGGTTAACGCAAGCGTGGGGCTGTACCCGGATTTACTGGAAGACCGCGAGGCCTACAAGGCACGCTTCGGCCGCAGCCGTTGGGTGGCTCTGTGGGCGGCCAGCGCCACGCTGCTGCGCGCGCAACGGCGCTTGCGCCTGCACATCGAACAAGGCGCGTCCGTGCGCGATGTGCAAGCCTTGACCCTGTTCGTGGGTAACAACCGGCTTCAGCTGGAGCAGCTGGGTGTGCAGCCGCTGCTGTGCCCGGACAGCAGCCCGGCGGGTGCCCACATCACTGCCGTCATGCTGCGCCCTATTGGCACGCTGGCCATGCTGCGGCTAATGCTGCATGGCGCAATGGGCACGCTCGGCGAAGCGCAGGGCGTGGAGCGTTTCGACTTTGACCACATGGTGGTCAAGCCCACACTCACCCCCGGCCGTCGCGGCGTGAAGGTGGCCTTTGACGGCGAGGTAGCGCGGCTGCGCGCACCGCTTGATTTTCGGGTGCTCACGACCCCCTTGTATTTGATGAAGCCGCGCACCCAGGACAAGCAGAATGGGACGCCGCGATGAGCGTACTTCTGCAGATCTCCGACCCCCACTTCGGCACGGAGCAACCCTTGATTGCCGAGGCGTTGGTGGCACTGGCGAGGCAGCAGCAGCCCGATTTGCTGGTTCTCTCAGGCGACATCACCCAGCGCGCGCGCACAGCGCAGTTCAGGGTGGCCCGCGCCTTCATGGACCGTTTGGGTAAGCCCGTGCTGGCGGTGCCGGGTAACCACGACATCCCGTTGTTTGATGTCTGGGCGCGCCTGCGCCGCCCGTATGCGGCGCATGTTGCAGCATTCGGGGCCGATCTTGAACCCGTGCACGTGTCGCCCGACCTGGTGGTGGTAGGCGTCAACACCACCCGGCCCTGGCGGCACAAGCATGGCGAGGTGTCAGCGCAACAGATTGACCGTGTGGCCCGCATCCTCGCAAACGCCGGGGCTAAGCAGCTGCGCGTAGTGGTGGTGCACCAGCCCATCGCCGTGACGCGCCCCCAAGATGCGCCCAACCTATTGCGGGGCAACGCTACAGCACTGCAGCGCTGGTCTGCCGCTGGAGCAGACATTGTGATGGGTGGGCACATCCATCTGCCCTACGTGATGGCGTTGCCAAACCTGGCGCGGCCCATGTGGGTGGTGCAAGCAGGTACCGCAATCTCTTCGCGCGTGCGCCGGGGGGTGCCGAACTCGGTCAACCTGCTACGCTGGGGTGCGGCTTCAGGTGCGGTACGCTGCCGTATTGAGCAATGGGACTTCGAGGCGAATGCTGGCAGCTTCGAAATCGCCGCTGTCAACGAGATTCAGCCAGCCAGAGCCTAAGGCACCAGCGCCTGTGGCGCTTTGCAGGCGTCTGGTCTGCATGAAGAGTTCGACACACTACTTTCATATCGGTAAAGCCGAAGTGTAGTACAGCAAAATGCTGGTTTTTCCGAACCTCGAGTAGATCAAGAATCTCAGCTAACAATTTTTAGCAAAGAGAAACCGATCATGTTTTACGCACTCAACTGGTTTATTGTGGTCAGCCTTCTGGCGCTTTGGTCGTTTACTGCCTGGGGCTTTCACGCCATAGCGGCATGGACGGTATCGCACGCTGTTGGACTGAAGAGCGAATCAGGCGAAATTCTGTCGTTGCATGTGCCGGACTGGCTTGCGCCCTGGGTGCCGCCCGAACTCGCTTCCGCGCTGCCGGCGCTGCTGTCAGCTCTCACCCCTGCCGTTGAATTCTTGCTTGGCCTTGCCCCCGGTTTGGCTGGCGTCTTGTCGGTGGCAGTCTGGGTCGTCTGGGCCATTGGCAGCGCGCTCCTCATCGTGTTGGGTATCGTAGTCAGCGCAGTGATCGCCGTGCTGCAACGGCGCCGGTCCGCAAAGTCGGGCCGTCACATTCCCCGCCCGGCTCATTCATCATGAGAAGGGCGATCTGGCGCTGCCTGGCTCGGTGGGCGGGCAGTGCGGCTTTGGTACCGCGGTCGCATCAATCATTTAAGGCATAGTCATGGACGCACTCATCCCTTTTTTATCCACTGACTTTTTGGGTACACCCGCTTGGGTCTGGCTTACCTTTGTTGGCGTGGTCGTGGCGTTGCTGGCCTTCGACCTTGGCGTATTACACAGAGACGACAAAGAAATCGGCGTACAAGAGAGCCTGCTGCTCTCGGCCGGCTACATCACTGCCGCCATGATTTTCGGTGCCTGGATCTGGTGGTACCTGGGCGCGCAAAGCGGCATGGATTACTACACCGGTTTCTTGATTGAGAAGTCGCTCTCCATGGACAATGTCTTCGTGATTGCGCTGATCTTCAGCTTCTTCGCAATCCCTCGGCAGTACCAGCACCGCGTGCTGTTCTGGGGCATTCTGGGCGTGATCGTGCTGCGCGCCATCATGATCGGCCTGGGGGCCACGCTGGTCAGTCAGTTCAGCTGGGTGTTGTATATCTTTGGTGCCTTCCTGATTTTTACCGGCATCAAGATGTGGATCATTGCGGATCACATGCCCGACATTGCCAACAACCCGCTGTTGAAGTTCCTCAAGCGGCACATGCGGGTGACTGAAGGGTTGCGGGGCAACGCATTCTGGGTGCAGGAGCCCGACCCAAAGACCGGAAAGGTCGAGCGCTTTGCCACCCCTCTTTTTCTCGCGCTGGTGTTAGTGGAGTTCGTCGACCTGGTGTTCGCGGTCGACTCAGTGCCTGCCATCTTCGCCATCACCACCGACCCTTTTATTGTCTACACGAGCAATATCTTCGCTATTTTGGGCTTGCGTGCGCTGTACTTTGCGCTGGCGGCAATGATCCATCGCTTCAAGTACCTGAAGTACGCCCTGGCGCTGGTGCTGATTTTTATCGGCTCGAAGATATTTTTGGTCGGCATCATTGGCAAGATTCCATCAGTCATCTCGCTGAGCGTGACCTTTGGCCTGATTGCAGGTGGTGTGTTGGTGTCACTGTGGAAGACGCGCGGGGAGAGCGCAACTGCCATCGGGCCGAAGTGACGGTACCCATCCATGAATCGAGAAGTTAGCCTTGGACGTCAATTTTTTATGGATTGCCAGTTCCGCGCTCATCGTGATCGGGTTGGCGGGCACCGTGTTGCCGCTGTTGCCTGGCACTTTGCTGGTGTGGGGCGGCGTTCTCCTCGGGGCCTGGATCAACGACTTCACGCGTGTGAGTGTTGGGACGGTGGTGATCATTACCGTTGTTGCAGTACTTGCTTGGGCGCTCGACTTCGTGGCAGGTTTATTGGGTGCCAAGCGCGCAGGCGCAAGTAAGTTGGCACTTGTCGGGGCAGCCTTGGGCACCGTGGTGGGAGTCTTCATGGGGCTTGTGGGCGTGCTTTTCATGCCTTTTGTGGGCGCAGCCATCGGCGAATACTGGTCACAAAGAAACCAACAGCGCGCGGTCAAGGTAGCTTTTGCAACCTGGCTAGGCCTGATGGTCGGCATGGTGGCCAAGGTTGTGCTGTCGTTTGTGATGGTTGGATTCTTTTTGGTCGCCCTTTGGATATAGGGTAGAGACTCGCCGCTCCTTGGTGGTCAGTACGGCAAGCTCGGGCACTGGTAGACAGTCAACCTGATTTGCACGCAACTGGTTGAGTTTTTACCCACCTTGATTTCCCTGGTTGCGGGCGATATGTGCTGCGAAATCATTTGCAGACAAGCATTCCTCACAGTACACCACTGAATCACCTCGAACTAACCGAAGACGAGCAAGAGCCTCAAATGTTGAAACAACCGGATTTCCAAGTCTGAGCAAAAAATCACGGTGAACTTGATGAAGAACCGATGCAGTGAATCAAAAAAGACCTACTCTTTGCAACGGCGAACCCTCGTCAGTTGGCATGTAAACCAGTCAAAGTATGTATGCTCCCCGAAGCTGGTGACGTCCAAGATTAGCAAACTGGCTTAACTCGGTTTAACGTCCAACTTTGGGGTCGTGTAACCGTATGCGTTACGGACTCGCAGCCTCCTCCACCGCAAACATCACTTTGCCGCGTCGGCCTCGCCAGTCGCCAAGGAATAGCAAAATGGGTGCTGCCACGAAAACTGAAGACAAGGCCGCAATCACAATGCCAAAAGCCATCGGTACGGCAAAGCTCGCCACCGCCGAGCCGCCCCATATGGCCAGCGGAAGCACCGCCAAAAACGCAGTCACCGAGGTGTAGAGGCTTCGCGTCAGCGTCTGGTTGACGGACAGGTTGATCACCTCCAGCAAAGTGCGCTTGCGCATGGTGCGCAGGTTTTCCCGCATGCGGTCGTAAACCACCACCTTGTCGTTGACTGAATAACCGACTAGCGTGAGCAGCGCAGCAATAGCCGTCAGGCTGAAGTCAAGGTTTGATATGGCAAACACCCCCAGCGTCAGCGCGACGTCCAGCACCAGCGTCATGATGGCACCTACTGCAAAGGGCCACTCAAAGCGCGCCCAGATGTAGATGAGCATGGCCATGGCTGCCAGGATGACGGCCAGCACACCTGCGGTAGCGAGTTCACCGCTGACCTTGGGCCCCACGACCTCGGTGCGCTGAAAGTTTGCTTGCGGGTCGATGGCACGGATGGACGACTTCAAACTCTCCACCGCAACCGTCTGCTGCTGTTCGCCCCCGGGTTGACGCTCGACACGCACCAGCAGTTGGCCTTCGTCCCCCATGGCTTGTAACGATACCTCGCCGAGTCCCAATCCATCGAGTTGTGTGCGGTAGCGGGCGATGTCGGCCTGCCCGCCGGGTGCCACCTCCATCTGAATACCACCGCGAAAGTCGATACCAAAGTTCAGCCCCGGCTTGACCAGCAGGGCGGCCGATCCGAGCACCAGCGCCGCGCACAGGCCCAGACCCCAGAAGCGCGCCTTCATGAAATTGAAGTTCGTACCGTCCGGCACCGGGCGAAAACCCAAGAGCGGCTGTATCGAGATCGTTTTGAGGCGACGGGCGCGCGCAATCGCCAGCATCATCACCTTGACCACCGACACAGCGGTGAACATGGAGATCACGATGCCCAACGCCATGGTGATGGCGAAGCCGCGCACCGGGCCTGATCCAAACCAAAAGAGCAGCACCGTGCCCAGAAGCGCGGTGACGTTACTGTCCATGACGGTGGCATAAGCGCGCTTGAAACCTGCGTCGATGGCCGCCAGGGCGGGTTTGCCCTTGAGCGCCTCCTCACGGATCCGTTCGTTAATCAACACGTTGGCATCAACCGCCAGCCCGATGCCCAGTACGATGCCGGCGATGCCCGGCAGCGTCAGCGTGGCACCCAGCAAGCTCAGACCAGCGATGGTGAGCACCACGTTCAGGGCCAGGGCCACGTTGGCCACCAAGCCCCAGCCGCCGTACAGCACATACATGAATAAAAATACGAAAGCAAAAGCCGCGATGCCGGCGTAGATGCCTTTCTGAATGACGTCGCTGCCAAGGTCGGCCCCCACGCTTCGCTCCTCAATCACCGTCAGCTTGGCGGGCAGCGCGCCGGCGCGCAAGAGCGCGGACAAAGTGCTGGCTTCCGCGACCGTGAAACTGCCTGAAATCTGCCCCGAACCTCCAAGGATGGGCTCGCGTATAACCGGCGCGCTCAGAACCTTGCCATCCAGCACCATCGCAAAAGGTCGGCCGACATTGGCCTCGGTGATCTGGCCGAACAAGCGGGCACCCACCCGGTCAAAGCGGAAATTCACCACAGGCTCGTTGGTCGTGGGGTCAAAACCAGCGCTGGCATCCGACAGCCGGCTGCCATCCAACTCAATTTTGCTGCGTACGGCAAAGCTGTTGCCTTCGCTGTCTGGCAGCATGCGCGTGTCCGAGTCTGACGGATTGCCGATCATGTGAAAGCTCATCTTGGCCGTCGAGCCGAGCAGCGCGCGCAGTTGCGCCGGGTCTTGCAGCCCCGGCAGTTGCACCAGGATGCGATCTGTCCCGACCCGCTGAATGGTGGGCTCCGCCACGCCTACCTGGTCCACGCGCTGGCGAATCACCTCCTGGCTTTGCTCCACGGCGCGGGCGGTGGACTGCAGCAGCCCCTCAGGCGTGAGCGTAAGCGTCACGCCGTCGATGCCGTTGGCGGTGATGGCAAGGTCCTTGCGCGTCGCGCCGACCGGGCTGGACAGCCCGGCCAGCAGTGCAATCGCCCGGTCTTGCTGCGCGGCTTCGCGCAGTGTGATGGAGACGCTCTGCTCGCCTGCCTGCACCGAGCGCCAGGGCGCATCGCCTTCGCGCAGGATGCGCCGCGCATCTTCGGCAAGATTACGCACGCGCTCGCGGCGCAATTCGGCGCCGTCCACCTCCAGCACCAGATGCGAGCCGCCGCGCAAGTCCAGTCCCAAAGCAACTGGCGTATTGGGCAAGTAGGCGGGCCAGCGCTCCAACACGGAGGCGGGCAGGACGTTCGGCAGGGCAACCAATATGCCCGCCAGGAATATGGCCACTGAGACAGCGACCAAAAAAGGGGAGTTTTTCATCAAGCACTCAATAAGGGGTTCGCGCGCCATCCATGCGCACGTCGGTTTGCGAAACGGGAGAGGAGGGCCGCGCGCCAGAACGACGCGCGTCGCACGGGCGACGCGAAAGCTACGCGCAGCGCCTCAGGCTTGGAAAGCCTGGGAGGGTGGTGCCCGGGTCAAGGGCGTTTGCCAGCGCGGCACCGTCCGCTCTGGCAGCCCGGCAAGCATCGACTGCTCGGCCCCCCGCAAGGCGGGCTCAAAGGTAAAGTCTGGTAGCGGCAGAACGGCCGCAAAAGGGTCATGCGACAACACCGGCGGGCTGCTGACGGCAGACCATGCCGACATCTCGACGCCTCGCTCGGCCCGGGCCCAGCGCGAGGCCAGTGAGGTGCCGCCCTGGCGCAACTGCGCCAGCATGCGGGCTTCGATGCGGTTGGCCATCACATCGGGCAGCGCGCCCATCGCGTTGCCGATGCCGCTGCAGAACAGTGCTACCCATAACACCAGCGTCAGCATGAGCAGCTGCATCCAGTTTCGCCCGACAGGGCGACCGCCCAGCCGTGCAGCCATCGCTATCGCAACGGCTGGATGGGGCAAGGTGGCCGGCTGGAAGCGGTCGGTAAACATGCAGCCGAGTTTAAGCTAGCCTCAGGCCGACACCTGAAGTCCGACTCGCCAGAGGCCTATTCGGCCCGCGCGCTTTTCAAAGTTTCAGTTGGCAGAAAACAAGGTCAGCGGTGCTGGCGACCAATGACCGAAGCTCATTTTGGCTGCCAGTTACCGGTCATTTGCATACGTCGGCAGATTGCCCGATTCTGAACTATGTTCAATTGCCATCATTGACAGGTATCGCTGCATTTCAGCCGGCCACCAGCGTTGGCGACTAGCGATAGCCAAAGTCCGCTTTCAGTCAATTCATTTAAGCAGCTGGAACTCCGCTTGGCCGTCGAAACCAGACATCGAGAGAATTCTGGCGATCATCCGCCTCTAGTTTTGACAGACCCTGAGCCCCGGCCCGGCGATGGTGATGACGGTCTCTAACTTCTGGGTCAGCTATGGCGAGAAGATAACCAAAACGCCGTGGTTTGACGTAATGGCGGGCTAAGCTACTTTAAGCTAGTTACTATAAAATTAATAGCTTGCTATGCCCGAAAGCAATGGGCTAAGGGCATATTTGACCCCAAAATCATCAAACACAAAGCATTTCAGCACTCCCCACCAGCCCCGAGTTACGCTGGTGGATCAGCCCCCGCGCGATTTACCGGCTGCGTTATCTTGGTATGCTGTTAATGGCGTGCAGGCTGGTGTGGATAGCCAGCATTGATTGCACACAGGCCCGGCCAGTCGCAGCCTTGCCTGTTTACCTCTAACCATCCGGACTTGTAAACTTATATCCATGACCACTGTCGTTTTTGCTGATCTGGTAGGCAGTACCAGCCTGTTTGAACGGCTGGGTGATGAAGCGGCCTCGCTTTTTGTAACGCAGTTGACGGGCGTTTTAAGCCAGGTTTTTGCCCAGCACAACGGTCGGGTCGTCAAGCTGCTGGGTGACGGGCTGTTTGTGGTGTTTGCTGAAGAAGGCGATGCGCTGGCGGCGTGTATCAGCATACAAAAGCGGCTGCAAGACGCGCCTGTGCGGCCAGCTGCTGGCGGTGCACCGGCGCAGATGCAGATGGGGATTGAAACCGGGGAGGTGGTCGAGATTGACGGTGACTGCTTTGGTGATACCGTCAATTCAGCCGCCCGCCTGGCCGACCTCGCCGGTGCTGCGCAAATTTTGACAACCGAGAAAGTCTGGTCTGCCCTGGTGCCGGCACAAAGAACGTCGCTACGCAGCATGGGGCCCATGTATTTGCGTGGCCGCACGGGTGCCAGCCATATTTACCGGGTTGAATGGCAGGCCGGGCATGACGCCGACGCGACCATGGCCGGGCGGTCTATGTTCGCCAACGATCACAAGAGTTTTCTTGAGCTGTCTTTTGGCGCGCAAACCGTCAGGCTGGACGCCACGAGCGGCAGGTTGTCGATAGGGCGGGCGACAGACGCGTCATTGCCCATCAACGACCCTCGGGTTTCGCGTGTGCATGCTACGCTGCAATGGCGGGGCGGGCAGTTTGTGCTGACGGATGCATCGAGCTTTGGAACCTGGGTTTATATGGGCAGCCAGAGCGAGGCGCTGGTGCTGCGCCGCACCGAATGCACGCTGGTTGGCAGTGGCCAGATCTGCCCGGGTGGCGACAGGGACGATGAAGGCGCGCCGGTTATTGCTTTTTCAATCAGCAACTGAATCTGAAGCCAAGTCGGCAGCCATATCGGCGTTGAAATCAGCGCCCGAATCGCCATATCCGTCGGGCAAAAACCACTCCAAAAACGGCGATGGCAGCTAGAATCGGGCTGAAATCACCCTCTTAAACTGGCCGCCGCCAACCTTTTGCGGCCTCTACCGCAGCGCTGACAGGTCCTTCAATGAGTCTCAACAAGCTTGGCCGATACGATTTGATCCGCGTGCTCGGCAAAGGGGCGATGGGCCTGGTGTATGAGGGGCGCGACCCCAATCTTGACCGCCGCGTCGCCATCAAGACCATACGGGTTGAAAACCTGTCGGACGAGGCAGCCGCTGAATACGAAGTGCGTTTTCGCACCGAGGCACGCTCTGCGGCCCGCCTGCAGCACCCCAATATTGTCAGCGTGTACGACTCTGACCGCGATCTGGACATTGCCTATCTGGTGATGGAATTCATCCAGGGTGATGACCTCAAGCACCACCTCGACAAGGGCGAGGTCTACACGCTTGAGCAGACCCTGGGCATCATGAGCGACCTGCTGTCGGCACTTGACTACGCGCACCGGCAAAGCATTGTGCACCGCGACATCAAGCCGGCCAACTTGCTGATTGAGGCCAACGGGCGCGTCAAGCTGACGGACTTTGGTGTGGCCCGCATCCAGGACTCTGGCGAGGCTACCCGCACCCAGGGCTCGATGGTGGGCACCCTCAAATACATGTCACCAGAGCAGGTGCAGGGCCGGCCTGTAGACGCCCGGGCCGACCTGTTCGCTGCCGGAATCGTGCTGCACCAGTTGCTGACTGGCAAGCGGCCTTTTGATGGCGAGTCTGACTTTGCAGTCATTCAGCAAATCGTGGCGCACCACCCTGCGGCACCCAGTTACTTCAACCCGAAATTGCCGCCTGCACTGGACGCCGTGCTGGCGCGGGCGCTTGCCAAGTCGCGTGACCAGCGCTATGCAACCGCGCAGGAGTTTTCTGTTGCGCTGCATGAGGCAAGCCGGCAGGCATCAGACCAGACCATGGTTCCGCCTTCAAGCCCGGCGGGCAAGACCACTTCTACCTGGACCAAGACCATGCGCGCCGGCGAGTCGCTGTTAAGCACCCAGCCCGGCACCGGCCTTAATACCAATACCGGCACCAACACCGGCACCAACACCAGCGGCTCCATCGTCACGCAGGAGCTGGAGCTGGTTTACTGGAAAGACATCAAGGACTCGGTTGATGTTGAGGACATTGAAGTCTTTCTGGCCAAGTTCCCCACTGGCGTGTACGCCGATCTGGCTCGCCGCCGCCTGAAAAAACTGGCTTCACCGTCGGGTGAGGGCTCAGACATCGGACTGGGCACGCGCACGCAGCTGATATCTCCTGCTGGAATCGATCCCGACAAAACCGTCATGATGCCGCGCCGCGCTGTAGAAACTGCGACCCCGGCCAGCTCCGTTCCCGCCAACGCGGTACCTGCTGCGACCAACGCTGCCTTTGAAAATGTAGAAACGGCCTGGAAAGCGCTTGAAGAAGCGGCTGCCTTGCCGGCTGATGCGGAAGCGGCGGATAAGGCAGACAACGCTGAAAAACCGTTTGAAACGCTCACAACTCCAGCGGCGGCGTCGGCATCTGTTACCCCAAGCCTTGCGGCTGGTAAGTCGCGACGCGGTATTTGGGCCATTGCTGTCCTTGTGGCTGTGGCTTGTGCGGGACTGGGCTACAAATTCCTGTCAGGCGGCCCGGCACCTGATCCCCAGCTGGCCATTGCGGCAGCCGCAAGCGCTCCGGCGGCAGCGGCCTCAGCACCTGAGCCATCAGCGTCGTCAACTGCTTTGGTGGCTGCGGCTGTTACAGGCGCTGCTTCAGCGGCTTCTGCACCGGCTTCTGCATCATCTGCTGATGTTGCGGCTGCTTCGGCTGCTTTGGCTGCTTCAGCACCTGTGGGTTCCGCGTCTGCTGCAGCGGCATCAAAACTGGCTATGGCGCAGGCAGCCGCCAGAAGGGCAGCCGCCGAGAAAGACAGATTGGCCAGGCAGGCACCTGAAAAAAATGCAGTCCAGGCAGCTCCCGCTACCCCTGCGCTTGCTAACACGCCGCCATCGCCAGTGGCTGAACGCCCCACGGCCGCTGCGGTTGCGCCCACTGCCGTTGCCACCAACCCCCGTCAGGCCTGTGAAGACCGGGTATTGCTGGGCTTTCAGCTTTGCATGAGGGACCAATGCGCCAAACCTGCGTTTGTAAACCATCCGGTTTGCGTTGAACGCAAGGCTATGGAGCAAAGAAGGCGGGATTCTGAAATCAGCAAGTAGTCAATGGTGAGGCGCTGGCAGCTTTCATGCGGTTTGCCTCGCGCAGGCCCATCAGAGGCTAAATTCCCAGTTTTTCGCAGCCCCCATCACCGCATTAGGATATGGCGCTTTCCCGCGCGAGCCGTTGTAGCGGCCCAAGCCCATGAATAAATCGCCTTTTTCACGGTCAAGGTAGTGACGCAAAATCACGCAGCCAAAACGCAGGTTGGTCTGCATATGGAAGAGTTTGCTGGCATCACCATCGCCGATGACGCGGGTCCAGAAGGGCATGACCTGCATGTATCCGCGCGCGCCTACGCTGCTGACCGCAAACTTTCTGAAGTTGCTCTCGACCTGAATCAAACCCAGCACCAGCGTCACGTCCAGCCCGGCGCGCTTGCTTTCGTACCAGACGGTTTGCAGAAACTCCTTGCGGATTTGCCACTCGGGTTTTTTCTTTTTCAGGCGGTCGCTCATGGCACCCAGCCAGCGCAGATATTTGAGGCGGCTTTCAGTGTCCCTGAACTCGGGAACCGGCGGCGCCTGGTTTGAGATGGCAGAACTGAGCGCGGTGCGAACCGAGTCAATCAGTGGTTCTTCGATCTGCGCTCCAGCTTGTGCCTGCTCTGAAATTAATAGCGGACTACAGCCGATAAATATGGACTGCAGGGCATTTCGCCTCGAAATCTTTGAAAAACAGCCGATTTTCACAGCCCCAGTTTGCCTTTAAGGAAATCCAGCGCTCTTGCCGCATCTATCTTGGTGGACTCGGCATCACGGCGGTGCTGGTACTCAAGCTGGCCTTCTTTCAGGCCGCGGTCGCCAATCGTGACGCGGTGCGGCACGCCAATCAGTTCCCAGTC
>JANOCP010000227.1:0-24922 GCA_031412235.1 Polaromonas sp.
TCGTGCCGATGCCCACCATTTAAACGCCGTCGTCATGATTGGCTCTGGCGGTCTGACCGCTGCCGTCAAAAAAGAAGTCGCCGCTGCGCTCAATGCCCACGGCCTGATCAAAGTGAGGGCGCAAATGGATGACCGCGCCGCTCGCGAGGCAGCTTTTCAGGAACTGACCAACGATTTGAACGCCGCGCCAATTCAGCATATTGGCAAGCTTCTGGTGCTCTGGCGGCCAATGCCTGAAAAAGAGAAGAAAGTCGACGATGACCGTAAGGCTGGCCCGCGTGAAGTGAAAGTGCTGAAAAACAGCTCCCGCTACGGCCAACGGCCGGAAGTCAAGGTGCTGCGCGTGCTGGGCAATCAGCGCCTGACACCGGGCGGCACCGTCAAGCGGGCTAAAAAACCGCAGCTGAAAAGCTTGAAAAAACGTTCGCAAGATTAATTGGGATTAATTGTGTTTAGAGGTTTCGCCCATAGCTGCACATCATGACCAACCCTCTTTTAGATTTTTCTGACTCGCCGCTGTTTGACCGCATCCTGCCTGAACACGTCAGCCCTGCTGTCGATGCGCTATTGCTAGATGCGCAAGCAGCACTTGAAAAAGTCACTGCCAGCGACTTTCCCGCCAGCTGGATAGGCATTTCAGCAGTGCTGGATGTGGCCACTGAAAAGCTGGGGCGCGCCTGGGGCGCAGTGAGCCACCTGAACTCTGTGGCCGACACACCCGAGCTTCGCGCCGCCTACAACGCCGCTTTGCCCGTTATTACCGAGTTTTACACCCGCTTGGGCGCCGATGAAGCTCTGTACGCCAAGTACAAAGCCATTGACACGGCCACGCTAAATACAGAGCAAAAACAGGCCCATAAAAACGCCATGCGCAACTTTGTGTTGTCAGGCGCTGAACTGGTCGGTGCGGCTAAAGAGCGCTTTGCCAAAATTCAGGAACGCCAAGCCGAGCTTAGCCAAAAATTCAGTGAAAACGCCTTGGACGCGACCGATGCTTTTGCCTATTACGCCAATGAAAGCGAACTTGCAGGCGTACCCACTGACGTGGTTGAAACCGCCCGCGAGCTGGCTAAAACCGAAGGCAAAGAGGGCTACAAACTTACGCTGAAAATGCCGAGCTATCTGCCCGTGATGCAGTTTGCTACCAGCAGCGCGCTACGCGAAGTTTTGTACCGCGCCTACAGCACCCGCGCCAGCGACCAAGCGCCGGCAGAGTTCAGTAAATTCGATAACAGCGCTGTCATTCAAGAAATTTTGGCACTGAGGCTGGAAGAATCCAGGCTGCTGGGGTACAACAATTTTGGCGAAGTTTCCGTTGTGGCCAAGATGGCCAAATCACCCACCGAAGTTGTTACTTTTTTGCGGGACCTGGCCCACCGCGCCCGGCCTTTCGCTGAAAAGGACGTCGCTGATTTGCGCGCGTTTGCAGCCGAACAACTGAGCTTGAAAGACCCACAACCCTGGGACTTCCCGTATATCGCCGAAAAGCTCAAAGAAGCGCGCTATTCATTCAGCGAGCAAGAAGTCAAACAATATTTCACCGCGCCCAAAGTACTGGCCGGATTGTTCAAGATTATTGAAACCCTGTTTGAAGTAGCGATCAGCAAGGACAGCTCCCCGGTCTGGAAGCCAGGCGTTGAGTTTTTCCGCATTGAACGGGCTGGTCAGCTTGTTGGCCAGTTTTACCTCGACCAGCCAGCACGCACCGGCAAACGCGGCGGTGCCTGGATGGACGATGTGCGCGCCCGCTGGCTTCGTCCTGACACGGGACAACTGCAAACGCCGGTTGCGCATCTGGTGTGTAATTTCGCCGAGGGTGTGGGCGGTAAACCGGCCCTGTTGAGCCATGACGATGTAACTACACTGTTTCACGAGTTTGGGCACGGCCTGCACCACATGCTGACGCAGATAAACGAGCGCGACGTGTCGGGAATCAGCGGCGTGGAGTGGGATGCGGTCGAACTGCCGAGCCAGTTTATGGAGAATTTTTGCTGGGAATGGGATGTGCTTAAACACATGACGGCCCACGTTGACACCGATGAGCCACTGCCGCGCGCCCTGTTTGACAAAATGCTGGCTGCCAAAAACTTCCAGAGCGGTATGCAGACGCTGCGCCAGGTTGAGTTTTCGCTTTTTGACATGCTTCTGCATACCGCTTACCAGCCAACCGACGATGTGATGGCCCTGCTCGATACCGTGCGCGATGAGGTGGCCGTCATCAAGGCACCACCTTACAGTCGCACCGCGCATACATTTAGTCACATTTTTGCTGGCGGCTATGCGGCCGGATATTACAGCTATAAGTGGGCCGAGGTTCTTTCAGCTGACGCTTATGCGGCTTTTGAAGAGGCTGCCGGGGGAAGCACCTTGTCGGTGGAGACGGGCAGAAAATACCGCCACGCGATTCTGGAGG
Source organism: Polaromonas sp. (assembly GCA_031412235.1). Taxonomy (GTDB): domain Bacteria; phylum Pseudomonadota; class Gammaproteobacteria; order Burkholderiales; family Burkholderiaceae_C; genus Polaromonas. The sequence continues at coordinate 2,414 of JANOCP010000227.1, forward strand.
CGGGTGGAAGCCGACCTGCCATGGAGTCTTTCAAGGCTTTTAGGGGACGCGAACCATCCATTGACGCACTTATGCGTCATCAGGGAATGACCTAAGCGCGTTATGCAAGGTATTCTCACGAAAACGCCTTGCCTGATTTACGCTTGAGATCAAACGATTGACTGGAAAAAGTATGAGCTTCAACGCAAACCCAACTCTGAACAGCTTTTTGGCCGCCGCCGCGCTTGTCGCTAGCGCGGCTTTTGTGCTGGCCTTGCCTGTGCATGCCCAGCAGGTTTACCGCATTGTGGGTGCTGATGGGAAAATCACTTTTTCCGACAAGCCACCAGCTGATAGCAATGCCAAAGTCACATCGGGTTCGGGTGGTGGTAGCGGCGGTGCGACGGGTGCAAGCCAGCTTCCCTTTGAGTTGCGGCAGATCGTGTCTAAATACCCGGTAACGCTTTACACCGGAGAAAATTGCAGCCCTTGCGTTTCTGCCCGGTCGATGTTGACCAGCCGCGGCGTTCCTTTTACAGAAAAAACCGTTAAGACTTCAGAAGACAGCCAGGCACTGCAACGTATCAGCGGTGAAAGCTCGCTACCATTCGCGACAATTGGCAGCCAGCAGCTCAAGGGCTTTTCTGACTCTGAATGGACCCAGTTTTTAAATGCGGCTGGTTACCCTGCAAGCTCGGTCTTGCCCGCAAGTTACCGCCAGGCGGCAGCAACGCCACTGGTAGCGGTCGCGGCAGCGCCCTCAACCACCGCAAACCCAGGCACGAACGGCAGCAATGCACCCCTGGCACGCCCCGTCACGCCGACAGCACCCGCTGCACCGCCCGTTAGCAACCCGGCCGGTATCAAGTTCTAGATATGGAGCAAACAATGCTCTAAAACAGCATTGTTTTAACGCCGCCCGGTGCACCCAGCAGGCATACAGTAGCTTTCTGGAAGGCAAATACGCCGACGGTAACCACGCCCGGCCATTGGTTGACTCGTGACTCAAACCCCAGTGGGTCAGTAATATTCAGGCCCGTCACATCCAGAATGTGCTGCCCGTTATCAGTCACCAGCGGCACCCCGTCCTTTAGTCGTACTGTTGCAGTACCGCCCAATGCAGCAAACTGGCGTGCAATACGGGCGGTGGCCATGGGAATCACCTCCACCGGCACAGCAAACTTGCCCAACACTTCTACCAGCTTGGACTCGTCAGCAATGCAGACGATTTGACGCGACTGGGCGGCCACAATTTTTTCACGCGTCAGCGCCGCACCGCCGCCCTTGATCATGTAGCCATCATGGTCAATTTCGTCTGCTCCGTCGATATACACCCCCAACTCTTCAACTTCAGCGGCATCAAACACCTTGATGCCCAAAGCCTGCAGACGTTCTGTTGAAGCCACAGAACTCGACACCGCTCCAGCAATGCTGTCCTTCATGCTGGCCAGCGCATCTATGAATTTATTGACTGTAGAGCCAGTTCCTACGCCGACGATGCTGCCGGCTTGCACATATTGAAGGGCTGCCTGGCCGACAAGTGTTTTGAGTTCGTCTTGGGTCATGGTGGATCGAGGGGTTGATGTAGTGGGAGAAGGGGCAGGTTTTGCGACAATGGCGAACCACAGCACAAAACCTTCAAATTATCCAATGTCCCTGATCCCTTACGCCCTGGCCCGACCCTTTTTATTTGGGCTTGATGCCGAGACAGCCCATGAGCTGACCATGGCCTCACTGGCAACTACTCAGGGTACGCCGCTGTCGCTGGCTTACTGCGGCAGCCGGGTTGATGACCCGATTGAGCTGGCAGGCCTGAAATTTCCCAACCGCATGGGTCTGGCTGCAGGACTGGATAAAAACGCACGCTGCATTGATGGATTGGCGGCCATGGGCTTTGGTTTTGTCGAAGTTGGAACGGTTACACCGAAAGCACAAGCTGGCAACCCGAAACCGCGCATGTTTCGTTTGCCCCAAGCTAACGCGCTCATTAACCGGCTCGGCTTTAACAACGAAGGGCTTGAGGCTTTTTTGGTCAACGTACAAAAGTCAAATGTTCGCAAGCAGCCTGCGAAAAATCATCCCCTGATCCTTGGCTTAAATATCGGCAAAAACGCCGCTACACCGATTGAAAATGCAGTAGACGACTACCTGATCTGCCTGGATGGTGTCTATCCGTACGCCGACTACGTGACGGTCAATATCTCAAGCCCGAACACCAAAAACCTGCGCGCACTTCAAAGTGATGAAGCGCTTGATGCCCTACTGGGGAGCATCGCCGAGCGCCGCGAGCTGCTCGCCAAACAGCATGGCAAGCAGGTGCCGATTTTTGTAAAGATTGCGCCTGACCTTGACCTTGCCCAAATCGAAGTCATCGCGGCTACGTTGAAGCGTCACGCCATGGACGGCGTTGTCGCTACCAACACCACCTTGAGCCGGGATGCCGTCAAGGGCCTGCGGCACGCCGAAGAGGCTGGCGGCCTGAGCGGCGCGCCTGTGCTTGAGGCCAGCAACCGCGTGATCACGCAGTTGCGCGCGGCGTTGGGAAAGGGCTTTCCAATCATCGGCGTGGGCGGCGTGATGAGCGGGCTTGATGCGGTGTCAAAAATCAAAGCCGGGGCTGATGTGGTGCAGATTTACACCGGACTGATCTACAAAGGCCCCGGATTGGTCACTGAAGCCGCAATTTCTATTAAAAAGCACTGCTAGCCCAATGAGTACGGTTATAGCTAGCTATTTATTTAATAGCGCGCGATAGCCGCAGACAAGCTTCAGGGTTTGCACCAAGACCCTGTAGAGCCTGTCCCCTAGACTACCTGGAGCGCTTCAAGCCAGTGCTGCTTGCGACTACCATGCAGGCAACTTTGTACCGGAGGCCTGCGTGCTTAACCCAACTTTCTCACCCTTCCCTCACCTCCTTGCACCGCTGGATCTGGGCTTCACCACGCTTAAAAACCGGGTGCTGATGGGTAGCATGCACACCGGTCTCGAAGACGGGCGCAAACACTTTCCGGCGATGGCGGCGTTTTTTGCAGAACGTGCGCGCGGCGGCGTGGGCTTGATGGTTACCGGCGGTTTTGCCCCCAACATCGCGGGCTGGGCTAAACCTTTTGCAGGCACGTTGGCAAGCCACAGCGCAGCCCGGCGCCACAAACAGGTGACCGATGCAGTGCATCTTGAAGGCGGCAAGATTGCACTGCAAATTCTGCATACGGGCCGATACGGCTATCACCCGCTCTGCGTGGCACCCTCACGTATTCAAAGCCCGATTTCACCTTTCACCCCGCGTGAGTTAAGCGCCGCAGGTATCGAGCGGCAAATTCGCGCTTTCATTCGCTGTGCCCAACTGGCACGCGAAGCCGGTTACGACGGGGTTGAAATCATGGGTAGCGAAGGCTATTTCATCAATCAGTTTCTCGTCACCCACACCAACCAGCGCACAGACGAATGGGGCGGCAGCTATGCCAACCGCATGCGCCTGGCTGTCGAAATTGTGCGGCGCACCCGCGAAGCCGTAGGGCCGGACTTTATCCTGATTTACCGGCTGTCCATCATTGACCTGATACCCGATGGCAGTAGCTGGGAAGAAGTCGTGCTGCTGGCCAAGGCTGTAGAGGCAGCCGGTGCCACCCTGATAAACAGCGGCATTGGCTGGCATGAGGCGCGCGTCCCCACCATCGCCACGTCGGTACCGCGCGGCGCATTTACCTGGGTTACGAAAAAACTGCGCGCGGAACTACGCGCAGCGGGGTTGATGATTCCAGTCATCACCAGCAACCGGATTAATATGCCAGAAGTCGCCGAGCAGGCCCTGGTTGACGGCAGCGCCGACATGGTCAGCATGGCCAGGCCCTTTTTGGCTGACTCAGAATTTGTCAACAAGGCCGCACAAGGCCGCAGCAACGAGATCAATACCTGCATAGCCTGTAACCAGGCCTGCCTCGACCACGCCTTCAAAGCCAAACTGGCAAGCTGCCTGGTCAACCCGCGCGCTGGCCATGAAACCGAGCTGATTATTAAAGTTGTACCTGCCCAAAAGCGTATCGCCGTTATCGGCGCAGGTCCCGCGGGCCTGGCAGCCGCCACGACTTTGGCCGAGCGCGGCCACAGCGTTGACCTGTTTGACGCTGCAGACAGGATTGGTGGCCAGTTCAACCTGGCCAAGCGCGTACCGGGCAAGGAAGAGTTTGACGAAACCCTTCGCTATTTTGGCCAGCGCATCACGGGTACCGGCGTCAGGCTGCACCTGAATAAGCGCATCGAGGCGGCCGACCTGCTGGCGCAGAGGTTCGACGACGTGATTCTTGCTACTGGCGTCAAACCGCGCAATCCGCGCATTCCGGGTCAGGATTTGCCTGGGGTGTTGAGCTATATCGACGTGCTGCTCGGCAGACAACCGGTCGGCAAGCGTGTAGCGCTGATAGGCGCAGGCGGCATTGGTTTTGACGTAGCCGAGTTTCTGGCTACGCCGACCGGTCACTCCACCGCACTTGATTTACCTGCCTGGCTGGCTGAATGGGGCGTGGCTGACCCTGGAGAAGTACGCGGTGGGGTTGTGCGCCCAGCGTCAACCGAGCCGGCACGCCAAATCACTTTGCTTCAGCGCAAACCCGGCAAGCTGGGCGGCAACCTGGGTAAAACCACGGGCTGGATTCACCGCGCAGCATTGAAGATGAAAAATGTCGAAATGCTTTCTGGCGTGAACTACGAGCGAATTGTGGCGCATGGGTCTGGCCTTGGCCTGTTCATCACCTATGGCGAAAAGCGCAAAGACGGCACGGTGATCGAAGTTGACAACATCGTGTTGTGCGCCGGTCAGGAGCCTCTGCGTGAACTGCTGGAGCCACTGCGTGCAGCGGGTGTCAAAACGCATTTGATCGGCGGGGCTGATGAAGCCTCTGAGCTTGATGCCAAGCGGGCGATAGACCAGGGAACGCGGCTGGCCGCTGTACTTTAAGACTTAAACGCAGGCCAGATTGGCCTCGTTTTTCAATCGTATTTCTTCACTAACCTGAAGCTGCGCATGGCGCACAACATGGCCGCCCTCGATCCACAGCAACTGGCCAGGATCCAACTGTTGCCAATTTTCATTGCGCGTCAGCGGCTGGGTCGCAATGATGCACAGGCGGTCATTCGAGGTATTGGTTTGTGCAAAATCCATGCTCAGGTCTGCATCAACCAGCTGCGCGTTCGAGAACGGCCACTGGCGTACCAGGTACCACAGCCTCGTGGAACAATGCGCAAACATGGCCTGGCCGTTGGACAGCAAAAAGTTGAAAACGCCATGTTCTGCAGTACGCTGTGTGACTTCACACAGGGCATCAAATACCCGGTCGAGCGAGCAGGGTTCACGCGGGCTGATAGCGCGCAAGGTCTGCAACAGCTCGCAAAAAGCCAGCTCGCTGTCGGTATTGCCAACGGGTAGATAGTCTCCCGTCAAACCCGGTTTGTAGTTTTTTAGATCACCGTTGTGTGCAAACAGCCAGTGACGACCCCACAGCTCGCGCGTGAAAGGGTGGCAATTTTCAAGTCGCAGGCCATCGCCCTGGGTAGCCTTGCGAATATGCGCCACCACATTGCGGGATTTTATGGGGTAGTGCTTGAGTAAATCAGCTACAGGTGAAGACGCTGCAGGCTGGTTGTCCATGAAGAGCCTGCAGGCTTTGTCTTCGAAAAACCCCACGCCGAAACCATCGCCATGGTGGTCGGTCAGGCCGCCTCGCGCTGCGAAGCCTGTGAAAGAAAACCGCAAATCTGCCGGATTGGCAGAGTTCATACCAAGCAATTGACACATCACACGATTGTAATTTCAATGTGCTAGGAGGGCGTATCAAGCGTGTCGTTTTTAGGTAATTCTGACAAACTCTTTTTGCCTTGATACGGCTTTCAGTGCCCCAGGATTTTCGACAAAAAGTCTTTGCTGCGATCGGTTTTAGGGTGGTTGAAGAACTCTTCAGGGCTGTTTTGTTCAACTATCTGACCCTGGTCCATAAATATCACCCGGTTGGCCACAGCCTTCGCAAAACCCATCTCATGCGTAACACAGAGCATGGTCATGCCGCCTTCTGCCAGACCAATCATCACGTCAAGTACTTCCTTGATCATCTCGGGATCAAGCGCCGATGTTGGCTCATCAAACAGCATGATCTTGGGCGTCAGGCACAACGCTCGCGCAATGGCCACTCGCTGCTGCTGACCGCCCGAAAGCTGCAGCGGATACTTCTGGGCCTGCTCGGCAATGCGAACGCGCTCAAGTTGGTGCATGGCCCGTTCAACCGCCTCTTTTTTGGGCATGCCCGCTACCCATGTAGGTGACAGCGTCAGGTTTTCAAGCACCGTCAGGTGTGGAAACAAATTAAATTGCTGAAACACCATGCCGACCTGCCGGCGTACGGCATCTACCGCCTTGATGTCGTCGCCCACCACATGGCCAGCTACCGTCAAACTGCCTTCCTGGTAAGTTTCAAGTGCGTTGATGCAGCGAATCAGCGTTGACTTGCCAGACCCTGAAGGCCCGCAAATGACCAGACGCTCGCCCTGCGCTACCTGGAGATCAACGTCGCGCAGCACATGAAAGTTGTTGCCGTACCATTTATTGACGTTGTCGAAATTGATGATCGTGTCGCTCATTGCTGGTCCTTGCGCAGTGTTTTTGTGTTTTGAACTGATCTGAATTGAATGGGTGGTGGTTTTTTTTAGGCGTCTCAGCGCGCTTTACCAACGGCGAGGCGCTTTTCTATCCACAGGCTGTAACGCGACATCGAGAAGCAGCAGGTGAAGTAAATGGCTGCAATGAACAGGTAGGCTTCAATTTTGAAAGGCCTCCAGTTCGGGTCCGAGCCAATGGCAAGACCCAGCGCGCCCGTCAGCTCATAAAGTGACACGATGGTGACCAGCGAGGTGTCCTTGAACAGCGAGATGAAGTTGTTCATGATGCTGGGAACCACGGTGCCCAGCGCCTGCGGCAAGACAATCTTTATCTGCGTTTGCCAGTAACCGAGGCCCAGGCTTGCTGCAGCCTCAGTCTGCCCTTTTGACAGTGACTGCAGGCCGCCCCGAATGATTTCGGCCATGTAGGCCGCAGCAAAAAGTGTGATGCCGACGATCACGCGTACCAGCACATCGGGGGATGTTCCGGGCGGCATAAAAAGCGGAAACATGAACGATGCCATGAACAGTACAGATATCAGTGGTACGCCGCGTACCAGCTCGACGTACACCACACACACGCTCTTGATGGCTGGCAAATTCGAGCGCCGTCCCAAAGCGACTGCCACTGCAATCGGGAAAGCCATGGTCATCGAAATCACCGTAAGCATGATGGTCAGTGGCAATCCACCCCATTGGTCAGTGGTGACCTTGGGGAGGCCCCATACGCCACCGCTCATCAAGGTAAAGAAGGCCGCGAGCACGACTACCCACAAGAGGGGCAACCATAGCTTCCAGAAATAGCGACTGCAACTGGCAACCACCAGCCCCAGCAGCAAGACCATCGCCAGCTCTGCGCGCCAGTGCTCCGACTGCGGGTAACGGCCCATCACGATCAGGCGGGCCTTTTCATTGACAACGCCCCAACACGCACCGAGGCCGCGGGCAGCCTGGCACCGGTCTGCATCAGCCGCTACAACCGCGTCGATCACGCCCCACTGCAAGGCACCAAATGCTGCCCAGCCCAACAAGCCAAGTATGAATATCGACAAGACGGCATTAGGCACGCTCGCAAAAAGATTGTTCTTGATCCAGGGGAGTATTCCCTCGGTGCTGACCGGTGCCGGGCGTGCAGGCTTGGTAATGAAGATTTCAGTCATGAATACGCCTTACCTTTCCTTGATCGCCGCACGAACGTTGAACCAGTTCATAAAGCCCGACGTCAGCAATGAAGTGGTCAGGTAAATAGCCATGATGATCACAATGCATTCCACAGCCCGACCGGTCTGGTTCAGGGATGTGTTGGCGATCGACACGACGTCCGGGTAGCCAACGGCTACCGCCAAAGACGAATTTTTGGTCAGGTTCAAAAACTGGTTGGTCATGGGTGGAATGATGACCCGCAGCGCCTGTGGCAGCACGACGAGGCGCATGGACAAACCCTGCGGAATGCCCAAAGAAGCACTGGCCTCATGCTGGCCCAGCGAAACTGATGCAATGCCACCGCGTACCACTTCAGCCACAAACGCAGAGGTATAGAGCACCAGACCCAGAAGAACCGACATGTACTCTGGCGACAGCGCGCCGCCGCCTTCGACCTGCGTCTCGGTAATTTTCGGCATTTCCAGGGCCATGGGCGCGCCGCCCATCACCCAGCCAAGCAGAAGTCCGCCAAACACCAGCGCCAGCGATACCCACAACACCGGTTGTAGCCGCCCCGTCTTTTCAAACTTCTTGCGCGCCTGTGCGGCATAGGCAAATGCAGCAGCGCCGCCCATAAACCCGCAAACCAATGCCAGCGTGTGCCCGAACTCCCAGACCAGCGAGGGAAATGACACCCCGTTTTTACTGACATACAACCAGGTCCCGACATGTAGCGCTGCGTCAATCTGTGGCAGGTACTCCGTAAAAAGGAGATACCACATTAGCAACTGCAGCAGAACCGGAATATTGCGAAAGAACTCTACATAGCCGTAGCACAAGCCGCGAACCAGTCCGTTACGAGAAAACCGGCCAATACCCAGAAGCGTTCCCAAAATTGTGGTTAGCACGACACCGATCACGGCCACACGCAAGGTATTGACGGTACCCGCCAGAAAGGCCTTCCAGTAAGGCTGGATGGATTCAAAACCGATCCACTGCTCACCAATATCGAAGCCCGCCGGTTGCATCAAAAAATCAAAACCGCTTTGAATACCTCGCGCCTTCATGTTGCTCAGCGTATTGCTGACCAGCAGCCAGACCATGAACGCGATCACAGAGAGCACTAGCACCTGATAAACCACCCCGCGCGCTTGTTTGCTGCGCCATGAGAAAGCACTTCGTCGCGGTGCAGGTGCAGTGCGAGGCGGTGTCAGCACGGGTTGGACAGGGGTATCTGGCATGGCTTGAAATCCGGGAGTATGACGTGTCTAAAACGCAAAACGGGCTGCACCATGCGTAGGCTTACGCCGATGAGCCCGTTTTGTCCTGAGGTCTGAAATAGGTAGCGAGAAATCAGCCGCTAATGCCGACGACAAGCGCTAAGTGACGCTACCGCCTGTCCTGAGAATTAACGTACCGGAAAGGCGTACATCTGGCCGCCCTTGTTCCACAGATTATTCTGACCGCGTGGCAGTGCCAAGGCAGTTTTCGGACCCACATTGCGTTCGAAAATCTCGCCGTAGTTACCAACGGCCTTGATAGCCTTGACCAGCCAGTCTTTCTCAAGACCCAGCAACTTGCCAGTGTCTTCGGTGCTGCCCGTCAGACGACCAATGACCGGGTCTTTACTGTCTTTGGCCATGGCATCAACATTGGCCTGGGTCACGCCATATTCTTCTGCCTCAAGCAGGCCATAAACGACCCACTTGGTGATGGCGAACCACTCGTCATCGCCGCGGCGCACCATGGGGCCCAAAGGCTCTTTCGAGATCAGTTCAGGCAGGATCAGGTGGTCAGCGGGAACCTTGGCTTCCTTGTTGCGTACCGAGGCCAGGCCCGAAGCGTCAGTGGTGTAAGCCTGGCAGCGGCCTGAAAAGTAGGCGGCGTTAACAGCTTCCTGCTTTTCAAAGACCACTGGCTTCATGCCGAGGTTGTTGGCGCGGCTGTAATCAGTCAGGTTTTTCTCGGTAGTGGTGCCAGACTGGACGCACACTGTTGCACCCTTGAGGGATTTGGCGCTTTTGATTTTGCTTTTAACTGGAACCATGAAGCCCTGGCCGTCATAGTAGGTCACAGCCGTCATGTGCAGGCCCAGTGACGCGTCGCGGGTCAGCGAGAAGGTGGTGTTGCGCGCCAGAACATCGACTTCGCCAGACTGAAGTGCGGTAAAGCGCTGTTGGGCATTGAGGGGAACCCATTTAACCTTGTTGGCATCGCCAAGTACTGCAGCAGCGATTGCCTTGCAGGTGTCAACGTCCAGACCGGTCCACACGCCATTGCTGTCTGCGCCAGAAAAACCAGCCAGACCCACGTTGACACCGCAAACAACCTGGCCACGTGCCTTGATGGCGTCCAGGGTTTTGCCGGCATGGGCAGGCAGGGCAAGAACCGCCAGCGCAGCAACAGCAGCCGACAAAATTCCGAGTTTTTTAACTTGTTTCAACATGGTTTCTCCAAAAGTACAAACACAGCCAGAATGAGCTGCAAAGATTGATGCAAGGTAGTTGCAAAAAGCATACCAAGCGCGACTGTAACGCGGCGGCTTGCAGCAAAAGCGCTTTATCGTTACTTTTTGACTAGGGGAATCCCCGATGCGTGTGTTGACAACAAGCCAAGGTACAAAAAGCATTAGCGGCAAAGGTGTGTAGCAGCGCAGGTGCCCTTCAAAGGGCTGAAGAAACGTTAAAAAGAAGTCAGCAGGCACATTGGCCCAATGATTACGGTTACTTGTAGCTATAATATTTATAGCATTCCAGAGACGTATTCACCCAGTGCCAGCGAGCTGGTCAAGCCTGGAGACTCAATTCCAAACAGATTCACCAGCCCCGGCACCCCGTGGTTTAGCGGTCCCTGAATCCAAAAATCCATTGCGGGCCCACCGGGCGCCTGCAGCTTGGGCCGTATGCCGGCATAGCCCGCATGCAGGGCCCCGGATTCAAGCGCGGGCCAGTACTTTCGGATCTCTGCATAAAACGCATCACCGCGTGCTTCGTCAACCAGCAAATCCTCTGGTGAATCAACCCACTCCACGTCCGGGCCAAACTTGGCCTGCCCGCCCAGGTCCAGCGTCAAATGCACGCCAAGGCCTGCAGCTTCTGGCACCGGGTAAATCAGGCGGCTGAACGGCGAACGCCCCGCCAATGTGAAGTAGTTGCCTTTGGCGTAATGGTTGGGTGGAATGAAAGCAGCATTGAGCCCTGAAAAGCGCCGCGCCAGTGCCTGGGCATACAGCCCGGCAGCATTGACAACCGTTTTGACTTGCAGTTTTGTGCCGTCTTTCGCTATCAGAGTAATAGCATCTGGCGCGCATAAAGCTTGGGATATCGGCGTATTTAGCACTACAAAGCCACCTGCGTTCTCAATATCACCCTGCAGGGCCAGCATCAGCGCATGGCTGTCAACGATGCCGGTACTGGGCGAATGCACGGCGGCCACGCATTCAAGTTGCGGCTCAAGCGCCCGGGCCTGTTCGCGACTGATAAGCACCAGGTCGTTCACCCCGTTGGCCGCAGCCTTGTCAATAATGCCCTGCAGTTGCGCAAGCTGCCCTGCGTGCGTCGCCACAATCAGTTTGCCGCAGCGGCTGTAGCCAATGCCGCGTTCAGCGCAGTAGTCGTACAACATCTGCTTGCCCTGAACGCACAAACGCGCCTTGAGCGAGCCCTGCGGGTAATAAATGCCGGCGTGAATGACTTCACTATTGCGTGAGCTGGTACCGGTGCCTATGGCGTTGGCGGCCTCCAGCACCATGACTTCGCGCCCCTGCAAGGCCAGAGCCCGGGCAACGGCCAAACCGACTACCCCGGCACCGATAACAACGCAATCGACCTGATCCACTAAGCCGCTCCCAAAGCTGCCAGCTCAAAACCTTCCAGCACATTGACGGCATTGACACCCAGTTCGGCGGCCGCATAACCGCCTTCAAGTACAAAAATCGTCGGCAAGCCAAGCTGGCCAAGCCGCTCGCCCAGCAAGGTGAAATCACTCGACTGGAGTAAAAACTTTGAAATCGGGTCACCGGCAAAAGTATCCAGACCCAGCGACACCACCAGGGCATCAGCACCATGCCTTGCAATACGCACACAGGCTTTTTCAAGCGCATCAAACCAGCTGGCGGCGCTGGTCCCGGCGGGCAATGGCAGGTTGAGGTTAAACCCTTCACCGCTACCGTCGCCCTGCTCGTCTGCATGGCCAAGGTAAAACGGGTATTCCGTCACCGGATCGCCATGAATGCTGACAAACAGCACGTCTGCGCGGTCGTAAAAAATGCTTTGCGTGCCATTGCCGTGGTGGTAGTCGACATCCAGCAGCGCCACCTTTTGCGCGCCGCCATTTAAAAGTGCCTGCGCGGCAACCGCGGCGTTATTGATAAAGCAGTAGCCGCCCATAAAGTCAGCACCGGCATGGTGGCCAGGCGGCCTGGTACAGCAAAACACCGCCTTTTGCCCGGCCAAAACCAGTGCGGCAGCAGTTGCGGCTGCATCAGCTGCAGCCTTGGCGGCCTGCCAGGTTCCATCGACCAGCGCGCAACCGTTGTCCATTGAATACAAGCCAAGCCGCGCCGTGAAGTTGACGGGCTCAAGGTCGCTGCGCAGGGTACGCACCGGCCATACCGATGGAAAAGGCTGCAGATCAGCATTGCCCGGGCATAGCGCCAGCCAGTCTTGCCAGGCGTTTTCAAGAAAATTCAAATAGCGGCCGGTATGCACCATGGGCAGCACGCTTCGGCTGTCAACATGCGCCGCCTGCAGGGTGTGGCCACGCTCCGCAAGGCGGCTTTCGACCATATCGGCACGCACTGGCGTTTCATGGCAGGCCACCCGGTCGCCCCGAAAAATCTCGAACTCGGGGGCATGCAGGCGATGGCTGGGGCTGTAAATGGCAATCACGATTGGCGACCGAATGAGGTTTTAGAGTTTGCGCGGGTCTGTAGCCAGCAACATATCAAGCAGCGAGCGCAAGCTGGTTTTAAGCGGCTCATAGCCCTCATTCAACTCAAATGTTTGCTCACTCATATAGAGCTTGCGGTTGATTTCAAGCTGGATGCTGTGGCGTTGTTCGGCAGGCTGGCTGTAGCGGCGCACCAGCTCGACACCTTTGTAGGGGTGGTTATAGGCCACCTTGTAGCCCAGGCCGCGCAAATGCTGACAGACCAGTTCAGACAGCGCCGCACTTGCGGTGCTGGCGTCGCGGTCACCGACTACAAAATCGGCATGCTCTTCACCGGGGAAATCAGTCGCGCTGCTTGACGCGACCGCAGGCATCGAATGGCAGTTGATGTGGATGCTGAAGCCATGCTGCGCATGGGCAGCATCAATGGCGTCCCTGACGGCCGCGTGATAGGGCTTCCAGCAGTTTTCAATGCGTGCCAGTACTTCAGCCACTGTCAGCTTGCGGCCGTAAATGGGCACGCCTTCATCGGTAGTGCGCCAGATCAGGCCCTTGCCCAGTCTGACTTTTGACATGATCTTTGCGTCAGTTTCTACCGAGTGTGGCCACGCTGCATCAAACAGCGTGACATCCATTTCAGTGGTGTTGCGATTCGCATCAAGGTAGCTGCGCGGAAAACAGGCCTCAATCCAGTGGACACCCAGTGCTGGCGCAAAGTCGTAGAGCTTGTCGACGTGGGTGTCTTCGGCGGTACGCAGCGCATTAAGTTCACAGGCATAGGCAAAGTCAGCCGGATACGAAGTCCCGCTGTGCGGGGAATCCAGCACCAGGGCGCTGGTGCCAGGTGAATAACGAACATGTGCAGACATGGTATTTATTGTGCACGTATCGGCTGCCCTGCTCTTTTTATGGGTGCACAAACGCAGCAAGTCGCCGGGGTGCATGGAGAGATAACTTCGGGTGGCTTCTGCCCCACCAAAACCGCCGCAGCGAATTCTTGCCCGACTTGGCGCACTTAACCAGTGCTTTACGCAGCTAAGGGATGTCCTACACGAATGGCGTGATGAGACCTACAAACTACCCATTTTGGTGCAAATACAGTCCTTTCATCTCTAACCCGTTGCCAAAAATCCGTGAAGTGCACCTTTACGGGTTCAGGCAACAAACTCAAAGGACTCCTCGTGAAAGTACTCACATCCCTCACACTGATGGCCGCAGCAATGCTTGCGCTTTCAGCTGGCGTGCAGGCGCAGACGACCAACACAACTACAAGCGCAAACAGCGGGTATTCCATGAACAGCCCGGGCTCGCGCTACATCGGCATAAATGTCGGCAAGTCGAACTTCAAGCTGAACAACGGCCTGGGTGCCTTCCCATCTGACAGCAAAGACACGTCCTACAGCCTGTACGGCGGCAGCTATTTCAACAACAACTTTGGCCTGGAGCTGGGTTATACCGACTTCGGACGCGTCGCGCGTGCTGGTGGCAGCACACGTGCCGATGGCGTTAACCTGAGCGCAGTGGGTCGCCTGCCTTTGAACCCTTCGTTTAATCTGCTGGGCAAGCTGGGGGCGACATACGGCCGTACGGACGTTTCCGCGGCACCCGCATCAGGCGTCACCAGCGGCCGTGAAACCGGCTTTGGTGTGTCTTACGGTCTGGGCGTTGAATACGCGTTTACGCCTGCCATATCGGCTGTGATTCAGTATGACGAGCACAAGTTGCGCTTTGTAAACAGCGGTCGCGATAGCGTCGGAACCACCAGCGTTGGAGTGCGCTACAACTTCTAGGGATGCTCTGCATAACTCTGGCGAGGCTGTGGCAGTCGGATCGGGATGGGCCGCAAGGCGTCTTTTTGTAGCCAATAGCACGGCTATTGGCAAGAAAAACAACGCAGCAGAACGCCCGATTCCGGCTGATCACAGAGCGCAGGGAGTTATGCAGAGGGTCCCGAGGCAAGCTCGTGGCCCCATTGCCAGATTTGCAGCATTGTTGGAGCTCAAGCTGGCCAAGCCTGCGGTGATTCGCAGGCTTTTTTTTGTTCAACCGTTTGCAAGCGTCAAGCAGCAGGTCGCTACCGTTGAGACATTGTGCTGCCCCTAAGGCGTGGTCCTACATGCCGCCACGACGCCCGCCCATGTAAGGCACTGTTTTGCTGCGTACATTGAAATTATGCAGTTCGATTGGCTCTTGCAAGGCTTGTCATTACTGAAGTCAGCAACGGTGCATTTTTGCGCTTTACATGACAGGCCGTCGTTAAAACCCGGCCTCGCTTTTCAAGGAGTTAATGATGAAACACTTTTCAATACGTTCCATTCCGGCCGCTGTCGCCTTATCAGTTGCAGTAGCCATTGGCGGCGTTTCAGGGCTTCAGGCTCAGGGAATTGGTGCTGGCATAGGGGGAGACGTTGGGGCTGGCGCGGGTATTGGCGGTACGGGCTCAGGCGTCGGTGCCGGCGTTGGGGCAGGTGCCGGAGTTAGCGGAACGGGTGCGGGCGTCGGCGCCGGCGTTGGTGCGGACGCCGGAGTTAGCGGAACGGGTGCGGGAGTCGGTGCAGGCGTTGGCGCCGGCGCCGGAGTTGACGGAAGTGGTGCCGGAGTTGGCGGAACGGGTGCCGGAGTCGGTGCAGGCGCTGTCGTTCGCGGAACTCGCGCAAAAGTTGGCGCAGGCGCTGTCGTCGGAGGATCTCGTGCCGGAGTTGGCGCAGGCGCTGTCGTTGGCGGTGCGGGCGCAGCTGCCGGAGTTGGTGCCGGGGTCAGTGTCGGGGGCGCTGGAAAGGGCAATCCTGGGCAAAACCCTACAGCGCCTGGCAGTGTCAAACCCGGTCCCCAGACCATCATCAGCGGTGGCAGCTCGGGTGGCAATCGAGGCGCAACACCTGGCCAAAACGGGAATATAAGTGCTGAGAGTCGGGCCAATGCCAGCACCGTTGTCGCCGCGAATGTTATCAACTGCGGCAACCGGAGTCAGACAAAGCGTGGTTCCGCCAAGATGAAGTGCTAAACCTCACGAGCAGGTACTGCCTCGCCACGCCTGCTGCAGCGGCGCTGGGCGGAGGCCATGTGCAGCCGCACAGCACATCGGCTTATCAGTTCATCAGGTGATCAGGTGATCAGCGTTACTTCATCTGAACAGAACCAGTGACGTTGACCAGAACCATGCTTTTGCCAGCTTCAACCGGTACCGCTGAGTCTGACGACATCTCGGACTTCGCCATGGCCAGCATGCGGGGACGCGGACTGTTGCCCTGCTCGTTAGCGGTGATGGACACCTCACGCAGCGTGTAGCCACCAAAGCCAAAGCCTTTGGACACTTCAAGCGCCTTGGCCTTGAAGCGCTCAATCGCCATGGCCTGGGCATCGCCCTCAACCTTTGCACGCTGCTCGCGGCTGAGTGCAAAACTCACATTGCCAAGCGTCAGGGTCTGGATTTTTCCGGCGGTGCTGGTGATGCGGGCGAAGTCCTTACCCTCAAGCACCAGCTCGGTAGTGCCCTGCCAGCCGTTGATCTTGCCGTCCTTGTTATAGCGCGGGTAAAGGCTGAAATTGCCGGTTCGCACATCGAGCAGGCCGGGCGCCAGACCCTGCTGGGCTTGCTTGGCCTGCGTCAGCGCGGTGTCAAGTGCCTGCTTGAGCTGGGTTTGCACCGCAACCGCATCTGCGCCACTCACAGTCGTGTTCATGGCAATCGACAGCAGGTCCTGCTGCACCTCCACCGTGCCACTGGCCGAGAGCTGGGCCACATTTTGCATCGGCTCGTGCTTCATGGTCTGGGCATACAGGCCGCTAGTACCTATGGATATGAGGCAAGCTGCTATCAATTTTAATTTAATCATCAGTTTTTGTCTTTCGGTTGAATACTAATTGTCAAGTCGTGCACAACTATAAGTACCGGTAATAGTCTGGTTTTGAGGTGCTGCAATTCGGGGCGCTGCCTAGCCTAACGCCTCAGCACAACTCTCACTGTCGGACAGCGCCGCGTCAGTTGCTCTTGCAGGCAACTTTTGTAACAGTGTGTCAAAGTGACTGAAAAATGCCACAACTTACGTTTTCAGCCCGCAAAATGGCTCTGTTACAAATTACAGATTCAACATGACCCAAGCAACACTCAACTCCCGCCCCGACAAGATTCTGATCCTCGACGACGATGCGCGCATACGCGATCTGCTGCGCCGCTACCTGGCCCAGGAGGGCTTTGAAGTCATCCTTGCCGAAGACAGCAAAGCCCTGAACCGCATCATGCTGCGCGATGCGGTGGACCTGATCGTGCTGGACCTGATGATGCCCGGCGAAGACGGCCTGTCAATTTGCCGCCGCCTGCGTGCCGCCAATGACCGCACGCCCATCATCATGCTGACCGCCAAGGGCGAAGACGTTGACCGCATCGTTGGCCTGGAGGTTGGTGCCGACGACTACCTTTCAAAACCCTTCAATCCCCGCGAACTGCTGGCCCGGATTCATGCGGTTTTGCGCCGCCGCCCTACTGCCGAAGTACCCGGCGCGCCCTCGATTGACCAGGAAGTCATTACTTTCGGCCCCTTCTCGTTTGACATGGGCCTGCGCTCGCTGCACAAGAACGGAGAAGAACTGCCCCTGACTACCGGCGAATTCGCCATGCTCAAAACGCTGGTGCGCCATCCGCGCCAGCCGCTGTCGCGTGAAAAACTGGCCCAGCTTGCCCGTGGCCGCGAGTTTGAACCCTTTGACCGCAGCCTTGACGTGCAGGTGTCGCGCCTGCGCAAGCTGGTTGAGGTGGATGCCGCTGCACCGCGCTACATCCAGACGGTATGGGGTGTAGGCTACGTTTTTGTGCCGGACGGTACCAACTGATGATGCCGGCACGCAACGCCGTCACGGCCTTGCGTACATGCTGCATGGCGCCGCCGGGCTTGACGACGATCAGCCCGCCATTGTCCGTGTAAGCTTGTCCCATGAACCCCATGGAAATATCCAGCCCTGCCCCCCTGGAAACCGCACCCGCACCGCTGGAAATGCGACCGCGCCGGGGTTTCAGCCTGTTTTGGCGTACCTTTTTCTTTCTGGCCCTGTTGCTGCTTGGCTCAATAGTGGCCTGGCTGCAGACTTTTCGTTCACTTGAATCAGAGCCGCGCGCAATACAAGCTGCACAGCAACTGGCCTCGCTGGTCAATTTAAGCCGGGCTGCGCTGCGCTACTCTGACGCCATCGCCCGCGTATCCCTGATCAAGACACTGGCCGACGAGGAGCGTGTCCGCATCACAACACGTGAGCCCAAGGACACTTTTGAGCTGTTTGAAAGAGACGAGCTCGGCGACCTCATCAGCGAGGAGCTCAAAACCAGGCTGGGCAAAACAACTGTAGTGGCCAGTTCGGTCAATGGCAAAAAGGGGTTTTGGGTCGGCTTTTCAATTGATGGAGATGCCTACTGGCTGCTGACTGACCCATCCAGGGTAGGCCCGTCGCGTGGCAGTACCTGGGTGATCTGGCTCATCATTGCCGCTGTGTTGTCGCTGGCCGGTGCTGCCTTCATTGCACGACTGATCAACCAGCCGCTCAAACAACTGTCGTTTGCAGCCAGCCGCATGCGCGATGGCGATTTTGATGCCAGCCGGCTGGACGAAAAGGTGGCGACCAGCGAGATTCGCGAGGTCAATATCGGCTTTAACCGCATGGCCGACCAGCTGTCAAAGGTCGAGCAAGACCGCGTCATCATGCTGGCCGGAATCTCACACGACCTGCGCACGCCGCTGGCACGCCTGCGGCTTGAGACAGAAATGAGCGTTGCCGACGAAGATGCGCGTGCCCACATGGCCGCTGATATTTCGCAACTTGACGCCATCATTGACAAATTTCTGGACTACGCACGGCTGGACCCGGTCCAGTTGGCACCGGTGTCATTAAATGCCGTGATCGACGCAGCGGTTTATGGGGCCAAAGACTATGACGACATGCGCATCACGGTTTCGATTCCGGACAACCTGGACGTACTGGCTGACGAAATTGAGCTTTTGCGCATTGTTTCCAACCTGATTGAAAACGCCCGGCGCTATGGCAAAACGCCAGAAACGGGGCTTGCGCGGGTCGATATAGCCGCCAAGGCGCGTGACCAGTGGGTACTTATCAAGGTGCGCGACCACGGCATGGGCGTTTCACCCGAAACCCTGCCCAAACTGACGCGCCCGTTTTTCAGGGGCGATGCTGCACGCACCGCCGCCACGGGTGCTGGCCTGGGACTGGCGATTGTCGAAAAGACCATTCAGCGCATGGGCGGCGTGTTTGACCTGGCCAATACCAGCTCAGGCGGGCTGGCGGCACACATCAAGCTGCGCAGAAGCTGATTTTTGGGTAAAAACAGGTGCTAGCCCAATGATTACGGCTATAGCCAGCTATCAATTAAATAGCAAAACCACGGCCCGCGCCTCCATGCTCAAGCCCTGCCCTACCGGGCCCAGCTTTTCTGCAGTTTTGGCTTTGACATTCACGCGGCCCGCATCCAGGCCAAGGGCTTCGGCGATACGCTGCCGCATGGCCGGGATGTAGCTGGCAAGCTTGGGCGCCTGGGCAATCACGGTGCTGTCAATATTGCCAATCTGCAAGCCGCGCCCAGCCAGCAAGCCAGCGGTTTCACGCAACAGCAGCATGGAATCAGCACCCTTGAAGCGAGCGTCAGTATCTGGGAACTGCCCACCGATGTCACCGAGGCCAGCCGCGCCTAACAGGGCATCAATAATGGCGTGCACCAAGACATCAGCGTCTGAATGACCCAGCAGACCGGTGCTATGCGCTACTTCGACGCCACCAATGATCAGCTTGCGGCCAGGCACCAGCGCGTGGCTGTCCCAGCCTTCACCGATTCGTATTTTTGAGAAATCAGTACTCATGTTTTGACTTTCACTCTGCTCTGCAAAATCGCCTCGGCCAGCAAGAAATCCTCCGGATAGGTCACCTTGAAGTTTTGCGCGCTGCCAGCAACCAGCAAGGGCGACAAACCCATGGCTTCGATTGCGCTTGACTCATCCGTTACGGCATCGCCTGCAGCCTCCAACGCCCGGATCAGCGTAGCCAGACGAAACATCTGCGGCGTTTGGGCCAGGTATTTGTCGCTACGGTCAATGGTGCTGGCAACCCGGCCAGACGCGCCGCTTTTCAGGGTGTCTGGCAGCTTTTGTGCCAGCAAGCCGCCTACTGCGTCGGCCTGGCAGGCATCAATCAACGCGGTGATTTGAGTTGGTGTAATCAGGCAGCGCGCAGCGTCATGCACCAGCACCCAGTCCTCTGGACCGGCGTTTGCGCCCAGCATTGCCTCAAGCCCGTTCAAGACGCTGGCGGCCCGTGTTGCCCCGCCAAGCGCAAGCAAGACCTCATTTGCAGCATGAAAGTCCGGGCAGGCACGGATAAACCCATCGTCGCCAGGCGCCACCACCACCACCAAGCCCGACAAGCCACCCACAGCCCTGAAGGCTTGCAATGTGTGCCAAACCATAGCGCGTCCGGCAATCAGCTGGTATTGCTTGGCACCATCGGTACCAGCGCGGCTGCCGCTGCCAGCGCACGGGATCAATGCAAAAAAACGGGGTTTGGACACAACAGTCGTCATCCGGTCATCATAAATTCTAAAATACAGCCATTGCGCGAAATAAATACTGTCCGGCACCCCACTCTTTTTAGTTTGGGGTGCTTTGTATTGGCCGCCTACTTTTAGATATCAATCAACTGACTGGTTTATGGATCTTCCCAAACTTACCCCTGGCAAGCGCTACACCCTGCCCCAACCCGTCGGCTCGGCAGATGCGCTGTTGATCGCCCAGCTGGGCCTGAGGGAAAAAGCGACAGGCAAGCTGACGGCCATCGTCACGTCAGACGCGACCACCGCCCAGCGCCTGCTGGACGAGATTGCCTTTTTTGCACCTGATCTGCGCTGCGCACTGTTCCCCGACTGGGAAACCCTGCCCTATGACACTTTTTCACCGCACCAGGACCTGATCAGCGAGCGCCTGGCCACTCTGTGGCGCATCCAGCAGCGCAATAAAGATACCGGTGCCGATGTGGTCATCGTGCCGGCCACCACGGCGTTGTACCGCCTTGCACCACCCAGTTTTCTGGCGGGCTATACGTTTGAGTTCAAGGTCAAGCAAAAACTTGACGAAGCGCGCCTCAAGGCGCAGCTGACCCTTGCGGGCTACAGCCACGTCACGCAGGTTGTCAGCCCCGGTGAATACGCCGTGCGCGGCGGGCTGATTGATCTGTTTCCCATGGGCTCGCTGGTGCCGTATCGGGTTGATTTGTTTGACGACGAGATCGACAGCATTCGCACCTTTGACCCCGACAGCCAGCGCTCCTTGTACCCGGTGCCCGAAGTCCGCCTGCTTCCGGGTCGCGAGTTCCCCATGGACGACGACGCGAGGGCGCGCTTTAGAAGCCGCTGGCGCGAACTGCTCGACGGCGACCCGACCAAAAGCCGCATTTACAAAGACATGGGCAACGGCGTGGCCACCGCAGGTATTGAGTACTACCTGCCACTGTTTTTTGAAGAAACCGCCACGGTGTTTGACTACCTGGGCGAAGGCGCAACCGTCGTTCTGCATGGTGACCTTGAACCCGCATTCCAGCGCTTCTGGCAGGACACCAAAGACCGCTACCGGCTGGTCAAGGACGCGCCCGACCGCCCTGCACTGCCGCCCGAGTCGCTGTTTTTGTCAGGCGAGCAGTTTTATGCGCGGGCCAACGACTATGCCCAGCTGGCCTTGCGTGCCTCGGTTCAGGACGTTGAAGACAACACGCAGTTTCAAAAATTAGGTGAAATGGCCGCTGTGCGTGGCGCCGAAGACCCGCTCGTCAAGCTTAAAAGCCATATAAGAAACACACAGCAACGCGTGCTCATGCTGGCCGAAAGTGATGGCCGGCGTGAAAGCCTGCTGGATTTTCTGCGTGCCAGCGGCGTTAACCCTCCCGCTTTTGACTCGCTGGAAGACTTCCAGACCAGCACTGAAAAGCTCGGTATTGCCACCGCCGCACTCGACAAGGGCTTTAGCTGGCTGGAAGGTGACATTGACTTTGTCACTGAAACCGAGCTGTTCGCGGCAGGCACAACGGTACGACGGCGCAATAAAAAGCAGGAACAGGTCAGCGATGTTGAAGCACTGATCAAGGACCTGTCAGAGCTCAATGTGGGCGACCCGGTGGTGCACAGCGCGCACGGCATTGGCCGTTACAAGGGCCTGATCAACATGGATCTGGGCCAGGGGCCATCTGAGTTTTTGCATCTGCAGTACGCCGACGACGCCACACTGTATGTACCCGTCAGCCAGTTACACCACATCAGCCGCTACACAGGCGTAAGTAGCGACGAAGCACCGCTGCACCGCCTGGGCAGCGGCCAGTGGGAAAAAGCCAAGCGCAAGGCCGCCGAGCAGGTACGCGACTCGGCCGCCGAACTGCTCAACATCTACGCCAGGCGCGCGCTGCGCCAGGGCCACGCATTTCGATATTCACCCAACGACTACGAAACCTTTGCCAACGACTTTGGCTTTGACGAAACCGCCGACCAGCGCGCAGCAATTCATGCCGTCATTCAGGACATGATCAGCCCACGCCCCATGGACCGGCTGGTTTGCGGCGACGTGGGTTTTGGTAAAACCGAAGTCGCCTTGCGCGCTGCGTTTATTGCCATTACGGGCGGCAAGCAGGTCGCCCTGCTGGCCCCCACCACGCTGCTGGCCGAACAGCACTACCAGACGCTGGTAGACCGCTTTGCCAAATGGCCGGTCAAGGTCGCCGAGATGAGCCGCTTCCGCTCCGGAAAAGAAATCTCAGCCGCCATCAAGGGCCTGGCTGACGGAACTGTAGACATCGTTGTCGGCACCCACAAACTGC
>JANOCP010000228.1:0-3174 GCA_031412235.1 Polaromonas sp.
TGCCCAGCGTGCAAGCACAAACCAAGGTGTTGCTGCGCATATCCACCCCAGCGGTGCCGGACGACTGGCACGCCAAGATGTGGACGGTTTTCAAGGACAGCCTTGAGAAGAGCGCACCTGGTGAATTCGATGTGCAGATCAACCTGAACGCCTCGCTGTTCAAGCAGGGCACCGAGCCCGCCGCCATGGCGCGCGGCAATCTGGAGCTGACCTCTATTTCAGCTTTTGACATTGCCAAGCTCGTGCCCGAGTTTTCTGTGTTTACGTCGGGCTATATCGTGCGTGACCCTGACCACCAGCAAAAAGTATTTAACGGCCCTATTGGTACAGAGATGTTTAAAACCGTCGCTGAAAAGATGGAAGTCACACCGCTGTCTACCGTCTACCTGGGCACCCGCCAGGTCAACCTGCGTGAACCCCGCAACGTCAAGACGCCTGCTGACCTGAAGGGTGTCAAGCTGCGCATGCCGGGCTCAAAAGAATGGCTGTTTCTGGGTGAAGCGCTGGGTGCCACGCCTACACCGCTGGCATTTGGTGAGGTCTATCTGGGCCTGAAAACCGGCACCATTGATGGCCAGGACAACCCGCTGCCCTCCGTACGGGCCGCCAAGTTCTATGAAGTGACCAAACAGATTGTGCTGACCAGCCATCTGGTGGACGGCATCTTTATTGCCATCTCAAACAAATCCCTTGCAGGCATGACGCCAGTGCAAAGGCAAAAGGTCAAGGCCGCTGCCGATGCTGCCGCCGCCTATAACAACGAAAACCGCGTCAAGGAAGAAGGCCAGCTGGTTGAATTCTTCAGGCAGCAGGGCCTGCAGGTCACCACGCCTGATGTGGATGCTTTCCGCAAGTCGGTGCAAACAACTTACCAGAACTCGGACTACGCCAAGGTCTGGCCCAAGGGCCTGGTTGAGCGCATCAACGCCACCCGCTAAATTCGGCTCCCATGAAAACCTGGCCCCAAAAAGCTGCCAACGCGATCGGCGGCGGCTTGTTTCTGACCCTGTTTATCGTCTTTGTGATTCAGGTCACTGCACGCTTTGGGTTTAACAAGCCGCTAGCCTGGACCGACGAAGCCGCTGTCGTTTTGTATGTCTGGATCATTCTGTGGGCAGCAGCTTTTGTGGTGCCCGAGCGTGAACACGTGGTGTTTGACCTGGTGTGGAACAGCGTTAGCCAGCGCGCACGCCAGGTCATGCAGATTGTGGGTAATCTGATGGTGGGTGGGCTCGCCCTGTGTGGTATTCCGGCAAGCTGGGACTACGTGCATTTCATGAACCGTGAAGGCACCCCTGTGTTGGGTATTTCTTTCATGTGGGTGTTTTTTCCCTTTGTGTTGCTCTTGACGGCGTTGGTCGTTCGCTCGGCGTGGGCGATCTGGAACGCCGTGCGCGGCATCGGCCTTGAAGCGGAGTTACGCATATGAGTACCGCCCTGCTGACCCTGGTACTGGTGCTTGTAGGGGGCATGCTGCTGCGCATGCCGATTGGCTTCTCAATGATTGTCTCGGGCATTGGCTACCTGCTCGTCAAGCGGCAGGACGTAGGGCTGGTCGCCGAGCAAATTGGCAACGGCCTGTACAACAGCTATGTGCTGCTGGCGGTGCCGCTGTTTGTGTTTGCGGCCAACATCATGAATGCGGGAACCGTGAGTGAACGCATTTTTGACTTCTGCCGCATCCTGGTCGGGCGCATGCGCGGCGGCCTGGCGCAGGTTGATATTCTGGTCAGCGTGATTTTTTCAGGCATGAGCGGTAGTGCCATTGCCGACGCAGCCGGACCAGGTTTGGTCACGATTCGCCAGATGCTGAAAAAACCTGAGTACACGCGCGGCTTTGCAGGCGCCGTGGTGGTGGCCAGCGCCACGCTGGGCCCGATTATTCCGCCGTCGATTCCCATGGTGATTTACGCCATGGTGTCAGGCGCATCCGTGGGTGCGCTGTTTCTGGGTGGCGTTGTGCCGGGGTTTTTAATGGCCATATTGATGATGGTGGTGGTGCACTTTATTGCCGTTAAACGCAACATGCCGCGTGAAGACAAAATACCTTTAGCAGACTGGCCCGCCATCATTTACCGGGGTGCGTTGCCGCTGTCCATGCCCATCGTGCTACTGGGCGGCATCTACTCTGGCGCCTTCACGCCAACGGAAGCCGCTGCTGTGGCGGCCTTTCATGCGCTTATTCTTGCGGCTGTGGTGTACCGCGCCTTAACCTGGCGCACCTTTTGGGGCGTGGTGATGGAGTCAACCCGCGGCAGCGCCGTGATCACGCTGATTCTGGCAGGGTCTTTCATCCTCAACTATGCCTTTACTGCAGAAGGCGTGCCGCAGGCCATGGCGCAGTGGGTAGACAGCATGCAGCTGAGCCAGATCAAGTTCTTGCTGCTGGTCAATGTGATGTTTCTAGTGCTGGGCTGCTTTCTGGATGTGTCGGTACTGCTGCTGGTGTTTGTGCCCATGCTCCTGCCCGCTGCCAAACTGCTGGGCGTTGACCTGGTGCATTTTGGCGTGCTGGTGGTGCTGAACATGATGATTGGGCTGATTCACCCGCCGTTTGGCATGCTGCTGTTTGTGACCAAGGCGCTGACCGGCATACCGATTGGTGAAATGATGAAGGAAGGCTGGCCCTTTCTGGTCATGCTGCTGCTCTTGCTGCTGGCCATGACCTGCTTTCCGCAAATCGTGCTGTGGCTGCCGCAAACCATGGGTTACGGAGCCAAATAAGTGAGTCTTGATGCCGCTCCGGCAGATGTCGTTTGCATCGCCAGCTGGAATGCGGACCTGATATCGCGGGTTGCCCGCCCCATTGCCCGCGGCGAAACCGTGATGGCCACCGCCTTCAATATTAGTCCCGGCGGCAAGGGCAGCAATGCCGCCGTTGCCGCTGCCCGCCAGGGCGCTCGCGTGGCGCTGATCGCCCGCATAGGTGACGATGACTTTGGCCGCATGGGCCTTGGCCTGTGGCGCGCAGAGGGCATTGCAACCCAGTACGTTGAGCGCGCCGCCGGCGAGCGCAGCGGCGTGGCGCAAATACTGGTTTTCGACGATGGCGACAACAGCATTGCCGTGCATCCCGGGGCGGGCAGCGGACTCAATGCACAGCATGTGCTGGTGGCGCGTAGGCTGATTGAAGGTTGCAAGGTCGTGATGGCGTCGTGTGAAGTGCCGCTTGAG
>JANOCP010000229.1:0-10105 GCA_031412235.1 Polaromonas sp.
CCTGGAAACCAAAACGGCAAAGAATAGTGAAAGCGCCATTGCAAGACATAGGCCTCCCACAATTACTATAAAAATAAGGTCGGCAATCCCCGCTGGGTCACTGGTGCCCGCCAGCGACGGAGCACTGGGAACCAGCGCCGCTATTGCTAAGAGCCCTCTAACGGTAGACCGCGCAGAGATCAATTAAATATCGCTTCGAGTAATACTTTTTGTAGCAGAAAGTCAGTTCGAAGCAAGCGCCACCTCCAGCGCATCCACAAACATCGCCGCCACATCAAACCCGGTCTGGTCAAAAATTTCCTGAAAGCAGGTGGGGCTGGTGACGTTGATTTCGGTCACGCAGTCGCCGATTACGTCAATGCCCGCCAGCAGCAGACCGCGTGCGGCGAGCAGCGGGCCAATGGCTTCGGCGATTTCGCGGTCGCGGGCTGACAGGGGCTGGGCCACGCCCTTGCCGCCCACGGCAAGGTTGCCGCGCACTTCTGTGCCTTGCGGAATACGCGCCAGGCTAAAGGGCACGGGTTGGCCGCCGATCACCAGAATGCGCTTGTCACCCTTGACGATTTCGGGCAAAAACTTTTGCACCATCACGCTTTGCGCGCCGTCTTTGTTCAGCGTTTCAATGATGCTGCCCAGGTTCAGGCCGTCTTCTTTGACGCGGAAGATGCCCATGCCGCCCATGCCATCGAGTGGTTTGAGGATGATGTCTTTGTGCTCAGCATGAAAACGCTTGATGTCTGAAGCGTCACGGGTGACCAGTGTTGGGCCGATGAACTGGGGAAACTCCAGAATCGCCAGCTTTTCGGGGTGGTCACGCAGGGCTCTGGGCTTATTGAAGACTTTGGCGCCTTCATGTTCTGCCTGTTCCAGCAAATGAGTGCTGTAGAAGAACTCGCTGTCAAAAGGCGGGTCCTTGCGCATGACGACGGCGTCAAAGTCAGCCAGTGCTTGCGGGCGTTCGTCGGGGTGTACCTGTTTTGAGGTGAACCACACGTCAGCGTCGCCTGTCAGGGTGATGTCGCGCACAAAAGCAATCACTTTTTCACCACGCTGCCAGCGTATGTCTTTGGTTTCGCAGGCAGAGATGCTGTGGCCGCGCTTTTGCAGCTCGCGCATCATGACAAAAGTGGTGTCTTTGTAGATTTTGAAGGATTCGAGCGGGTCGGCGACAAAAAGGATGTTCATGGCTTGGGGTTCTCAGGTGGGTGTGCCGGTTCGGGCCTGCCGTATTGTTGTACAAACAGCGCCGCCGCGCCCGCGACCACGCCCCAAAAGGCCGAGCCGATACCGGCAATCACCACGCCCGACAGCGTGACCAGAAAGGTGATCAGCGCAGCCTCGCGGTGCGATTCGTCCTTCAATGCTGTCGCCAGGCCGTTACCAATCGTGCCCAGCAATGCCAGCCCGGCAATCGCCAGCACCAGCTCTTTCGGAAAAGCCGTCAGCAAACCGGTGACTGCCGCACCAAAAATACCGATCACGATGTAAATCGCGCCGCAGGTAACCGCGGCGGTGTAGCGTTTGGCCGGGTCTTCATGCGCCTCTTTGCCCATGCAGATGGCGGCGGTAATGGCGCTGAGGTTGAGTGCAAACGCGCCAAAAGGTGCCAAAACCAGCGTTGCCAGGCCGGTAAGGGTGATGATTTTGGACACCGGAATGCCGCCATCCGCTGCATCTGGCCCGTAACCGGCTGCGCGAATCGCCGCCACGCCAGGCAGGTTTTGCGAAGCCATGGTCACCACAAACAGGGGCAGCGCCAGGCTGACGATGGCGGCCAGGGTGAACTGCGGCATTACAAACACCGGCACTGCATAAGAAAAAGTAACGCTGGCCCAGGCCAGTTGCCCACGGGCAGCTACATAAGCAATGGCGCCCAGCAGCGTAAAAACCACTGCAAAACGCGGCAGCAGGCGTTTGCACAGCAGGTAAATGGCCAGCATCAGCAGCACCAGCGGCAAAGCCGACTCGGCCGCCGCAAAGGCCTGAATGCCAAACTTGGCCAGCACACCGGCCAGCAAGGCAGAGGCAATGGCGACCGGAATACGGTTCATCACCTTTTCAAACCAGCCGGTGACGCCAAACAGGGTAATCAGCGCGGCGCTGACCATAAAAGCGCCAATCGCCTCCGCCATCGAGAAACCGCCCGCGAGGCCAGCCGTAGCCAAAACCGCGGCGCCGGGGGTTGACCACGCGACCATGACGGGCTTTTTCAGCCATAGCGAAGGAATCGCCGAACAAACTCCCATGCCAATGCCCAGCGCCCACATCCACGATGAAATTTCCGCCGGTGTGGCCTTGAAAGCCAGCGCCGCCTGAAAAACAATCGCCACCGAACTGGTAAAACCGACCAGCACAGCCACAAAACCGGCGGTAAAGGCCGAAAGGTTCAGGTCTTTGAAGAATCGCATACCGGGTATCAGGCCTTGTATTTGCTATGAAAATGATAGCCATGTGTAGCCGTACTCATTGGGCTACGGGCATATTTGACCATTAATTTCATTTTTCAGCCCATTAGTCAGGGCATTGTTGGCCTATTTCAGCCAGCCGCGCTTTCTGAAGTACCACATCGGCACCACGGCACTCAGTGCCATCAGCACCAGCGCATACGGGTAGCCCAAGGTCCAGTCCAGCTCGGGCATGAATTTGAAGTTCATGCCGTAGACGCTGGCAATCAGGGTTGGCGGCAGCAGCGCCACGCTGGCGACCGAAAAAATCTTGATGATCTTGTTCTGGTTGATGTTGATAAAACCAACCGTCGCGTCCATCAAAAAGTTGATTTTGTCGAACAAAAAGGCCGTGTGCGAGTCAAGCGAGTCGATGTCGCGCAAGATCTGCCGGGCTTCTTCAAACTGCTCCCCGTTGAGCATTTTGCTGCGCATCATGAAGCTGACCGCGCGGCGCGTGTCCATCATGTTGCGGCGTATGCGGCCGTTCAAGTCTTCGTGGCGGGCAATCGCGCCCAGAACGCTGCCTGCCAGCGCGTCGGTCACATCGCCCGACAGCACCTGGGCGCTGACTTTTTCAAGCTCAACGTAAATGCCTTCGAGTGTGTCGGCTGAATATTCGGCGTCAGCATCAAACAGCTTGAGCAGCACTTCCTTGGCGTCTTCAATCAGCCCCGGTGCGCGGCGCGCTCGCATCCTCAAGAGTCTGAAAACCGGCACGTCTTCATCGTGGATGGAAAACAGCACGCCCTTGCTTTTGAGGTCGTCATTGACCAGATTCAGGATGAAGGCGACGCGCACGGTGCGCGGCTCGTCTTCGTCGGCAATCAAAAAATCTGAGCGTATGTGCAGTTCGCCGTTGTCTTCTTCGTAAAAGCGGGCGGACTCCTCGATGTCTTCGTCCATCGCGTCTTCGGGAATCGACAGGCCGTAATACTGCTTGATCCAGCGTTTTTCTTCGAGGGTGGGGGACTCAAGGTCAACCCAGATAGGCTGAAACTTTGAGAGCTCTTCGAGCGACTCGATTTCTTCCTGAAAGAGTCGCCCGTTGGCGAGTGTAAAAATATTGAGCATGGCTGACTGCCTAACTTCCTGAAGGCCGCAAGGCCTGTGGGTTCAAGGGCTGCGCAAGGGGCACATAGATTGGTGCCTGCCTTTTGCGTGAGGGGGTGAAGGTGCTATCGCTTTCAACCCCCCAAAGACGCCCGGCGTCAGTATGCGGTGCTGAAAGCTAGCCTAAATCCCGTGATTTTCTGCTGCTTTCCAAGGATTTCTCCGTAGTGAATCTGCCGCGATTATGGCACTTGAGCCGCGATTCATCCACCTTGGGCGTGGCCAAAAAAGGCCAAAAGCTCGTCTTTGCGGGCGTAGGCATCGCGCTCGCCCAACGCCATCAGCGCCTTGACAAAACCGGGCTCAAACAGCAAGTAACTTGCCAGCGCCGCACCTGCCGGGCTGCCATTGGCCCCCAGCGCGCCCAGGCCGGCCAGCGCGGTGTAAGTTGATGGCGACAACTCACCCACATGCTCCTGGGCCAGCGCGTCAAGCGACTGTGAGGGCGACAGGGCCAGAATATCGACCGGCCGGTAGGGCATGACGGCGGCAATCTCGCGCGGCATTTGCCGCAAGGTTTTGCTCACGCGCTGGGCCTGCTCCACATCGGCCTGCAGGGTGTCCTGAAAGACGCTGGCCATGGCATGCCCGGCAATGGCGCCCAGCGTGGGCCTGCTGCCTGCGGCTTCCTGCAGGCCAGCAAGCCCGGCGCGCTCAGGCTGGCCCACGCCTATCACCAGTACCTTGCTGGCACCCAGATGCAGGGCGGGCGATAGCGGCGAGCTTTGCCGCATCGAGCCATCGCCAAAATACTCGCAGCGCCCATCAACCCAGAGCGGCGTGGACGGAAAAATAAAGGGCAAGGCACTTGATGCCATCAAATGCTCGATCGTGATGGACTGGAATTCAGCGCGGCGGCCCGGGCGGCTCCAGGGCTCCCGGGCGCGGCCCAGCGCGGTCTGGCAAAAAGTCCAGTGCACGCCTGTGGTGTAGCTGGACGCCGTCACCGCCAGTGCGGCCAGGGTTTTGTCGTGCAGCGCCTCGTCAATGCTGCTCAATGAGATGCTGCGGTGCAAGGTGTCTACCAGGGGCGTGTTGTTCAAAAAAGCCTGCTGCGCCCGCACGTGCTGCGACAAAAAAAGCGCTGCTGCAATTCGGCTGGAGCGTATCCATGCCGGCACCTTGAGGTGGTAGACCTGCGATGAGCGCAAATTACCCCAGAAATTGGCCAGATGCCCGAAGGCATTGAGCCCCTCGCTGGCGCGGCTGGCCAGGTAGGTAGCGTTAAGTGCCCCAGCCGAGGTGCCGACCAGGATTTTGAAAGGAAAAGCCGGCTGGCCGGCTGGGGTGGCGCTGGTCTGGGCGAGGATGGCGGCCAGCGCATGCAGCGCACCGGCCTGGTAGGCCGTACGGGCGCCGCCGCCCATTAGCACCAGCGCGCGGCGGTCGTCGCCAGGGCGCGTCAGCGCAGAAGAAATGATGGTCTCAAGTGACATGGCAATACATCAAGAACCGCCAGCGTGGTTGGTAACAAATAGTACAGCGAATACGGCGCTTGCAAAAGGCCGTCATGCGGGGTGCAAAAAGTTTCATTTTTTGTGCACCGCAAGGTTGCATTTGGCACGTATCAGGCGCATAGTAAAACCAAGAGAGTTGTCCCCGTCGCCACCCGACCCCCAAGGCAGGTGGCTTTTTCAACCCAGTTCCAGTATTGGAAAAGGAGTCTCTTTATGAATTTGACGATCAGCGGCCACCACCTTGAAGTTACCCCCGCCCTGCGCGGCTACGTAACCAGCAAGCTCGATCGGATTACCCGGCATTTCGACCAGGTAGTGGATGTGAAGGTTCTATTGACGGTAGACAACATGAAGGAAAAAGAACGACGCCAGCGGGCTGAGTGCAATGTGCATGTCAAGGGCCGCGACCTCTTTGCCGAAAGCTCCCACGCTGATTTGTATGCCGCAGTCGACGAGTTGACTGACAAGCTGGACCGCCAGGTATCGCGTTACAAAACCAAAACCCAGGACCATCACCACATCGCCGCCAAACGCCAGGAGCTGCTTCACCCCTGAAGCCCCCCCCTAAAAGCGCCTTGTAAACAAAATCAAACAGCCGTCGGACCAACCGGCGGCTTTTTTATGCCCGTTTATTACCCCAACCCACGCAAAGTGCATAATCCGGCGATAAATAGCCATGAATCGTCTTTCGCAAATCTTGCCCCCATCCCAGGTTCTGGTCAGCGTTGAAGCGACCAGCAAAAAGCGTGCTTTTGAAGAAGCCGGCTTGCTGTTTGAAAATCAGCACGGCCTCAATCGTGCGTTGATTACTGACAGCCTGTTTGCACGCGAACGCCTGGGCTCCACCGGCCTGGGTCACGGCGTAGCCATACCGCACGGCCGCATCAAAGGCCTGAAAGCGCCCATGGCCGCCGTTTTTCAGCTGCACGCCCCGATTGGTTTTGATGCGCCCGACGAGCAAGCCGTGGCGCTGCTGATTTTTCTGCTGGTGCCCGAAGCAGCCACCCAGAAACACCTTGAAATTTTGTCTGAAATTGCCGAACTGCTCAGCGACAGCGCACTGCGCGAGCAGCTCAAGACCACCACTAGCGCGCCAGCATTGCACCTGTTGATCGCATCGTGGCGCTCGGCGCAAGCTGCCAGCGCCCCTGCGCCTTAATTGCTTATTTGCACTGGCTGAATGAAACCCACAGCGATTAGCGCCGATGTGCTTTTTGAAGACCATCGGGCGGCACTCAAATGGGAATGGGTAGCGGGCCTCGGTGCCTCCGAACGTCGTTTTGACGAAATAGCGGTACGCGCCGCCAGGTCTGGCGCCGATCTGGTCGGTTACCTCAACTACATCCACCCCTACCGCGTGCAGATTCTGGGCGAGCGCGAGGTCGCCTACCTAACCAACGCCAGCGCCGACGACTGCACCCGCCGCGTGGCACGCATCATCAAGCTGGAGCCGCCCGTGCTCATCATGGCCGATGGCCAGACCGCACCCGACTCATTGCTGGCCCTGTGCGAGCGTGCACAGCTGCCGATGTTTGCCACGCCAGAGTCAGCCGCTTTTGTGATTGACGTGCTGCGCGCCTACCTGTCCAAGCATTTTGCCGACCGTACGTCGATGCACGGCGTGTTCATGGACATTTTGGGCATGGGCGTGATGATTACCGGCGAGTCTGGTCTGGGCAAAAGCGAGCTCGGCCTGGAGCTGATTTCACGCGGGCACGGCATGGTGGCCGATGACGCAGTCGATTTGTACCGCATCAACCAGACCACCATTGAAGGCCGCTGCCCCGATTTGCTGCTAAACCTGCTTGAAGTGCGCGGCATCGGCCTGCTCGACATCAAGGCGATTTTTGGTGAAACCGCAGTGCGCCGCAAGATGCGCCTGAAAATGATCGTGCACCTGGTGCGCCGCGAAACCCTGGAGCGCGAATACGAACGCATTCCCTACGAGCCGTTAACGCAAGACGTACTGGGCATTCCGGTGCGCAAGGTCATCATCCAGGTCGAGGCCGGCCGCAACATCGCCGTGCTGGTCGAGGCCGCCGTACGCAACGCCATTCTGCAGCTGCGCGGCATCAACACCTATCAAGAATTTGTTGAACGGCACCGCAAGGCTATGGAGCAGGGCGACTAGGGTTTTGCTGGCTGGGTGCAAGGCCCGGCTGATTCGCCATTGCTGTGTACTACAAATTTAGTAGCGTGCGATACCCGTACTTATTGGGCTCGAAGCACTTTTTACCATTAATCTGGCGATTTAAGTTGTCTGACCAGTGGTTGGTAGTACTTTTGGCGTGGGGATGCCCTGATACGGAAATTGACGCTGAACACTGGGGCTACGCGGCGGCACCCTTGCGCGGCGTCCGGCTTGAGCGACCCGTCATGCCGGTAGCGGCGGTGGCTACTGCCAGCAAACCCCGCAACGCGTCGTTCACAGCCTCATTATTTGGAAATGCTTTGGTCAATGCGGGATCTATCACCACAACGTTCGTAGCCTTGGCATAACGCGCGGCGTACTTGCCTCGCACCAGCGGCCCAAGGTCAGAGCGCGAATATTCTTCGCGCATTTCTTCGTCTTTAACGTTAGCTTTCTTCATATATTCGCTTCTCCTTTCGGGTTACAGTGCGGGCGCTGATGATTCGAATCACGCCGCCACGGTCAGTATGCGAGACCACAAGCACATGGCCGTGACTGGACAAACCAAACGTTACGAAACGATTTTCTCCCGCTGAGTGCGCCAAATCACGAGCACTTACAGAAAGCACATCGCCAAACACCGTAGTGGCTTCATCAAACGTAACACCGTGCTTGCTCTTATTGGTCTCAGCCTTGACTGGATCCCATTCGAATTTCATGATTGATCATAAATGCACAAGGTGAAATTGACCACTCCTGCAAGCATCCGTATGAACGACCCGTTCAGCATCATGCCGACTTCTGTGGCACCAGCTTGACCTGCAGCTCGCACCCAACGGCCTTGGCATAGCGCTTGAGCGTCGCGAGAGACGGTGTGTGCTTGCCAGCCGACTCAAGCCGCGAAATGGCGCTCTTGGTGGTGCCCATCCTCTCGGCCACAACATCCTGCGTAAGGCCCGCACGCGACCGGGCCTTCAGCATTTGAGTGGTGACCTGATATTCAAGCTCAAGTGACTCGTACTCAGCCGAGAAGCCCTTGCGCGCGTGGGCCTTCGCAAGGAACGCTTCATGGTCATGGGGAACAGGTTTGTATTTCAGATCAGCCATCTTGTAACTCCTTAAGGCGCTTTCGCGCCAGCTTCAGCTCACGATCAGGCGTTTCCTGCGACTTTTTGATAAATGCGTGCAGCACCACACGCGCTTGCCGATAAGAAAGCACTAAAACGCGCGGCCGATACCTGAACGACCGCGAGGCCTGAGCTCGAACAATCCATCGCCAAATGCCCGCGAGTGCGGCAACTGAAGACTTGGGCCGTACTCCATCAGCAGCTCTACCAGCCGCGCATCGTCAGCAACAACATCCACAGGCCATGATTCAACTTCAACGAGTACGCGGTTGTGGAAGTACTCGATCTGAAATGCCATGGGTAAATGTTAGCAAATACGTGAACTTTGCGCAACCGTGGCGATTATGACGTCGGACATAATTTACTCCGTGAGTCAATGGAGCAGGGAAGAGCGCGATGTACTTTGTCTGGAAATTGTGATTCTTCAACGATGGATCCCGGATCAAGTCCGGGATAACACAGTGAAAAGCCCCCGCCCCTCCACCTACCCCCAACACTTCCTCAAATTACGCAACACAGCCTGCGTAAAGCTCGCCGTATTGCCCTTGCCGCGTATATCGCCAGTACGCGCGTTCACATCTGCCAGTGCCTCGGTGGTAGCACGGGCCATGGATGCGCCCATGCGTACTGCGCCTTCGTTGTTGCGGCTGTGGCCCAGCCACTCGAACATCATTCGGGTGGACTCGATCATGGCGTAGGGGTTGGCGATGCCGCGGCCTGCTATGTCTGGTGCTGAGCCGTGGGTGGCTTGGGCCATCACCACATCGCCGTCGCCTATGCACAGGCCGGGCGCCATGCCCAGGCCGCCTACCAGGCCGGCGGCTTCGTCTGACAGGATGTCGCCGAACATATTGGTGGTGACCACCACGTCAAAGCTTTGCGGGTCACGCACCAGGCGCATGGCAAAGGTGTCCACAATCACGTCATCAACCAGCACGTCAGGGTATTCAAGCGCGAGCTTTTTGCACTCTTCAACAAACATGCCGCAGCTCAGTTTGAAAACCGTGTCTTTATGGACGTAAGTCAGGTGTTTGCGGCGCTGGCGGGCCAGCTCAAACGCGGCCTTGGCCACGCGGCGGCTGCCGGTGCGGGTGATAACGCGCACTGACAGCGTCACTTCGTCATTGGGGCGGAACTCGCCGTTGCCCATCAGCATGTTGCGGTCGGGCTGAAAGCCTTCGTTGTTCTCGCGCACGATGACCAGATCAATGTTGTCATGCAGGCATCCGATGTCAGGGTACGACTGGGTGGGCCGCACGTTGGCAAACAGGTTGAACTGCTTGCGCAATATGGGGTGCGGGTTGATGGCATTCGGCCCCTTGGGGTAAGCGCGGTGGCCGATGGGGCCGAGTATCCAGCCGTCCAGCGTCAGCAGCGTGGCCATGGTTTCAGGCGGCAGGGTGTGGCCGTGGGTTTCAAGCGCGCTGGCGCCTATGGGCAGCGGAAACCATTCGATGTTGACGCCGTGCATTTGGGCAGCGGCGCGGCTGATGTCAACGGAGGCGGGCACGATCTCGTGGCCGATATCGTCACCGTTAAGGATGCCGATGCGCAGGGGGTTTGGTGAAGTCATGGTGATGGATTGGATTAAAAAAATGGTGACCTGGCTTTGGCAGGACACGCCGAGCGTGCCTGTACCCAAGCGGGCCAGGGAAGGCAGGCAGTGCCGCAGGCCTACTCGTCAAGCTGAATCTTGCGTGCCTTGGCCAGTAACGTCCAGCGAGCAATGTCTGCGCGTATGTACTGGCCAAACTGATCGGGCGACATGGGCCAGGGCTCAACCGCTTCACCGGCCAGCTTCTCTGCAAGGTCGGGCGCCTTCAGCACCGCAAC
>JANOCP010000230.1:0-8541 GCA_031412235.1 Polaromonas sp.
GCCGAGAACCGCATGCACGTACAGAAAGCATTGATGGAGTATTTGCTGCTGGGTCGCTTAGAGTAATTTCTCAAGACTCAGCGCGCGAAAGCAGCTCTACTTTTCCCCCAAGCCCAAAGGCATCTCATACTTCCGGTAAAAGGCGTTCATTTCGTATAGTTTTTGATCGTCGAAGTCTCGCAGATCTAAGTCGACAATCATTACCTTTCGCCAACGACGCTTTCCTGCGACCTTGACGATCAGCGAAAATTTGTACTGCTTCCGCTGGTACCTAGTCGGGAATTTCGACGATAAGAATAGAAAATTCTCTGAAATAGTCTCTTTGGGTTTAATCAAGACCGGGAGGTAATCTTGTTCACGTTTTATATCGGACGCGTCGGATGTCCAAAGTGGAGTTTCGATTGAGTCAAATCGTAGCGACTCAAAACCAGAAATATCGAGCGTTTCTAAACGCATCGACTCCATCACGATCGGGGTTGCGCCACTGTTCATGAAAATTAACGGCAAACCTATTAACCACGCATTTTCCTCATCGGTTTGGCCCACCCTTATTCTCCCGGCAGCGAATCGCCGAGACCTCACAACCATCAATTTCCCCGGACGCCAGTTCATCCACCAAAAGCTAAATACCGTAAAGGAAATTGCGCTTGCACTTACTACTAGGGGAATCCAGTCAACCATATTTTCCTTTCAGATATCGAGCCGATAGGATTCCACCACGACGTAGCCCTGAAGCACTGCAACGGCCAATAATTAAACTACTCAGACTCGGTCCCTCAACCCCGCCCCACAAACGGCATCTTCGTTGCCATGATGGTCATG
Organism: Polaromonas sp.; assembly: GCA_031412235.1. Lineage (GTDB taxonomy): Bacteria > Pseudomonadota > Gammaproteobacteria > Burkholderiales > Burkholderiaceae_C > Polaromonas. The sequence goes on from JANOCP010000230.1 coordinate 823, forward strand.
AACTGCACGTTGGTTGACAGAGGCAGCGCGGCCATGTGAATCACGGCGTCGGCTACCTCGGTCGCATCCATCATCGGCTCAATCGCAATTTCGCCATTGGCCTGCGGCACGCCTTTGGCCATGCGGGCTGAAAGCTCGGTCAAGGCGTTGCCAATATCAATCTGGCCGCAGGCAATGTTGTATTTGCGGCCATCGAGCGAGATGGATTTGGTGAGGCCTGTGATGGCATGTTTGGTGGATGTGTAGGGCGCTGAGTTGGGCCGTGGTGCGTGGGCTGAAATCGAGCCGTTGTTGATGATGCGGCCGCCTTGCGGGGTCTGGTCTTTCATCATTTTGAAAGCGCCCTGCGCGCACAAAAACGAACCGGTCAGGTTGATGTTGACCACGTTTTGCCAGGTGTCAAAGGCTATGTCTTCAAACCCACTGCCGATGCCGCTAACGCCAGCGTTGTTGAACAGCACATCAATACGGCCAAACTCTTTGCCTATCCTGTCAAATAGTGCAGCTACCGACTCAGGATTGCCTACGTCTGTGGGCACCGCCAGCGCTCGGTCTGAACCTGACTCTTTGGCCACGGCCTCCAACGGCTCAGCGCGGCGACCAACCAGCACCACGCTGCAACCTTCTCGCAAAAACGCGAGCGCTACCGCCCGGCCAATTCCGGTGCCTGCACCCGTGACAAGTGCGACCTTGTTGCCTGTATTTTCTGTTGAAGCCATGTGTGTGCCTTTTATCCTGGTGTTGTCTCAGTTGAAAACTGGATTGTGCCCGAGCGACCTGAGGGTCGTTACGGGACGGCAAGCAGTGTGCAACACACCAATTGCTTCAACCCTAAAGTATTTTCATGCCTGTTGGAAATAACCGACACCACGCCTTTTTGACAGTGATAACTTAGGGTCATGGCCTCAAACCACCCCACCACAAGCACAGGCAAACCCCTAAAAATATGGGACATCTCACCTCCGGTTGATGAGCTGGCGCCAGTTTTCCCCGGCGACACTGCTTATTCGCAGCGCCTGCATTTTTCGCTCGGGCCCGACTGCCCGGTCAATGTCAACAGCATCACCCTGTCGCCGCACACCGGCGCGCACGCCGATGCGCCCATGCACTACGCCAACGGCGGTGCCAGTTCAGGTCAGCTGGATCTGGCGCCCTACCTCGGCCCGTGCCGCGTGATTCATTGCCTGGCCTCTGGCCCGCTGGTTTTGCCTGAACATATCGCCCATGCGCTTGAAAACCTGCCGCCGCGTGTTTTGCTGCGCACGTCAGGCACAGCCAGCCAGAGCTGGGCATCATTTACCGCCATTGCACCGGAAACGCTTGCACTGCTGGCTGGCAAAAACATGACAAATCCGTTTTTGCTGATCGGCATTGACACCCCCAGCGTTGACCCTAACAACAGCCAGACCCTGCCCAGCCACCACGAGTTGCTGGCGCGAAACCTTCGCGTGCTTGAAAACCTGGTGCTCGACGATGTGCCCGAAGGCGACTACGAACTGATTGCCCTGCCGCTCAAGCTGATGCGTGCTGATGCTTCTCCCGTTCGCGCGGTGCTGCGCGAACTAACCTAAAAATTCACCATGACAAAAGCCCTTGAAGACTGCCGCGCCCTTGATGCGCAAGACCCGCTGCGCGAGCTGCGCCACCAGTTCAGCCTGCCTGAAGGCGTGATTTACCTTGACGGCAACTCTCTCGGCGTGCTGCCCAAAACCGCCGCCGCCCGTGTAGCCGAGGCGATTACCAATGAATGGGGCCACGGGCTGATCCGCAGCTGGAACAGCGCCGGCTGGTTTGACCTGCCGCAGCGCCTGGGCAACAAGATTGCGCAGCTAATCGGTGCAGCGCCAAGCGAAGTGGTGGCGACTGACAGCACCTCTATCAATCTTTACAAGGTGCTGAGTGCCGCGCTGCATATTGCCGCCCAGGATGCGCCAGAACGCAAAAAGCTGGTCAGCGAACGCAGCAACTTTCCGACCGACCTTTACATTGCCGAAGGCCTGTGCAAGGAGCATGGCCTGCAACTGGTATTGCTGGAGCCTGAAGAAATAGCCGCCGCTCTGACCCCCGACGTTGCCGTGCTGATGCTGACCCACATCAACTACCGAACGGGCGCCATGCACGACATGAAAGCCGTCGCCGCTGCAGCCCATGCCGCAGGTATTTTGACGGTTTGGGACCTGGCGCACAGCGCGGGCGCGGTGCCGGTTGACTTGAACGTCGCTGGCGCTGACTTTGCAGTCGGTTGTGGATACAAATACCTGAACGGCGGCCCAGGCGCACCGGCTTTTGTCTGGGTCAACCCCAAACACGCAGACCGCTTTTGGCAACCCCTGTCAGGCTGGTGGGGCCACGCCGCGCCGTTTGAATTCACGCCCGACTACCGCCCTGCCCCCGGCATCACGCGCTATTTATGCGGCACACAACCGATTCTGAGCCTGACGGCACTCGATTGCGGGCTGGACACCGTGCTGGCCGCGCAAGCGCTGGGAGGCATGGACGCACTGCGGCAAAAGTCGCTGGCCTTGACCGACCTGTTTATTGAACTGGTGGAAGCCCGCTGTGCAGGCCATGACTTGGGGCTGGCTACCCCACGCGATCACACCCAACGTGGTTCCCAGGTCTGCCTGACTCGCAAAACCGGCGCCTACGCAATCATCCAGGCGCTGATCAAACGCGGTGTGATTGGCGACTTCCGTGCCGGTGATCCTTCGACAGGCTCAGGACGAACGGGTATGCCTGACATCCTCAGATTCGGTTTCACCCCGCTGTACATCGGTTTTGAAGACGTCTGGAGCGCTGTTGAACACCTCAAACAGGTACTTGAAACCGCCGAATGGCAAAACCCCGAATTCAACCAGAAGAACGCGGTAACTTGAAAAGATAGGGCCCCCACGGTCGCTCACTGCGTGTAGCTCCCTGCCCCCCTCGGGGGCCGCTGCGCCTGCGGCCCGGCAAAGCCGGTTCCGCGGCCCCTGCTTGGTTCAATACCAAAACCCTTCCTTTTCAATTTGAGAGCATTCATGAACACACAGCAACCAGCAGACATCGTGCGCGAAGAAAAAGCCCAGCTCGACTTCAGCAAGTCCATGAGTTATGGCGATTATTTGCAGCTTGACGCCATCCTGGGCGCACAAAAACCGCTGTCGCCCGACCACAACGAGATGCTCTTCATCATCCAGCATCAGACCAGCGAACTCTGGATGAAACTGATGCTGCACGAGCTGCGCGCCGCCATCGCCAATGTGGCTGAAGACGAACTCGGCAGCGCCTTCAAAAAACTCGCCCGCGTCAGCAAAATCATGGAACAACTCGTTCACGCCTGGGACGTGCTGGCCACCATGACGCCACCTGAATACAGCGCGATTCGCCCCTACCTGGCCCAATCCAGCGGTTTTCAGAGCGCGCAGTACCGCTGCATAGAGTTCGCCCTGGGCAACAAAAACGCCGCAATGCTCAAACCCCATGCCCACCGGCAAGACCTGCTGGCCCAGGTGCAAGCTGCGTTTGAAGCCCCATCGCTCTACGACGAAGCCCTGCGCCTGCTCGCCCGCCGCGGCCTGAGCGTGCCTGCCATCCACACCCAGCGCGACTGGACCCAGGCACACGTTGAAAACGAAGACGTAAAGCAAGCCTGGCTGGTCGCCTACCGTAACCCCAAAGCGCACTGGGACCTGTACCAGTTAGGCGAAGAACTCACCGACCTTGAAGACGCCTTCCGCTTATGGCGCTTTCGCCACGTCACCACCGTCGAGCGCGTGAACGGCTTAAAACGCGGCACCGGCGGCACGGGCGGCGTGAGTTATTTGCGCAAAATGCTTGATGTAGTGCTGTTTCCGGAAATCTGGACGCTGCGAACCGACTTGTGAGCCTGTTTTTAGATCAAATATGCTCTGTGCCCAATGATTATGGGTTTAACCAGCTCCTGAATTAATAGCAAATTTGTCATTGCTGCTTCGATTCACGCAGGCAACACCCCTGAACGAAGCATTTAATTCTTTCACTGGTCTTCGTTATTTATCGCTCACACACGATTTTACCTATCGTTAAATTTTCGTTGTACGATAAGATTATCGATAGCTTTAAAGGGTAACCATGCAAACCGTCACCGTATCACCAAAATTTCAAGTCGTCATTCCTTTGGCCGTGCGTGAGGGGCTCAAACTCGTACCCGGCGTCAAGATGCAGGTGGTGCAGTTTGACAACCGCGTGGAGTTCATCCCCGTGCAACCCGCCAGCGCCTTGCGCGGGACACTGCGCGGCATAGACACAACCATTACGCGTGATTCAGACAGGCTGTGAACGTCGTCGATTCGGCAGCCTGGCTTGCCTACTTTGCCGATGAGCCCAATGCGCAGCATTTCGCCAGCGCCATTGAAGCGCCAGATTCGCTGATCGTGCCGTCCATCACGCTGCTGGAAGTGTTTAAAAAAGTGGCACAGCAGCGCAGCGAAGGCGCTGCGCTGCAATATGTGGCAGTCATGCAGCAAGGGCAAGTGGTAGCGCTTGATGCAACTCTGGCCCTGCTGGCCGCAACTATGGGTACTCGCCACAAGCTGCCATTGGCCGACAGCATCATTTACGCAACGGCCCAGCAGGGCAATGCTTTGGTATGGACGCAAGATGCTGATTTTGAAGGCCTGGATGGCGTCAGGTACTTTGCAAAAAGTCCGTAACGCCTGAACCAGCAATCCAATCGCACAAATCACCGACCCGGAGACACCTTTAGGCCATGGCGTTTTCGCCACGTCACCCCATTCGAGCGCGTGATCGACTTCAAACGCGGCACGGGCGGCACCGGTGGCGTGAGTTACCTGCGCAAGATGCTGGATATGGTGTTGTTTCCTGAAATCTGGACGCTGCGAACGGATCTGTGAGCCAGTTTTCAGATCAAATATGCTCTGTGCCCAATGAGTACGGCTATATAGCTATTATTTTTATAGCACACTATAAACTCGAAGAAACAGGGGAAGAAGCCGGGGAAGAAGAAGCCCCATACAGCCACGGCATATCCAGCAGCTTTTCCCCCAGCACTTTCATGGCCGCGTCCCGGCCAACGCGCAGCAGGCCATCCGCATGAAAAATTTGGCCATTTCGTAGCGCCCTGGCCTGCACCCTGGCGTTGCGTTGCCAGCGGTTTTGCGCGTAATGCTTAAGGGCTGTGGGCATGTCGCGTGTCTGGCTTTGTACCGACGCAAGTACGCTGCCCAGCTCGGCCGCGTCTTCAATCGCCATACCCGCGCCCTGCGCCAGATACGGGCGCATGGGGTGCGCCGCGTCGCCCAGCAGCGCTACCCGGCCCTGCGCATGCTGGTGCGCGCCCTGCATGGGCGGCCTGTCGTGCATCACCCAAAGCCGCCAGCCAGGCACCGCCTGAACCAGGTCGCGCAAGGCCGTGCAACTGCCGCCCAGCGCTCCTGCAAGGTCGGCAGCATTTGCGCTGTGGTCCCAGGTTTGCAAATCATTTACGGGGGCACCGTGTACAAAGGCCACCACATTTAGCCACTCGCCGCGCCGCACGGGGTAATGCACAAGATGCATGCTCGGCCCCATCCAGACGGTGACGTTTTGCGTTCTGAGTTTTTCCGGTAATGCCGATTGCTGCACCAGCGAGCGATACGCCAGGTGCCCGGTGGCTCGCGGCGGGCCGTCGCCGAGCAACTGCTGGCGCACAGGGCTCCACAAACCATCGGCGCCAACCAGAATATTGCCCTTCAAAGAGCTGTCGTCAGCCGTTTGCACAGTCACGCCATGCGGGGTCTGGCTAAAGCTCTGCAGCGCTGTGTTTAATCTGAGTGTGGCACCAGACTGCTGCACCCCACCAAGCAGCAAGCCATGCAAATCAGCGCGGTGCACCGTCGCGTAGGGTGCGCCGTAGCGCGCTGCAATGACGCTGCCCAGCCGCATCCCGCCAAGCAGTCGGCCAGAAAGCGCGCTGCGTACCTGCAGATGCTGCGGGAACGCCGCCACGGCATCAAGCGCCCTGGCTAGCCCCCAGCTGTGCAAGACCCTGACGACGTTGGGGCCCAATTGAATGCCCGCACCCACCTCGCTGAAGGCCGCTGCTTTTTCAAGCAGACTGACACGCCAGCCTGCACGGCGCGCAGCCAGCGCTGCAGCCAACCCGCCAATACCGCCACCAGAAACCAGAACTTCATCAGTCATGCACTCATTGTGCCCAAGCTGGGCCCAAGCCCGCCTGGCATCCCCCGTCTCAGCCCATCAGGGCAGAAGCGTGGATTTTTTGGACATGGCGCGTACCCAAAAGACTGCGAAACAAGGCGTCAGGCCCGGCCTGCGACAGCATGGCGGGGTCAAGATCTGAAATGTCGCTGCTGCGCGCATGAAGGCACTCACGGGCTGCCCCTGAATTGCCAGCGCAATTACCTGCAAGCCTGAGCGATGGCCGTAGCGCCAGGCGTTGCAGCAAGCTACCCACATCGCCAGCCAGCGCACGGCTTGAATCCACATGCTCACCCAGCAACAGCAGCACACATTGAACATCACTCAGCATCAGCCTGACCATCGCATGCGACAAGCTGCGCCGTGACAAGGCCTGCAGCCGCATGACCTGAAAAGAACCCGGCAAATCAACATACACCGCGCCCACATCGGCAGCCCTTGGCGCACCCGTGGCAAAGCGCTGGTAAGTCACCGGAACGCCCACCCGCTGACCAATGGAGCGCACCAGATCAACCGCGCCCGAATTACCCGACGTGACGGCCACAACGTGGCGCTGCACCAATGCCGACTCAGCCCTGTCCGGTCCGGGTCGGCAAGGCGGCGCTACCAGTTGCATCCACAACTCATGCGGTTGCGCTGACACCTCCAGGGCCTGGCCCTGCTGCAGACGAAACAGGCGGCGGGCTACGTCGGTGGGCTTGTCAAGGCTTTGGGTTGTGGCAATCTGCAGAGGTTCATCGAGTGTGGCCGCGCCCACACTGCGGTGCAAAACCCGCATCCGGCCATGGCGCTTATCCGACTGCGCAACCCGTAATGCTTTTTCAACGCCCTCGGCGGGCCCCTCGTACCACTGAAAAAACCAGCCAGACGAATACAGCAAGGCGCTGCGCACACCCACAGCAACATTAAAAGAACTGACCAGCTCACGCATGGCCAGCAGCTCTTCCATCACAGAACCGTTTACCAGCGCCAGGCTGGCGCAAATCACCCGCAGCACAGGCGCCTGTGCTGGGCCGGTCAGGGCTACAGCTGCGGAGGTCATTTGATACCGGTGGCAATCCAGCTGTTGACCGCGGACAGGGCAGCAGCATCAAAAGGCACAAAGCCCTTCTTGTCGATGGACTCGAGCGTGCGCCTGCCCTTCTCGCTTTGCTCAAGACCTACAAAATAGTTCTGCAAGACAGACAACTCGCCAGCAGGAATGTTTTTTGAAGCCAGCATCAGTTTTACCGGAACAGATTTGCTCGAAAAAGCGATCTTGCCGCCAGCGCCTGTCCACGCCTTTGCCACGGCTTCAGAGCCGGTCACGCCGACATCGACCAGGCCATGCTCGACCATGAAGGGAATCGCATCCTGGTAGCGGGTAGACACATAGGCAATTCCGTTTGCGCCATCTTTGAAAGAGTCGTTCACGGTCGCGCGGGTCAGCACCGAAGTGACGGACTCAGGCGACGGAACGCCCAGTTTTTTACCCTTGAGGTCAGCAACATTTTTTGCAGTCGAGTCTGCCCGCACCAGAAAATGCGCCCGATAGTCAGT
>JANOCP010000231.1:0-1863 GCA_031412235.1 Polaromonas sp.
TCCGTCTGGCCCTCCGCTCCTCAGCGCATACAGAAGGGCTTTTCGGGGAATACAAATACAAGATAAATACGGGAAGCCAAACCCCACGCTGTCATTGCGGACTTGATCCGCAATCCATGGACCCGCATCGTCGTATGGAGGCATTCGGGGATGGATCCCGGATCGAGTCCGGGATGACAAATCCGGGGAATTCCGCTCCCGAATTCCATCCCCCAACCCCGTCCTGGCTGGGCTGAGGAGCGGAGAACTGGGCGGATCAGGGCGCGTGCTTGTCTGAGCGTAGCGAGTTTGCACGTGACCCCGACCGGTTCGAGCACCGCAAGTTGCCCGAAGGGACCCAGACTGCGGGTCGCCTTTCTTTTGGTTACTTTTCTTTGGCGAAGCAAAGAAAAGTGACGAGCCGCCGGGCTCCCCCCGGCCTGGTAGTGAAGGGCAATGCGCCCTATGCCAGCGCCCTCTGAATAATAACCTTCTGCACATCAGAAGTCCCCTCATAAATCTGGCAAACCCGCACATCCCGGTAAATGCGTTCAACCGGAAAGTCACTTACATAGCCGTAACCACCCAGCGTCTGGATGGCGGCGCTGCACACCTGCTCGGCCATTTCGCTGGCAAACAGCTTGGCCATGGCGGCTTCCTTGAGGCAGGGCAAACCCGCATCGCGCAGGCTGGCGGCGTGCCAGGTCAGCTGCCTTGCGGCTTCGATCTGCGTGGCGCAATCGGCCAGCCTGAAGCCGACCGCCTGGTGATTGAAGATGGCGGTGCCAAAGCTCTGGCGCTCTTTTGAATAGCTAAGGGCAAATTCAAACGCGCTGCGCGCCATGCCTATGCTTTGCGCAGCGATGCCGATGCGGCCGCCCTCAAGTGCGCCCAGCGCGATGCGGTAGCCCTCGCCTTCTGCGCCAATCAGGTTCTCGGCCGGAACGCGGCAATCGTCAAAGTTGATTTGCGCGGTGTCGCTGCTGTGCTGGCCTAGCTTGTCTTCAAGCCGCGCCACGTTGTAGCCTGGTGCGCTGGTGGGCACGATAAAGGCGCTCATGCCTTTTTTGCCTGCGGCCTTGTCGGTCACGGCGATGACGATGGCGACATGGCCGTTTTTACCGCTGGTGATGAACTGCTTGACGCCGTTGATCAGGTAGCCATCAGCATCTTTAATAGCCGTGGTTTTGAGCGACGAGGCATCGCTGCCCGCATGCGGCTCGGTCAGGCAAAACACGCCCAGCATGTCGCCCTTGGCCAGCGGCTCCAGCCACTGCTTTTTCTGCGCCGCATTGCCGTAGCGCATCAAAATGGCGTTGACCGGGCAGTTGGTCACGCTGATGGCAGTGCTGGTGCCCCCGTCGCCAGCGGCGATTTCTTCGATCACCAGCGCCAGCGTCAGGTAGTCAAGATTGGCGCCGCCAAACTCTTCCGGCACGCAGATGCCATAGGCACCCAGCGCGGCCAGGCCCTTGTGCACTTCTTTGGGGAAAGTGTGCTCTTTGTCCCAGCGCGCGGCATTGGGCCAGAGTTCTTGCTGCGCAAAGGCGCGGACGGCTTCGCGGATTTGCTCTTGGTCAGAATTGAGAATCAAATTGGCCTCCGGCCCTTGTAAATATTGCGCGAGTAGCTACGTATTTAATAGCAGATTAAATGGGCTTAAAGCGGTTTCCCACCAAACGCAGCCTGCGCGAGCTTACCGACAGCTTGCCCTGCGGCAGCGAACCATCCAGCCGGGTGGTGACTTCAATCAGGTCTAAAAGGTCGGGCTTGTCGCCTGCAAGCAGCTGGAACTGAACCCAGGTTTGCTGACAGGGCTTCCCACCGGTCGAAATATCTCCACAATTACCCAAATTGTTCAGAAAAACCGCTTCATGCAACACC
>JANOCP010000232.1:0-2539 GCA_031412235.1 Polaromonas sp.
CCTGCCAGCGAGACAAAGGTCGTGAGCGCTGCGCCCTTGTTGCCGCGTTCTTCTTTTTCGACCTGGACCATCAGTTCCTGGCCTTCGCGAATCACGTCGTTGATGCGCGCCTGGTTAACCGGCACGCCTGGCGTGAAGTAGTTGCGGGAGATTTCTTTAAATGGCAAAAAGCCGTGGCGGTCTTCACCGTAGTCGACAAAACAGGCTTCTAGCGAAGGCTCGACGCGTGTGACGACGGCCTTGTAGATATTGCCCTTGCGCTGCTCGCGCCCTTCAATTTCAATTTCGTAGTCGAGGAGTTTTTGTCCATCAACAATCGCCAGACGGCGTTCTTCAGCCTGTGTGGCGTTTACCAGCATCCGTTTCATCGGGTGTTCCTTCAATCATTCGTTGTCTCTACAACCCAAAAATGGGCCAACGATGCCAAAGACGACGCAGTGCGAACGTGGGGAATTGCCGGAGAGCTTTTGACGCAACCAGGCCAACTGAAAAAATCAGTCAGCGAAGTGGTTCTCAAGCGTAGGCGCGTGGATGGAGCGAGCAGGGGTCAAAACGGTGGCTGCTACTAAAAAAGTAGTTGCTTGCGCCCGCCGAACAAGGGCTGCAGGCTGATTTATGCCAAAAAGCAGGCTTGATAAGCTCCGCAGGCATAAAAAAATCAGACTTGTCAGCGTTGTCATTAGAGGCTTACCCGTGAAGGACTTGTTCTCAGCTGGATCCGCATGCAGCCCGTCGGGCTGCATGCATGGTATTTCCGTAGTTGTATCGCAAAACGTCGACTTGTCTGTCGTGCAATTCGCTTGCGAGGTGCCTGGCACTTGTCGCTTGGCGGTATTGCCAACATCGGCATCGACCTTCCAGCAAGGCTGTTTGCTGCATGGGCTGGCGGTCTTTTGACCGGCTCCCAATCTGCATGACTGACTGCGTGGACTAAACTCCAGACAAATCAACCACTTACAGCACATCGCTAGTGAAACACATTATAGGGGCAGCTTCTGGCGAAGCAACACATGCCCAGGCAACACCCGCAGCCCAGGCCACCTTTGTCACGGTAGACGAGGATTACGCTGGCCAGCGGCTGGACAATTTTCTGATCCGCCAGCTCAAGGGCGTACCCAAAACCCATGTTTACCGCATCATTCGCAGCGGCGAGGTGCGCGTCAACAAGGGCAGGGCGCAGGCTGACACCCGGGTTGAAACGGGCGACATTGTGCGTTTGCCTCCGGTGCGTACGTCCCAAAAAGCCGATGAAAAAGCGCAGCATATCGCCGCCGCCAGAGAAGTCGTACGCCACGGCGCAAGCTCAACTGTGGGTGGTTTTGCACCGGCTGCGGAGTTTCCGGTGCTGTTTGAAGACGACTTCTTACTGGCCATCGACAAGCCGGCGGGCGTGGCCGTGCATGGTGGCAGTGGCGTGAGCTTTGGCGTGATCGAGCAACTGCGCATGGCCAGGCCAGAGGCTGATTTTCTGGAACTGGTGCACCGCCTTGACCGCGAAACCAGCGGTATTTTGCTGATCGCCAAGCGGCGCATGGCCTTAAAGCTGCTGCAGGAGCAGTTCCGCGAGCGTGAAACCGACAAGGTTTACCTGGCCCTGGTCAGCGGAAACTGGCCCGCCAACCACCGCGTGATTGACAAGGCGCTGCATAAATACCTGATTGAAGGCGGCGAGCGCAACGGTGAGCGTCGCGTCAAGGTCGTGGCGAATGATCACCCGGATGGCATGCGCTCGGTCACGCTGGTGAAGGTCAAATCGGCCATTGCTGCCAACCCGGCTGCGCCTAAAACCCCGTTTACGCTGCTTGAAGTCACCATCAAAACCGGCCGTACACATCAGATTCGTGTGCATCTGGCCGATGCCGGGCACCCCATTGCCGGTGACGACAAGTACGGCGACTTTGACCTCAACAAGGCCCTGCAAAAGCTCGTGGCGGGTGCTTCGCCTTTAAAACGCATGTTTTTGCACGCCTGGAGTTTGAAGTTCAACCACCCAAAACTGCGTAAAGTGGTGCATCTTCAGGCCCCGCTACCGCCGGAGCTACAGCAGTTTCTGCCCGCCCGCCCGCAAGACCCTGCAAACGAAACTTTGCCTTAGTGGCCTGGCGCCACGGTCATCCAGCCCGGCGACAATATGGAGATGCAAAACCGAAACTTCGACCTGATCGCCTTCGACTGGGATGGCACGCTGTTTGATTCCACCCAGATCATCGTGCGCTGCATTCAGGCCGCTGTGCGGGACGTGGGCGGCACCGTGCCGACCGACAAGGCTGCTGGCTACGTGATTGGTCTGGGCCTGATGCAGGCGCTGGCCTATGCTGCGCCTGATGTGCCGCAAGACAAATACCCCGCACTTGGCGAGCGTTATCGCCATCACTATCAGGCGCATGCCCACGATCTGAGCCTTTTTGAGGGCGTACTGCCCCTGCTGGATGCACTGAAAGCGCGTGGCCATTTGCTGGCCGTGGCAACGGGTAAATCCCGTCACGGGCTGGATGAGGCATTGCACAGTGTTGAGCTCAAGGGCATGTTTGACGGCTCG
>JANOCP010000233.1:0-16083 GCA_031412235.1 Polaromonas sp.
GTATGAGCGCTTTGGCATTTTGCTGGAGCACGAGCCGGTGGTGGTTTAAGCCACCGCCACCGGGGGGGTGCTCAGGCTCAGCTGCGCTTGGCCGACAAGACTGCCCTCAAAAACTCCGATTGCTTCAGAGTCCGAATGGAATCAAATCCGGTTTGGGCGATACGCTTGCGTGCGTTGACGTCAGCAACGTAGCGCGAACAGGTCTCAACAAGATTGTCGTAGGGACAAAATACGAGTCCGTCCTGGAAAGGACGCTCCGTCTCAGTGTCCGAGCCAGACTCAAAAATGGCAAAAACAGAATTGGCCAGAAGGTAGCTGGCCCTGACAATCTCGAACACTTTGGCTTCATAAAAATGAACGCAAAGTACGATTTTTGCCCGCGCAATGCAGGCGTCGCGCTCGTCCCCATACACGCCGAACAGGGTTACGACGTTTAACCCGGTTTGCCTTAATTCATCGATGACATGCTGCCTGCGGGCGTTGATGCTTCCGTAGAATAAAACGTCAATATCTTTTTCTGCTTCATCAAGTAGCTGGATTCGGGAAAGCTCGGCTTCATAGCCAATACCGCAATACCTGACGTTCAAAATACCCATCGCTGACAGGTTGGCAATGTTTTGCCGGCTGTAGTCCCAAACCTCAAACTCTCGCAGCAGGGCCAGATACGATTCGGTCATCCAGGGGGAGTCGCGCTGGATCACCTCGAGGTTGAAAATAATGGTGTCGCGCGGCAAGCGCTCCATCTGCTCGCGGCTAATCACGTCGTGCATCACATTCGCACACAGAATGATCGGTCGCCCCCACAGCTCGGCATATGAATGCACGATTTTGCAGGCATATTCCAAACTACGCATTCCGGCGGCTAGCGCCAGGGCAACCTCGTCAGTACCGGCCGAATGCACATAACCGTCTGGCGCGACCTGCCAGACACAAAAACGGGGAACCGTGTTTTTTTGTTCCTTTTCTACAAAGTGCTCAAGTGTCTTTTTGTCTTCACTGGTGAGCAGTATCTTTTTTAGCCATACATGCATGCCGTCAACGGCCCTCGGAGTTCTGAGAATTTCATCGAGAGCGATGCCCCGATCCTTCAGGGACACGCCAAACGTACTGAGCCTGAAGTCCAGTTTTTCAGTGACGAACCGCGCGTCAGACCAGCCGAGATACCAAAACCAGTCGGTGTAATAGAGCCAGCTGTTTTCATTGAAGGCGCGCACGTGCGTTGGATCTTGCCACGCTCCCAATGAGAGGTCATAAGGGACTGTGATGTCGAAAATTCCCCCCACCTGCAGGAAATCAAGCGCATTCTTGACAAAGGTGGTGAGGGCGGGGACGTGTTCCAGTACTTCGTGGGCTACGACGCGGTCAAATGCGCCTTTTTGCAGCTCGATGTCACCAAAACGTGAGGTGACAAAGGCGGGCGAATCATGTTCAAAAACCGGCAGACCCATGTCAAGCACGATGTCAGGGTCCCACTGAGGATTGATATCGATATTGATCGCATCCTCGCGAAAGCTCTTTCCGCTTCCAATGTGAATAATCGTGGGGGTTTTTGGCATGCTTGAAACAGATTCGAAGGCGCGTTTGCTGGTCTTTTTTTGAGCCGCTTGTAACAGGCCAGCACAAGAAGGCCAGCACAAGAAGGCAAGGAGCTGGTTATTTGACGATCAGGGTTTCGTTAAGAATCCCGACGATGGCGTTCAGTTTTCGCTCATTCTGGGTCTGGGTAGCCAGGTTGAAGATTTCATCTCTTCGAAATATCTGGCCATTTTCGAAGTCTGTCTTGTGATGCAAAATCCGGCCCGGATGCGATTCACTTCTGACCTCGTCTTTCAGGAATACGGCGACGTAATCCTGCCAGCTGCCGCTCAATTGGGTATAGCTTTCAAGCTCGCATGCGTTGATGCCATTTCTTTTCGCCCAATTGACGAGCGCCCGACCACTGTCTGGATAGAAGCGCCAGCAATCTACCGGGTAACGGTGAAAACTGCCGCTTGAAGGGGCATTCAGGTAAAAGAGACCTTGCGGTTTGAGGCACCGCATGACTTCAAGAAAAACCAGCCAGAAAAATTCTGAATGCTCGAAGCATGACGACGATACGAATACATCGACGCTTTCGTTTTCAAAAGGCAGGCTATAGGGGTCAGTTAGAACGATATCAACGCCCTTCGCTTCACAGAAGTCGACGCCAATGTATTTGTAACTTTCGGGACACACGGAACGCAAGCTTCCATTGACGTCCTGAGAGCCAATCTCAACCACTACGACATCATTCACCCCGATCGATGCCGAATAGGAATCAAAAAACGCCTTGCAATTGTTCATTGCTGTGGGGTGCATGAAGGTTAACTTTCTGAAGTAGCGTTAATAAGGAGGCATAACCATTTTGCGTTAACCCGCCGAAAGGGATTATGCCGCCTCAGAACCACCCGATTTGTACGGTGGGCCCCGTTTCGGCAATCAAAATATGCCGGTAATAGGGGCACTCGGCGCACTACCAAAAGTGCTGGACTTTAGTGTCAACTGCCGCCACCAAGTCGGGGGATGCCCTTGGCAGCAGGCTCGTCCGACAGCAAACCCACCTGGCTGTAGATCGCCAGCTTTTCGCGGGTGTCGATGATGTCCAAGTTGCGCATGGTCAGCTGGCCGATGCGGTCCAGTGGGGTGAAGGCGCCTTCGACTTTCTCCATGCTCAGGCGCTCTGGCTTGTAGGTCAGGTTATCGGACGCGGTATTGAGGATGGAATAGTCATTACCGCGGCGTAATTCGACGGTGACTTCACCCGTGATGGCGCGCGCGACCCAGCGCTGGGCGGTTTCGCGCAGCATGATGGCTTGCGGGTCAAACCAGCGGCCCTGGTACAACAGGCGACCCAGTTTGCGGCCGTTGTCGCGGTATTGCTCGATCGTGTCTTCGTTGTGGATGCCCGTTACCAGGCGTTCGTAGGCAATAAACAGCAGCGCCAGGCCGGGGGCTTCGTAAATGCCGCGGCTTTTGGCTTCAATGATGCGGTTTTCAATCTGGTCGCTCATCCCCAGGCCGTGGCGGCCACCGATGCGGTTGGCTTCGAGGATCAACTCAACCAGGCTGTCAAAACGCTTGCCGTTCAGGGCAACCGGCTGGCCTTCTTCAAAGCGTACGGTGACTTCTTCACGCTTGACTTCAACCTCGTCTTTCCAGAAAGCCACGCCCATGATGGGATTGACGATTTTCATGCCGCTATTGAGGTGCTCAAGGTCTTTGGCCTCATGCGTAGCGCCCAGCATGTTGGAGTCTGTGGAGTAAGCTTTTTCAGCCGACATCTTGTAGCCAAAACCGGCTGCCGTCATGAAGGCCGACATTTCTGCACGGCCACCGAGTTCGTCAATAAAGAGCTGGTCCAGCCAGGGCTTATAAATCTTCAGGTTGGGATTGGTCAGGAGTCCGTAGCGGTAAAAACGCTCAATGTCATTGCCCTTGTAGGTGCTGCCGTCACCCCAGATATTGACCTTGTCTTCCTTCATGGCTGACACCAGCATGGTGCCGGTGACAGCACGGCCCAGCGGCGTGGTGTTGAAGTAGGTCACGCCGGCGGTGGTGATATGAAATGCGCCGCTTTGCAGGGCGGCAATGCCTTCGGTGGCGAGTTGGCTGCGGCAGTCAATCAGGCGGGCGGCTTCAGCGCCGTATTGCATGGCCTTGCGCGGGATGTCGTCGTAATCGGGCTCATCAGGCTGGCCCAGGTTGGCGGTGTACGCGTAGGGAATCGCACCCTTGAGCTTCATCCAGTGCAGGGCTGCGCTGGTGTCAAGCCCGCCTGAAAATGCGATGCCGACTTTGTCGCCGATGGGGAGGTGTTGAAGGATGGTGGCCATGGTGTTTTTCTTGCTGGATTGCTTTTAGCCGAAGTGGCAGATGTAGTGGTACGCCGCGTGACCTTCAGCCACGCGAATATCAAACTTCGCATTACCCGGTACGCTGAACTTGTCGCCTTCAGACGATTTGACCCACGCATCGCTGCCATCGAGCTTGTATTCACACGCCCCCGCCACGCATTCCATGATCTCGGGTGCGCCGGTATTGAAGGTCAGGGTGGCGGGTAATATCACGCCGACTGACTTTTTGCTGCCGTCGGGGTAGGTAATGCCGTGGCTGATGCATTTGCCGTCAAAGTAAATACTCGCTTTGGTCGCGACGCTGATGTTGTCAATTTTTTCGGTGGTCATGGATGGTTTGGGTGGGACGTCACGAGGGAGCACCGTCAGCGGTTATACCGACGGCTGCAAACCACTGATTTTAGGTTACCCGGCAGACGCGGTGGCTCAGCTGTAATGGCGGGGTTAATCCGTAGTAGCTGAATCCGTTTGGCCCTCATGGCCGTATCTTTAATGCTGGACAATAGTGTTCATGAAAACAGAAAGTTCGGATATCCAATTGGTCGCGCTGCTTGACCGCGTTGCTTTGGCCGATGAAAAGGCCCTCAGGGAACTGTACGAATTGACGTCGTCAAAGCTCTACGGGGTTGCCGTGCGGGTCGTCACAAACCGTGAATGGGCCGAGGACGTGCTGCAGGAGGCCTTCATCAACATCTGGCGTATTGCCGGTGATTACAAGGCTTCACTCTCGCCGCCGATGGCCTGGATGGGCTTGATAGTGCGCAGCCGGGGGCTGGATTTTTTGCGCCGCCGGGCGTCCGAGCGGGCTGACCGCATGCAGGAACTTGATGACGTGATCAGTGACACGGTAGCGGGTGATTCGCCCAACCCGATGGACACCGCGCAGGCCAGTGAGCAGGCAAAAGCGCTGCACCACTGCATGAGCCAGCTCGACAACAAACAGCGTGAGGTCGTCAGCCTGGCCTATATGCGTGACATGAGCCACGGCGAGCTGGCAGAGCAGCTCAAGCTGCCACTGGGCACCGTCAAGACCTGGATCCGGCGCGGGCTGGAACAGCTGCGTGGCTGTATGTCCCGGCTCGCTTGAGTTTAAGAAAAAAGGCATTTATGAATTTGACTCAAAACCCTTCGCTGATCGAACAGCTTGCGGCCAGCTATGCGCTGGGAACGCTGCGTGGCGGTGCGCGCAGGCGCTTTGAAGAACTCGCCAGAACGCATGCTGAAGTTCGTGCATCAGCATTGATCTGGCAGGGGCGGCTGGCATCGGTGAATGAGCTTCAGCCGCAGGCCGCACCCAGCGCAGCCGTCTGGAAGCGAATAGAAAATCTGGTTAACGCCGACAAGCAAGCCAAAGCCATGCAAGCTGCCCGTGTACCTGCAGCCGTAGCGGCGCCGGGCTGGTGGGCCAGTTTGAACTTGTGGCGCGGTGCTACAGCAGCTGGGGCCATGGCTGCTGTGGTTGCCGTGGTCGTGGGTACCAACCTTAGTGCGCTAAACGACAATCTGGGTGGTCAGGTTGCCAGCCTGGGCGGGCAGGTTAAAGACCTGACGACCAAACTCGCCGCCGCGCCTGAAATCCAGTACGTTGCCGTGCTGGCTGACGACAAGGCCACGGCATCGATGCTGGTGACTTTTGACCCGAAAAGCCAAAAGCTCGTACTGAAACGCGTGGGTGGTTTTCAGGAGCAGGCCGACAAGTCATTGCAGCTTTGGGCATTGCCGCAAACCGGTGGCCCCAAGTCACTTGGTGTGCTGGGCAGCGATGCAGTTATCCGTTTGACGGCTGCAGGCGGTGACGTTAAAGAAGTGCCGGCCCTGGCTATCAGCCTGGAGCCAAAAGGCGGTGTGCCCTCTGTTGGCGGACCTACCGGACCCGTGCTGTTCAAGGGCGCGCTGATAGAGACGGCGTTGTAACCACTTCGCAACAGATCGGTAGAGGAAATAAAAAAGGGTGCATCGCTGCACCCTTTTTGGTTTGTGAATCGCCTCAAAGGCCTAGCGCCAGTGACCATGACCATGCCCACCACCAAAACCACGGCTATAGCCAAGGTTAAGTGACACACCAACTGGCGGCGAATAGTAGTGCTGGCGGTAAGGCCGTGGATAGTAGGCGGGGTAAATCACCGGTGCCGCAACGACCTGTTGAACGTAGGCAGGTTGAACATAAACGGGCTGAATATAAGTCGTTGACTGCTGAATGTAGGCAGGCTGCGCAGGTGCTGGCTGAAAGTAGGTCTGCGGCTGTGGCTGCTGGGGTGGCGTATTGACAGCGCCTACAGGCGTCACTTGTAGCCGCACATACTGACCGGGGTCATTGGCCATTTGTACGTTGTACTGTGTGTTCTGGTATTCGTAAACCACGTTGTAGTGGCTTGGGCGGTTCTCGTAGAAGGTTTGTGTGGTGCATTGCTGCACGTTTTGCACCTGGTTGCTTGAGCCCTCAACACGATCACCAATAATCGCACCGCCGAAAAGGCCAATCATGGTGGCAAGTGCCCGGCCACTGCCATTACCAATGGCGTTACCCGCCGCACCGCCGGCAACTGCGCCCAACAGCGCACCTGCACCAGACCTGGGCGCTTCGGACACCAACGCCTGGTTGTTGCACACCTGGCGCGGCACGGCAACCTGCTGCACAACCGGTGTGCTGGAGATCACTCTGGCCAAAATATCGGCGGCTGATACATTCAATGACAACAGTGCCGTGACAGCAGCAGTGGATAAAACGAGTGCTTTTTTCATGATTCAGACCTCTTTTCAGTGGCGATGCGAATTCGAAACCATTTTTAAGGCTTCAAGACTTGAAACTTTACAACTTATAACGCCTGGGCGTACCGGATGGACTACCAAAAGCGCAGTTCTTGCAGTCTAGACAGTCGGAGCGCTTTGTAGACCCGAAGTTCGGTAAATCCCCTGTAAAGCTTTGTCAGCGTGTCAAATGTCCGTTAAGTGGCCATTAAACCCAGCAGTTTGGCCCTGTTTTTGTCCACTTAAGGGGGTCGAACCCCGCACTTATTTTCTTCCCAGTCGACGCTTTTGTCTCAGGCCACTCCACGACTGGCCGCTTTATAACGCTTGGGTTAGCCAGCATTAGCGCCTGCGCACCAGCGGCATCCTGAACGCTGGCCTGCACCGCAGCATCAAGCTGGCGCCAGGTGGTGCCCTGGCGGTTAAGCAGTTTTTCCCAGCCGACGGACTGCACCCAGCCGGGCAGGCGATCAGCGGGCACGCCACGCTTTTTAATGTCGTAAAACTCATACTCCAGGCCCTGAGCGGTGAGCCAAGCGCGGGCCTTTTTGACCGTATCGCAGTTCGGGATGCCGTAGAGGGTAATCATGGTCAGATTTTGTCATGAAATACGATGATATATGCTCTTGGTCCATGTATTTTGGGTATTACTAGCTACTAATTTAATAGCAAAAATGTACTTCAGATGACTTACCCTGCGCCCATCCTGGTGGGGATAAGGCCTTTCGTGAGCGGCGACAATGCAGCCCTGTATGAAAAATCTGCAATCTACTGAAAAAACACTCTCTGGCTGGCTGGACCATTGCGAGCACCTGCATCCCAAGAGCATAGACATGGGCCTTGAACGCGTCAAAGCCGTGGCTACCCGCATGGGCCTGCACTTTGACTGCCCCATCATTACCGTGGCAGGCACCAACGGAAAGGGTTCAACCTGCGCCATGTTGGAGGCTATTTTGCTGGAGGCGGGCTACCGCACGGGTGTCTACACCTCGCCGCACCTGGTCGATTTTGAAGAGCGATGCCGGGTTCGTGGAGAGATTGTCAGCGCTACTGATTTAGTAGCGTGCTTTGCCCGTGTTGAATGGGCAAGGACGCTAAATGATGCTGAAAAAGCCTCAAATGAAGGCATTGGCGGTGAAAACAGCGCTGAAATCTCGCTGACCTACTTTGAGTTCACCACCCTGGCCATCATGCAACTGCTGGCTGACAGCAAGCTCGACGTGGTGATTCTTGAAGTCGGTCTGGGCGGGCGTCTCGATGCCGTCAACATCCTTGACACGGATTGCGCCATCATCACCAGCATTGACCTGGATCACATGGAGCTGCTGGGCAACACTCGTGAATTGATTGGTTTTGAAAAAGCCGGCATCATGCGCGCCGGCAAGCCCGTGGTGGTGAGCGATCCCATGCCGCCGCAAAGCGTGCTTGATCACGCAGCCAAAGTGGGTTCTGACTTGTGGCGTTTTGGCGAAGACTTTAATTTTTCAGGCGACAAACAGCAATGGGGCTGGGCGGGAAGGGGCAGGCGTTATGCCGGGTTGGCATATCCAGCGCTGCGCGGGGCGAACCAGCTCGTCAATGCCTCTGGCGTACTGGCGGCGCTGACGGCTTTGCGTGACCGCTTGCCGATCACGGCGCAGGCCGTGCGCAATGGGTTGTCGATGGTTGAGTTGCCGGGGCGCTTTCAGATCGTTCCAGGTCAGCCAACACTGGTGCTGGATGTGGCGCACAACCCGCATTCAGTCGCTGCGCTGGCTGAAAACCTCGACGCCATGGGCTTTTACCCCTGTACCCATGCCGTTTTTGGCGCCATGGCTGACAAAGACCTTGCGCCCATGCTGGCGCGCGTCAGCCCGTTGATTGACAAGTGGTATTTCACGAATCTGCCGACGGCGCGGGCTGCGTCAGGAGCTCAACTGCAGGCGAAATGGCAGAGCGTCAATACAAGGCCAGAGGTCACTGCAAATGCTTACAACACGCCCGATGAGGCACTGCAGGCAGCTATAGCCGCCGCAGACCCCGCTGATAGAATTGTGGTGTTCGGATCGTTCTATACGGTTGGCGGCATTTTGAAGGGCGGCGTACCGCGTCTGTTTGCAAAGCACCTTGCGACCTGAGCGCCCTGAGCGCCATAACTGAGCTGCCATAACCTAGCTGCTTTTTAGCCAAGCCTTCCACCGCCAGCGAAACCCAAATCAGCACCATGCCGTTTTTCAACTTCCGCCGGGCCACCCCATCGTCTGCCTCCCACAGCGCATCGGCTACCCAGCCTGAAAGCGTTGAAGTGGTGCGCAGGCGAGCCAAACACCGGTTGATAGGGTCGGCAGTGTTGGTGTTGGCCGGTGTAATTGGCTTTCCGTTAATGTTTGACACCCAGCCTCGGCCCATCGCGGTTGACATTCCGATTGAAATTCCTGGTAAAAACACGGTCAAGCCGCTGGTCATCTCGAGTAAGCCGGATATGCCGGCACCAGTAACCGCGCCTTCCGCTGTTACCCCAGCCCCCGCAGCCACTGCCCCGACGCCGGCACAGGAAAAAGTCGCCGCTGCCGCCAGCCTGGCGCCCAAAGAAGAACTTGTTACCGATAAAAAGCCTGTTGCCCAGGCAATACAGGCACCAGCAGCTATCAAAAACGAAGCGAAACCGGTAGTTAAAGCCGAGGCCAAACCTGAAGTCAAGGCGGAATCAAAGCCGATAGCCGCTGTAGATGACGGTGCGCGAGCCAAGGCACTGCTGGACGGAAAGAGTGCCTTGCCGTTGGCCACTGCCTCCACGCCTGACGCTGGCGATTTGCGCTTGGTGGTGCAGGTGGGTGCCTTTGCCGACGTTGTCAAAGCGCGTGAAGCCCGCCTGAAAGTTGAAAAAGCCGGTCTTAAAACCTACACCCAGGTGGCAGAAACCAAAGATGGCAAGCGCATCAGGGTGCGTGTGGGCCCGTTTGCGACCAAGGCTGAAGCTGAGCAGGCGGCCAGCAAGATCAAGGCCCTTGATTTGCCCGCCGCCATTCTGACCTTGTAGTGACTGTGGCAGTGACAGCCCTTGACTGGATATTTCTCGGGGTACTGGTTTTTTCGATGCTGCTAGGTGCGTGGCGCGGTCTGGTGTACGAGGTGTTGTCTGTGCTGGGTTGGGCGGTGTCGTTTTATGCAGCCCAATGGTTTGCGCCTGAGGTAGCCCGGCTTTTGCCGATTCAATCTGCGTCGGACCCGGTTCGTTACGCAGCGGCTTTTGTGCTGGTTTTTATTGCTGCGGTATTTGTGGCGGGCTTGCTGGCATTTTTGCTCAAAAAGCTGGTCGAGGCGATTGGCCTGAGGCCGGTTGACCGGACCATGGGTGCGGCGTTCGGCCTGGTGCGCGGTGTAATTTTGTTGTTGGCAGCAGCAGTGGTCATGGACATGACGGCACTCAAGGACAGCAGCTGGTGGCGAGAGTCAAAAGGCGCGCCTTTGTTGACGGCAACGCTAAAGGGCCTGAAACCGGTGTTGCCCGAGCAGTTTTCCAAATATCTGAATTAATCTGAATTCGTTGAATTAATCTTTTTGAATCAAAACATCATGTTGGATAAACCATGTGCGGAATAGTCGGCGTCGTCAGTAAAGCCCCGGTCAACCAGTTGATCTATGACGGCCTGTTGCTGCTGCAGCATCGCGGCCAGGATGCAGCGGGCATTGTCACGCAGCAGGGGCGCAAGTTTTACATGCACAAGGCCAAGGGCATGGTGCGTGACGTTTTTCGGACCCGCAACATGCGTGCGCTGCCCGGCAATGTTGGCTTGGGCCAGGTGCGTTACCCAACGGCTGGCAACGCCTACAGCGAAGACGAGGCGCAGCCGTTTTACGTCAATGCGCCGTTTGGCCTGGTGCTCTCGCACAACGGTAACCTGACCAATGCAGCCGAGCTAAAAGCCGAGCTGTTCAACACTGACCACCGCCACATCAACACCGACAGCGACTCTGAAGTGCTGCTTAACGTGCTGGCGCACGAGCTGGAGAAAACCACGCGCGGCCTGCCGCTCAAACCGGTGGATGTGTTCGCTGCGGTGCGCGGTGTGCACAAGCGCGTCAAGGGCTCATACGCTGTGGTGGCACTGATCGCCGGGCACGGCCTGTTGGCTTTTCGTGACCCGTTCGGCATTCGCCCGCTGTGCATCGGGCATGGCCAGAATGAAGGCGGCGCTACCGTTATGGTGGCCAGTGAGTCTGTGGCGCTTGAGGGCACCTCTCACCAGTTTGAGCGTGATATTGCGCCTGGTGAAGCAGTGATGGTCGACATGGACGGTGTGGTGCATGCACAGCAATGCGCAGACTCGCCAAAGCTCAACCCGTGTATTTTCGAGTTCGTGTACCTGGCGCGGCCTGACTCGGTGCTGGACGGCATTTCGGTTTACCAGGCGCGCTTGAATTTGGGTGAGACACTGGCCAAGCGCGTGGTGTCTACCGTGCCGCCCAATGAGATTGACGTGATCATCCCCATCCCGGAATCAAGCCGCCCCAGCGCGACACAGCTGGCGCATTTGCTGGGTATTCCGTATCGCGAAGGCTTTGTCAAAAACCGCTATGTTGGCCGTACCTTCATCATGCCAGGGCAGGGCGTACGCAAAAAATCAGTCCGCCAGAAGCTCAATGTGATTGCAAGCGAGTTCAAGGGCCGCAATGTGCTGCTGGTCGATGATTCCATTGTGCGCGGCACCACCAGTCGTGAGATCGTGCAGATGGCGCGTGACGCCGGTGCACGCAAGGTCTATTTGGCCAGCGCCGCGCCGCCGGTACGCTTTCCCAATGTGTATGGCATTGACATGCCAACGCCAGACGAGCTGGTGGCGCATGACCGCACGGTTGAAGAAATCCGCAAGGTGATTGGCTGCGATGCGCTGATTTACCAGGACGTTGCAGGTATGAAGCGTGCCATCGGATCGCTCAATACCAGGCTCGATGGTTTTGATGCCTCGTGCTTTGATGGCGTGTACGTGACCGGCGACGTGACGCTTGAAACGATCGCAAAAATGAATGAACAGCGGGTTGACAGCAGCGAGGAAGGCGGCGTAGATGTCTCGCGCCTGGCTTTGCCCAACCCACAAGAAGCCTGAAGATGACGAAAAAAAACCTGCCCGACAACCTGCACCGCGACACGCTTGCCGTGCGCGTTGCCATTGACCCCAGCCAGTACGGTGAAAACTCCGAAGCCCTGTACCTGACCAGCGGCTTTCTGCAACCCGATGCCGAGACCTCGGCACGGCGATTTGCCGGCACTGAAGACGGCTACACCTACGGCCGCACCTCAAACCCCACGGTGACCAGTTTTGAGCGCAGGCTTGCCGCGCTTGAAGGCACCGAGGCCGCCATAGGCGCTTCAACCGGCATGGGCGCGACTTTAATGATGTGCATGGGCCTGCTCAAGGCGGGTGACCATGTGGTCTGCTCACGCTCGATGTTTGGCTCCACCATCGCGCTGATTGGCCGCGAGTTCGGCAAGTTTGGTGTCGAGACAAGCTTTGTGTCGCAAACCGATGTGGCTGAATGGAAAGCCGCATTACGCCCGACTACCAAACTGCTGTTTGCAGAAACGCCGACCAACCCGCTGACCGAGGTGTGCGACATCGCGGCGCTGGCCGATCTGGCGCACAGCATTGGCGCGCTGCTGGCGGTTGATAACTGCTTTTGCTCACCTGCCTTGCAGCGGCCCGTCGAGTTCGGCGCAGACCTTGTGATTCATTCGGGTACCAAATACCTTGATGGCCAGGGCCGCGTGATGGCTGGTGCTATTTGCGGGCCATCGAAGCTGATTGTTGATGTGTTTGGCCCTATCGTTCGCACGGCAGGCATGACGCTTGCGCCTTTCAACGCATGGGTTGTGCTCAAGGGGCTTGAGACTCTGGGCATACGCATGCAGGCCCAAAGCGCTAATGCACTGGCAGTCGCAAAGTGGCTTGAAACCCAGCCTGGCGTGGCCCGAGTTTATTACCCTGGTCTGGCATCGCATGCGCAGCACGACCTGGCCATGCGCCAGCAGTCAGGGCAGGGTGGTGCGGTGCTGTCGTTTGACCTGTGCGGTGACACTGTGGAAGCCGCGCGCGCCAACGCCTTTCATGTCATCAACAGCACACAGGTGGTCAGCATTGCCACCAATCTGGGCGATACCAAAACCATCATCAGCCACCCCGGCACCACATCGCACGGGCGTTTGACTGAAGTACAAAGGCAGGCAGCCGGCATCGGCCAGGGTCTGATTCGCCTGGCCGTCGGGCTGGACCATATTGAAGACATCAAGGCTGACCTCTCGCGCGGTCTGGACAGTTTGAAATGACATTGAAAACACGCACGCGCTTTGCGCCATCGCCAACCGGCTTTATCCATCTCGGTAATATCCGTTCAGCGCTTTACCCCTGGGCGTTTGCACGCTCGACGGGCGGTGACTTTATTTTGCGTATTGAGGACACCGACCTTGAGCGCTCCAACCAGGCGTCAGTCGATGTCATCCTTGAAGGCATGCGCTGGCTGGGGCTTGACCATGATGAAGGGCCTTTCTACCAGATGCAGCGCATGGACCGCTACAAGGCTGTACTGGCTGACATGCAGGCCGCCGGACACGTCTACCCCTGCTACATGAGCATGGCGGAGCTTGATGCGCTGCGTGAAGCGCAAACCGCCGCCAAGGAAAAGCCGCGCTACAACGGCGCCTGGCGGCCAGAGCCCGGCAAGACATTGCCCGCCATTCCTGAAGGCGTGCAGCCCGTGCTGCGCTTCAAGAATCCGCAGGGTGGCTCAGTCGTTTGGGAAGACAAGGTCAAAGGTCGCATCGAGATCAGCAACGACGAGCTTGATGACCTGGTAATCGCCAGACCCGACGGCACGCCAACCTATAACTTTTGCGTGGTGGTTGACGATATCGACATGGCGATTACGCACGTGATTCGCGGTGATGACCACGTCAACAACACGCCGCGCCAGATCAATATTTTTCGCGCGCTGGGCAAAGAGGTTCCGGTGTATGCGCATTTGCCCACGGTACTCAACGAGCAGGGCGAAAAAATGAGTAAACGGAGTGGTGCCAAGGCCGTCACGCAATACGCACTTGAAGGCTATCTGCCCGACGCGATGGTGAACTACCTGGCGCGTCTCGGTTGGAGCCACGGCGATGATGAGATTTTCAGTCGTGCGCAATTTTTGCAGTGGTTCAATCTTGACCATCTGGGCAAAAGCGCAGCGCAGTTCGACGAAACCAAACTGCGCTGGGTCAATGCCCAGCACCTGAAAGCCACTGCTGATGAAGCGCTGGCTGAACTGGTACAGCCTTTCCTGTCGAAAGAGTGCGCTGCCGGGCTCGATGCCTCACGCTTGGTGCGCGGTTGCGGTTTGTTCAAGGACCGCTGCAGCACCCTGATTGAATTGGCGGCGTGGCTGCAGGTTCTGGTCACCGGCGGGCAGCCGAGCCCTGAGGACGTTGCCGCGCACGTGACTGACGCCGTACGCCCGGCGCTTTCCAAACTCGCCGACGCACTGGCGGTCTGCGAGTGGAACAAGGCTGCAATAGCCGCAGGCATCAAACACGTTTTGCTTGATGCCGGTTTGAAGATGCCGCAACTGGCTATGCCGGTGCGCGTGCTGGTGATGGGAACGCCACAAACACCGTCGCTCGATGCGATTTTGGAGCTTATGAAGCGCGAAGATGTACTTCTGCGTCTTCGAACTTGAACAGGGGCCTTTTTTCGGGCTATAATTCAAGGCTCGACAGATATTAGAGAAATCAAGTATCCATTGGGGGTATAGCTCAGCTGGGAGAGCGCTTGCATGGCATGCAAGAGGTCATCGGTTCGATCCCGTTTACCTCCACCAAGTTTTTCTTGGTTCGGTTGTCGAGAAGAATTTAGTAAGAGTTTTTTTGTCAGGCTAATGTGTAAAAACAAAAGCCTGATTGGCAAGTTCCAAGGCTTTGACCCTATCGTCTAGAGGCCTAGGACACCACCCTTTCACGGTGGCTACAGGGGTTCGAATCCCCTTAGGGTCGCCAGATTTCACTGCCTCTTCAAAGGGCAGTGCAAAAGGCAAACAAGTCGTTAGCACTTGGTTCAACAGTCCGCTGTTGGGCAAACGCTATCTACCAGGAGTGGTAGTTCAGTTGGTTAGAATACCGGCCTGTCACGCCGGGGGTCGCGGGTTCGAGTCCCGTCCGCTCCGCCAAAAAATGGTCTTGTGTCGCTCGATGCAGACCACGAAAAGCCCCGTAAACCGAGTGTTTATGGGGCTTTTTTGTTTTCTAGCGTATCGGCTACCTTGCGGTTTTCAGCAAGCACTGCCCAGTCGATTAGTTCTCTGCACCTCTCCCGAAAGCGCCCGATTTCTCTTACATTTGTAACTTGCTCAGATTCGCCAGCTCCCCCGGATTGATCAGGAGAAAACATGGAACAACAGGAAAAGCAGCAAATCCAGGCCATCGTGCACAAGATGCTCGCAGCCATGGTCCAGTTGAAGGGGTCGGACCTGTTCCTGACGGCCGGTTTCCCGCCTGCCATCAAGCTCAACGGGAAACTGACCAAGCTCAACGAGACTTCTCTGACGGCGGACCAGACGAGCAAGATGGCGCGCGCGATTGCGTCCGAAAAGCAGTGGCAGGGTTACATCGACACCAAGGGCCAGAACTTCGCGATTTCGCTGGAGGGCATCGGCCGATTCCGCATCAATATCTTCACCCAGCAGCAGCGCTGCGGCATGGTGATCCGCGTCATCACCACCGAAATCCCGGATTTCGACAAGATGAACCTGCCGCCCATCCTCAAGACGGTCGTGCAGGAGAAGCGTGGGCTGGTTCTGCTGGTGGGCGGCACCGGGTCGGGCAAGTCGACCACGCTGGCGGCGATGCTGGGGGTGCGCAACAAGGAGACGCACGGCCACATCATCACGATTGAGGACCCGGTCGAATATGTGCATCCGCACGGCAACTGCATCGTCACGCACCGCGAAGTCGGCATCGACACGGTGGGCTGGTTCGACGCGCTCAAGGACACGCTGCGCCAGGCGCCCGACGTAATTCTGATCGGCGAGATCCGCGATCACGAAACCATGGAATACGCGCTCAACTTCGCCGAGACCGGTCATCTGTGCATGGCCACGCTGCACGCGAACAGCGCCAACCAGGCGATTGACCGCATCGTGAATTTCTTTCCTATCGAAAAACACGAGCAGGTGCGCAACGACATCGCGCTGAACATGCGCGCCATCATTTCGCAGCGGCTGGTACGCAAGATGTCGGGTGGGCGCGCCGCCGCCATCGAGATCCTGCTGAGCACGGGGACCTCGCGCGACGCGATCGCCAAGGGCGAAGTCGGCCAGTTGAAGGAAATCATGAAGAAGTCGGTCGAACTGGGCATGAAGACCTTCGACCAGTGCCTGTACGAACTGTACGACGCGGGCGATATTTCGCTGCAGGAGCTGCAGGTCAATTCGGATGCCAAGAGCGAGCTGATGC
>JANOCP010000234.1:0-23077 GCA_031412235.1 Polaromonas sp.
CCATGCCTTGAGGCCAAAACCCGGGTAGCCCCATGGCATGCCTGAAAACCGGGCTTTCGTTACCATTCTTGCCATGCTAAAAAAATACCAGACTGGCCTGATGTGGTTCAGGCGCGATTTGCGGGCCGACGACAACGCGGCACTGCACCACGCCCTGAAAACCTGTACCCAGGTCTTTTGCGTGTTTGTGTTTGACAAGGAGATTCTGGACAGCCTGCCCAGACAAGACCGACGGGTTGAATTCATACGTGAATCGCTGGTGGATCTTGACGCGCAGCTACGCCAATTGGCCGGGCCGGGCAAAGTCGATGCCGGATTAATAGTGCAGCATGCGGTAGCGAGTGACTCCATCGCGCTTCTGGCCCAAGCGCTTTCAGCAGATGCAGTTTTTGCCAACCACGACTATGAGCCCCAGGCTTTGGCGCGCGACGCCAAGGTTCAGGCCCTGCTGGAGGCGCAGGGCATGACATTTCACACCTTCAAGGACCACGTCATTTTTGAGCGCTCTGAGGTGCTGACCCTGGCGAGCAAGCCTTACAGCGTGTTCACGCCCTATAAAAATGCCTGGCTCAAGCGGATTGATGACTTTTACCTGAAGCCGTATCTGGTCGAAAAATATTCAGCAGCATTGGCTGGAAGGCCAAAGTCCTTGCGTGACGGTGTGCCAGAGCTGAACGCGCTGGGTTTTGAAAAAACCAATCTGGCCAGCCTGAAAATACCAACTGGCAGCACGGGCGGCAATCAGCTTTTTGACGATTTTCTGGCGCGCATGAAGGACTACGGTGAAACGCGCAATTTCCCAGCCGTCAAGGGGCCCAGCTATCTGGGCGTGCACTTACGCTTTGGTACGGTGTCTATCCGCAAGCTGGCGGCTACAGCGCTTGCGCATCAAAACCAGGGCAGTGAAGGCGCTGCGGTATGGCTCAGTGAGTTGATCTGGCGTGATTTTTATGCCCAGATCTTGAGCAACTTTCCGCATGCTGCCACAGACGCTTTCAAACCCGAATATGACCGGATTGCCTGGGAGCAAGGGCCAGATGCGCAGACCCTGTTTGAGGCCTGGTGCGAAGGCCGTACCGGCTACCCGCTGGTCGATGCCGCCATGGCGCAGATCAACCAGACCGGCTACATGCACAACCGTCTGCGCATGGTGGTGGCGAGTTTTCTGGTCAAGGACCTGGGACTGGACTGGCGCTGGGGCGAGCGCTATTTTGCTGAAAAGCTCAATGACTTTGATCTCGCCTCAAACAACGGTGGCTGGCAGTGGGCGGCTAGCAGCGGCTGCGATGCCCAGCCTTATTTCAGGATATTCAATCCGACCAGTCAAAGTGAAAAGTTTGATGCCGATGGCAAGTTCATACGCAGGTATGTGCCAGCGCTTGCGAAGCTTTCAAACAAGGCACTGCACGCGCCGTGGCTGGCTGCGCCGCTCGAACTAATGGCGGCGGGCGTGGAGCTGGGGGTGAACTATCCGCTACCCGTGGTGCAGCATGACGAGGCCCGGGCGCTCACCCTGACGCGCTATGCCGTTGTCAAGAAATCCTGAGTCAAAAATCGGATTTTTATAGCCGAATGTGCCCACAGCCCAAGTAAATCGGCTATTAACAGCTATTAAATTGGTAGCAAAAACACGTCGCTACCAAGCCGGAAACCATCCGGCTGGTGGCGATATGAGCTGGGTTCAGATCAAACCTTGCCAGGCTGGGCGTTTTGCAGCGCGGCAATGCGCTCTTCAATGGGCGGATGGGTTGAAAACAGTTTGCCAATGCCGCCTGTGATGCCCATGGCCGCGACTGACTTGGGCAACTCGCCAGGCACCATGCCGCCCAGGCGGGCCAGTGCATTCATCATCGGCTGCGTTCTGCCCATCAACTGCGCGGCTCCTGCATCAGCACGGAACTCGCGATGACGGGAGAACCAAGACACCACCATGTGCGCTGCTACACCCAGGACGATGTCCATCACGATGGTGGTGATGTAGTAACCCATGCCGGGGCCATCGCTGGTGTTTTTCAAAATAACTTTATCTACAAAGTACCCGACAACGCGGCTGATAAACACCACGAATGTGTTCATCACACCCTGAATTAGCGTCATGGTCACCATATCACCGTTGGCAATGTGCGCAACTTCGTGGCCAATCACGGCTTCAATTTCTTCCCTGGTCATGCCTTGGAGCAAGCCCGTCGACACCGCCACCAAGGCTGAATTCTTGAAAGCGCCCGTAGCAAACGCATTCGGTGCGCCTTCAAAAATACCCACTTCAGGCATGCCGATTTGCGCTTTGTCCGCAAACTTTTTGACAGTGTCGACAATCCAGGCTTCGTCTGCGTTTTGTGGCTCATTGATCACGCGAACGCCCGAACTCCACTTGGCCACCGGCTTGCTGATCAGCAGCGAAATAAACGCGCCGCCAAAACCCATAACGAGGGCAAAACCGAGTAGTGACGTGAGGTTTAAACCCTGCGCGGTGATGAAGCGGTTCAGACCCAGGATATTGACAATGATGCCCAGCACGACGATGACGGCCAGGTTGGTCATGACGAAGAGGAAAATACGTTTCATGGAATCTCCGGGTGGAAGTTAACTCAACAATTCTTCAAATGGGGTGCGGGCTGGCAAGCTCAAGAGCTACGCGCCGAAGCTTGACTTATTTTTTGACTATTTTCTTGCTTTCTGGCCTGAAAACAAGAATGTCCTCATAAAAGGAAAGTTTCTCGTTGTCGTGACACCAGCCGGGTACACCCAGCACCGGCAGCGGCGCAAAAGGTTTGCTGGCGAGTTTTTCAGCGCCCAGATCCGCTGCGATCCAGGCATCCAGCGCCGCTATCGAATCAGTAGCTGCTTGCGCCCGATAAACATGGGCTACGATAGGTTTTCGCGGAAAAACCAGCTTCTCAAGCAGTGCGTGTCCAAATAAAACCAGTTGCGCCTCTGCCCACATCGGGCGCAGCTCAACAAACAGCCGCTTCCAGTCTCTGGCAAGCAGCGCATCCCACAGCGGCTGGGGCGCCAGCAAAAATGCTGCGTTTTCATCAAACAGCGTGAGCGCGTCACGCACCGGGCCACGTACCTTTTGCACGCCATCCATGGCGAGCTGTTCAGCCTGGAGCTGGTTGAGCTTTTTCTTGATCTGCGGAAATGTCAGCCAACAGAGGCCATTGAAAAAATCATGCAGGTTGTCTCTGGTGGGGACGGTACTGGTGTCAAAAATGAATTGTTCGTAGGCGGTGCCGTCGGGCAGCGCTGATTGCGTGACGAATTGAACAGGTGAACTGCCAGACTTATTCAGTGCCTCTGCAACGTTGCCATCTGACCCATCGGGAAGCGCTTGCCCAGCGGCCTTGTATGGCGCAAGCCAGGGCGCACCCCAATCAATCACATCACGGGTCACACCATGCGCCAGGCCAGGCTTTCACCGCTACGCAGCGGCTTGAGCTGGCCTTCACCGAACGCGAAACTCTCGGGCGGCGTCCAGCTTTCTTTTTTCAGGGTGATGCTGCCCTGGTTACGCGGCAAACCGTAGAAGTCAGCGCCGTTAAAACTTGCAAAAGCCTCCAGTCTGTGGAGGGCGCCCGCCGCCTCAAACGCCTCGGCATACAGCTCCATCGCGGCATGCGCGGTGTAACAGCCTGCACAGCCACTGGCATGCTCTTTCAGGTGGGCGGGGTGCGGGGCACTGTCTGTGCCGAGGAAAAACCGCGTGTTGTCGCTTATCGCCGCATCAACCAGGGCGAGCCGATGGGTTTCGCGTTTGAGCACCGGCAGGCAGTAGTAATGCGGACGGATGCCGCCAGTAAAGATCGCGTTGCGGTTGTACAGCAGGTGATGCGCCGTGATGGTCGCCGCTGTAAAACGGTCTGCATCACGCACGTAATGTGCGGCTTCTTTGGTGGTGATGTGCTCGAACACGATTTTGAGTTCCGGGAAGTCACGGCGCAGAGGAATGAGCTGCGTCTCGATAAACACCGCTTCCCGGTCAAACAGGTCAATGTCGGGTGAAGTGACTTCACCATGCACCAAAAGCAGCAGGCCCTCGCGCTGCATGGCTTCAAGTGTTTTATAGGTTTTGCGCAAGTCGGTTACGCCAGCGTCGCTGTTGGTCGTTGCACCGGCAGGGTAAAGCTTGGCGGCTACCACTCCCGCATCTTTGGCGCGTTTGATCTCGTCAGGCGGGAGGTTGTCGGTCAGGTAGAGCGTCATCAAGGGCTCAAACGCCAATCCGGCCGGCACGGCGGCCTGGATGCGCTGGCGGTACGCGACAGCCTGCTCGGCGGTAGTCACCGGCGGGCGCAGGTTGGGCATGATGATGGCCCGGCCAAACTGGGCTGCGGTGTGGGGCACCACGGTGTGCAGGGCGTCGCCGTCGCGCACATGCAGATGCCAGTCGTCGGGGCGGGTAATGGTTATTTCATTCATAACGCTATTGTCCCAAATCCGAAGGAGGCATCTGCAGGCTGGTGCCGCGCCACAGGCGGCACTCCAGGCGCGATTCAGTGCGACAGGATCTTGTTCAGGAAATCCTTGGTGCGCGCCTGACGATTTTCAGGGTGCATGAAGAACTCATTGGTCGAGCAGTCTTCCAGAATCTTGCCGCCCACATCCATAAAAATCACGCGGCTGCCGACCTTTTTGGCAAAGCCCATTTCGTGCGTGACCACCATCATGGTCATGCCCTCTTTGGCCAGGTCCATCATGCAGTCGAGTACCTCACCGACCATTTCAGGGTCAAGCGCAGACGTTGGCTCGTCAAACAGCATGGCAATCGGGTCCATGCTGAGCGCCCGGGCAATCGCCACACGCTGCTGCTGACCGCCTGAAAGTTGGCCGGGGAACTTGTCTTTGTGCAGCATGAGCCCTACGCGGTCAAGATACTTGAGCCCGTGTGCTTTGGCTTCTTCGGGCTTGCGTCCCAATACCTTCATTTGCGCCAGCGTGAGGTTTTCAGTCACGCTCAGGTGCGGGAACAGCTCAAAGTTCTGAAACACCATGCCGACGCGGGAGCGCAGTTTCGGTAAATCGGTTTTGGGATCATGCACCGCTTGGCCATCCACAAAAATCTCGCCCTTCTGAAAAGGCTCAAGCGCGTTAATGGTTTTAATCAATGTTGACTTGCCCGAACCCGAAGGCCCGCAGACCACAACCACCTCGCCTTTTTTGATACTTGTGGTGCAGTTGTTCAATACCTGCACTGTGCCGTACCACTTGGACACTTCCTTCATTTCAATCATTGCCATCTTTTTCTCCAGAGCGTTTTTGTTAATGCTTGTGTATGTGTAGCGGTTTACCGAATGATGGCGATTTTGGTTTGCAGGCGCTTGACC
Organism: Polaromonas sp.; assembly: GCA_031412235.1. Lineage (GTDB taxonomy): Bacteria > Pseudomonadota > Gammaproteobacteria > Burkholderiales > Burkholderiaceae_C > Polaromonas. The sequence goes on from JANOCP010000234.1 coordinate 5,325, forward strand.
ATGTACGACAAGCCAAAGCACATCACAAAATAGACCACGGCAGCCAACAGATAGGCCTCTTCAGTGCGTCCATAAATTTTGCCAGCGGTGGTAAAGCCCTTGAGCAGGTCATAAGCGCCAATGGCGTAGACCAGCGAGGTGTCCTGAAACAGGATGATGGTTTGCGTGAGCAAAATCGGCACCATGTTGCGAAAGGCCTGGGGCAATACGATCAGCTTCATGTTTTGCGCATAAGTCATGCCCAGGGCGCGCCCGGCGTTGACTTGTCCGCGCGAAATCGATTGAATGCCAGCCCGCATGATCTCGCTGAAATACGCCGCCTCAAACGCCACGAAGGTGATGATGGCCGAAATTTCAGCCCGGTTATTGGCGCCGCCGGGTATCAGCGCGTAAAACGCGGCAGGCACCAGCAGGAAGAACCACAAAATCACCATCACCAGCGGGACAGATCGCATGCCATTGACGTAAATGGTGGCGGGCGTGGCAAGCCATTTTTTACCCGAGAGCCGCATCAACGCCAGGATGGTGCCCAGAATAATGCCGCCAATGGTGGCAATGATGGTCAACTGAATGCTGAACCAGAAGCCCTTGATCACGAACTTGGAGATGATCTCCCAGTTCAGGAAACTCATGTCTAAACCCAGCATATCAATGTCCCCCGCCTGATGCGCCAGCCATGACATAGCCAGGGATTTGCGCTTTCTTTTCGATCAGGGCAAAAATACGGTTGACGGCAAATGCTGACGCTGCATAAAGCAAGGTGACCGCCAGATAAATTTCGATACCGCGAGAGGTTTCTTCTTGCGCCTGCATGGCGAACATTGTGAGTTCAGCAATCGACACCGCGAAAGCGACAGACGAGTTTTTCAGCAAGTTCATGGATTCGCTGGTGAGTGGCGGAATGATGATGCGCAGCGCCATCGGCAAAATCACGTAGCGGTAAGTTTGTGCGGTGGTAAACCCCATGGCCATGCCCGCATAGCGCTGTCCGCGCGGCAAAGCCTGCACGCCCGCCCTGACCTGCTCGGCAATACGCGCCGAGGTAAAAAAACCGAGCGCAAAAACGACCAGTACGAAACCTGGAACCTCTTTCATCGCCGGGAATATCTTGGGTATGACAAAGTACCAGATGAAGATCTGCACCAGCAGGGGAATGTTGCGAAACAGCTCAACCCAGGCGTTGGCAATGCGCGTCAATACGGGACTGTTGGGCAGCGTGCGCAAGGTACCGAACATCAGGCCCACCACCATGGCGACCACCCACGATGCGCCTGCGACAGCCAGCGTCCAGCCCCAGGCATCAAACATCCATTGAAGGTAGGTACGACCGCCGCCATCGTCGTTTAAAAAAACTTTCCAGTCCCAGTTCATGAAGACTCCAACTTGTTGTTATTCAATTGCCTAAAACCTGCTTTGTAAAACAACAAACCTCGCGAATTGAAACCAATTGCGAGGTTTGGGTTTTATAAAAAACGAAATCGCCTGAATTACTTCTTGGCGTAGTCTTCCATGGGTTTGTCATTAGGTGCGTTCCAGGCGGCCTTGGTGCTCTCGCTGGCGGCGTAGCCCACACGGGTGTTTTTTGGCGGGATAGGCTGCAGGAACCACTTGTCCCAAAGTTTGGCAATTTCGCCAGACTTCATCATTTCTTTGACGGTGTCGTCACCCAGCTTTTTGAAGGCTGCGTCGTCCTTGCGGATCATGATGGCGATGGGTTCCACGCTCAAAACTTCACCCACGATTTTGAAGTCGGCAGGCGCTTTTGAGGTCGCAATGTTGCCTGCCAAAATAGCGCCGTCCATCACGAAGGCATCAGCACGGCCGGACTCAAGCAGCAAGAAGCTGTCAGCATGGTCTTTGCCGAAGACTTCCTTGAAGTCAACGCCCGTGGCACGCTCGTTTTTGCGCAAGGTTTGCACAGAGGTGGTACCGGTGGTGGTGGCCACGTTTTTGCCGTTCAACTGCGCAATACCGGTGATGTTTGAGTTTGCCTTGACAGCAAAACGCACTTCCTCAACAAAGGTGGTGGGCAGGAAGGCCACGTCTTTTTGACGGGTGGCGTTATTGGTGGTTGAGCCGCACTCAATATCAACCGTGCCGTTTTGAACCAGCGGGATGCGGTTCTGCGAGGTGACAGCCTGGTATTTGACTTCAATCTTGCGGCCAACTGCTTTTTCAAGATTGGCAATGACCTTGTTGCAAACCTCAACGTGAAAGCCGGTGTACTTGCCGTCACCCAGGGTGTATGACAGCGCGCCCGAGGAGTCACGAACGCCCATGGTCACAACGCCAGAGGCCTTGACCTTGGCGATGGTGTCGGTGGCTTGAGCAAAAACGCCGCCAGTAGAAAGCAGGGCTATAGAAAGGGCGGCCAGTTTGAGTTTCATGAGATCTCCAGTAAGTGAAAGGAAGCGATTGATAAGAAGCTATTTTAGAGAGTCGGCTCAGGGCAAGCCCCAAGGTTTACCCGATCCTCCCGGGGGTAAAAACCAGGCTCCCCTGACCAGCAGGGGCCTCGATTCAAATGTGACTGCAGTGCCTATTTTCGAGATCTGGCTACCCAGCCCCGATGTGGTGCACAGGTAAACATCCAGGATTCATGGGACCGTGTAAGCAGTCTCCATGCCAGCCGCTTGCATTAGGCAACCTTATGAGCGGCCATCACAATTAAAGCGTCACGAACTGTAAATTTGGCCCCCGGAAAATGCAAATGCCGTTTCAGCGGCCACCTATGCGTTTTTTTTATAACGGCTAAGGGTTGTTACTTAGTCGCCGCCCTGGTAGCGGCCTTGGGAAGAGACTGCGACTGCAGGTAGGTCCACAGCGCCTGGGCATGGCTTTTGGCGGATTCATGCGATGCAGGACGCTCACGGTAAACGCGTATGTCCATCGTCATTTCGAGCTTGTCGCCGGCGCTGACGAGCTTTTTGGCACGTAGCTCTTTTTTGACGGCGCTGTAGGGCAAAAACGCAATGCCATGGCCTTCAAGCGCCATGGCCTTGAGCCCTTCGGCCATATCGGTTTCATAAACACGGTCAAGGTGGATGGCAGTGCTTGACTGCTTGAGGATCAAATCAACCACCCGGCCAAGATAGGCGCCCGGCGCATAACCGAGATACGGCAAGGGCTGCCCTGCCCGCCCTGGCAACCTGAACATCGGCTCACCATCAGCGTCGGGTTTCACATAGGGCGCAAGCACCTCCTGGCCCAGGGTGACCATTTCATAGCGGCCCGGATCAAGCTGAAAGGGCTGCGAGTCGTGGTGATAGGCAATCAGCAGGTCGCAGCTGCCTTCCACCAGCCGCAGTACAGCGTCGTGCACGTTCAGTGCGATCAGCCGGCTTTTGAGGGGACCAAATTTTTCCCTCAGACTGGTAACCCATGCCGGAAAAAATGTGAACGCCAGGGTGTGCGGCACTGCAAACTCGATCACGTCCTGCCCGGCCGAGGTATGACCCCTGAGCATAGCGCGGGTGGACTGCAAACCCTGCAGCATTTCGAGCGACTGGTTGTAAAGCGTCTCGCCAGCCGGGGTCAGGCGTGTCGGGTATGAGCTGCGGTCAACCAGGTCAGTGCCAGCCCAGGCCTCAAGCGCCTGTATGCGCCGCGAAAACGCGGGCTGGGTCACGTGCCGCAGGGTGGCAGATCGGCTGAAACTGCGGGTTTCAGCCAGGCTGACGAAATCTTCTAGCCATTTGGTTTCCATAAACAGATTATGCGATTGAGCGCGCAGACAGGTCGTACGGAGATTCCCATAGGCATGCGCCAACGCAGCCCATCAGACCTGACAAACCGTATGAATGATCCACTATCCAAACTTCGTATGCTACTAAATATATAGCTACCGATAGCCAATATCATTGGGCTAAAGCACTATTTGATCAAAAAAACTTACTCTGAACTCTGCTGCAGCGCCCACATCCGCGCATAGGCGCCTTGCATGGCCAGTAATTGCTCGTGGGTGCCGCGCTCGGCTATGCGGCCGGCGTCCATCACAAGAATTTCATGTGCATCGACGACGGTAGACAGCCTGTGCGCAATCACCAGCGTGGTCTTGTTTTGGGCTGTCGTGCGCAGCTCGGCCTGTATGGCGCGCTCGTTGGCAGAGTCAAGTGCTGAAGTAGCTTCGTCAAAAATCACGACTGGCGGGTTTTTCAGCAGGGTTCTGGCAATCGCTACGCGCTGTTTTTCACCGCCTGACAGTTTCAACCCGCGCTCCCCGACCATGGTGTTGTAGCCCAGAGGGGTAGAGGCGATGAAGTCATGTATGCGGGCGGATTTTGCGGCTTCTTCAACCTGGGCCCTGCTGGCACCCGGCTGGCCGTAGGCAATGTTGTATTCCACCGTGTCATTGAACAGCACCGTGTCTTGCGGCACGATGCCAATGGCCTGCCTGACACTGGCCTGGGTGACGACCTTGATGTCTTGCCCGGCGATGGTAATGCGGCCCTGCTGGACGTCATAAAACCTGAACAGCAGGCGTGCCAGCGTTGACTTGCCTGCGCCGGATGAACCGACCACCGCCACGGTTTTGCCGGGTGGAATCTCAAAACTCACACCTTTCAGAATGGGCCGCGCCGCTTCATAGGCAAAACTGACGTTTTCAAAACGGACGGCAGGCGATGCGTTGATCTGGATAGGCAGGGCGGACGGGTCATCGGCAATCTCACGCTCTTTTTCCATCAGCGTGAACATCTTGTCGAGGTCGGTCAGGCTTTGTTTGATCTCGCGGTAAATTACACCCAGAAACCCGAGCGGAATATAAAGCTGGATCATGAAGGCGTTGACCATGACCAGGTCGCCCAGCGTCATGCGGCCATCAACCACGCCCTGTGTGGCGCGCCAAAGCATCGCGACCAGCCCGATGGCAATGATCAGCTGCTGGCCGGTGTTGAGCAGGCTCAGGGTGGTCTGGCTTTTGACGGCGGCCTTGCGGTAGCGCTCCAGGTTTTCGTCATAACGCGTGGCCTCAAAGTTTTCGTTGTTGAAGTACTTGACGGTTTCGTAATTCAGCAGCGAGTCAATGGCGCGGCTGTGGGCAGACGAGTCGAGCTCGTTCATCTGCTTGCGGAACTTGGTACGCCACTCGGTCACGGTAACCGTGAAGGTGATGTAGCAGGCCAGCGCAATCAGCGTGATCCAGGCAAACCAGATGTCAAACTTGACGGCCAGAATGCTCAGCACCAGACCCACCTCAATCAGCGTGGGGATGATGCTGTAAAGCGAATATGAGATGAGTGAATGCACACCACGGGTGCCGCGCTCAATGTCGCGCGTCATGCCGCCGGTTTGCCGTTCGAGGTGAAAACGCAGGCTGAGCGCATGCAAATGCCGGAAAACTTCGAGCGAGATCTTGCGTGATGCGCCCTCGGTGGCTTTGGAAAAAACCAGTTCACGCAGCTCGGTAAACAGCGAGGTAGAAAGCCGCAACAAACCATAACCGAGCAACAGCGCCGCAGGCACTACCAGCACCGCCTGCACGTCGCCAGGCTTGAGGTTCATCGTGTCCACCAGGTTTTTGAGCAGCAGTGGAACGCCCACATTGCCCAGCTTGGCGCAAACCATAAAGGTCAAGGCGGCCAGCACGCGCCATTTGTAGTCCCACAGGTAGGGGAAAAGTCGCTTCAGGGTATCGAGGTCAGACCGGGCAGGCGTTGGCGCGGTAGCAGGTGAGCCCGGCGCGCTGACAGCATCTGGCATGGCAAGGGATGAATCAGCACTGGAAGCACGGGAGCGCATAAGGGACAATCGGTGGAGAGTAAAGGAGTGCGTGACGCTCCGGCAAATTTAAATTTCTTTGCAGATTGTGCCTATGTCTTCTGAATCAAGCGCCCACTCAAGTACTTCTGGCAACACCCAAACCGTTGAGCTGCCGACCGACAAAGAGCTGGTACTCAAGGTCATACCCATGCCGGCGGACTGCAATGCCAACGGTGATATTTTTGGCGGCTGGGTCATGGCGCAGGTCGACCTGGCAGGTGCAGTGGTACCGGCGCGCTATGTGGATGGCCGAATGGCGACGGTGGCGGTCAATGAATTCGTTTTCAAGCAACCCGTGCGGGTCGGCGATATATTGTCGTTTTTTGCCAGCGTTACCCGGGTGGGCACCACGTCCATCACGGTTCAGGTCGAGGTTTATGCCGAGCGCTTTCGCAGCCAGAAGCGCTACATCAAGGTGACCGAAGCCAGCCTGACCTACGTGGCAATCGATGATTTTGGCAGGCCCTGCAAGATTGTTAGACCCTGAACCGCCCCATGCACGCTTCGACTTGAAGCCGTATTCCGATAAGCCCAACAAACCCTGATAACTTGCGGAGCAAGCCATGACATCCAGCCCTTCTTCGACGCCTGTAGCGCTTGTCACCGGCGGAGCGCGCGGTATCGGCCTGGCCATTGGCCAATGGTTTCTGGCTCATGGCCACAGCGTTGCGCTGCTGGACATAGACCCGGACACGCTGGCAAAGGCCGCAGCCATGCTCAAGCAGCCCGGCCGCTTGCTGACGCTGCATTGCGATGTGTCTGATCCGCACCAAGTACAGGCGGCAGTAGATGCAGTGAGCAGCCACTTTGGGCGCATTGACGCATTGGTCAACAACGCCGGTGTGGCGGTTTTCAAGCCGATTGGCGAGACGACCTTTGCCGAATGGCGGCACGTGCTGTCAACCAATCTGGATGGGGCTTTTTTGTGTACCCAGGCCTGCGCGCCGGTGATGATAAAAACCGGTGGCGGCGCCATCGTCAACATCGCGTCCATCTCTGGCCTGCGCGCCAGTACGCTGCGGGTGGCCTATGGCACCAGCAAGGCGGCGCTGATTCACCTCACCAAGCAGCAGGCGGTAGAGCTGGGCAATGTGGGCATTCGCGTTAATGCCATCGCCCCTGGCCCGGTCGATACCGAAATGGCCAAGCTGGTTCACAGCGTGGCGATTCGCTCAGACTACTACGACACCATTCCGCTGAACCGCTACGGTACGGTTGAAGAAATTGCATCTGCCACCGGGTTTTTATGCAGCTCGGCTGCCAGCTTTGTGACCGGCCAGGTGCTGGCAGTCGATGGCGGCTTTGACGCAGCGGGCGTCGGCCTGCCCACGCTACGCAAGCAGGCAGCTCAATAGCGCCACCTCGTTAGCGCCACCTCGTTAGCGCCACCTCGCCCATTCGCTGCACGCGAACAGGGCATGCAAGCGCTCAGCAGCAACGGGCGGGCTGCCGAATCAACACGCGCCTGGCCGCGCAAAATTCGCCTGCTCTAGCCGAACAGCGTTGGGGCCATGGCCGGCCGCACCGCTTTTTACAGCTAAAGCGTTTTTCTTACATCTGCAGGGCGCACAAGCCCACGCTGACTTGACAGCCAGCTGCGTATTGTCGAGTGGTGTCAGATACCAAATAAAACAAGTAGTTACTTTTTGACTTTCTGACAGGGTCAACCCATGACGTCAAACAAGCTCACTCAACCCTCGAGGACAACCCGATGAAAACATTAGATACCCCCTGCTCAGTACGCCCCTGGATCACCACCCTGCTCCTGACAGCCATGGCTGTTGGGTGCGGCGGTGGCGGATCAGGACGAGACACCCTATTTGGCACCAATGGCGGTGCGGCCGGCGGCGTTGGTGTCGTCTTCAACCCTCCGGCGGGTGCCATTGCACCCGGCGCGGCTTGCCCGGTAGCCAGCGCCACCGTTCCGGCTGTTATCTCCACCACGCCGACCAACGGTAACCAGCTGGCAACCACCAGTACCAGCGGAGTCGCTGGCGGGGGCAAAACCATCAGCGCCAACTTCAATATCGCCATGGATGCGACCACCATCAACCCGACAAGCTTCACGCTGGCTCCCACAGGCGGCGCAGCGCTGGTACCTGCATCGGTCAACTACAACGCGCCGTCCATGGTTGCCACCCTGAACACTTCATCCGCACTTCTGCCCAACACCTCCTATACGGCGGTTATCCAAAACACTGTCAGAAGCGCCGCGGGTAACGCTATTGGTTGCAGTTACGTCTGGACTTTCAAGACTGCGGTACTGGCAGCAGCAGGCCCAGCGGCGCTAAATCTGGGTCTGGTGGCGCGATTTGGCTCATTTGGCGGCACGGCGGGCATGACCAATACCGGCAACCAGACAGTGGTCACGGGCAGCAATGGCAACACGGCTGACATCGGAACGATTGCGACCGGCACTGTAAATGTCACCGGTTTTCATGACTCGGCTCCGTCTGATGTCTACACCGAAGTCCCCGGCGTCAATGTCGGCAATGTAACTGGCAAGATCTACACCTGCACAAACTCAACGACCGGCCCAACCTCGGCAGGCGCAAATGCCACATCATGCAATATCGCAACGCAGGCACGTCTTGACGCACAAGCCGCCTACCTGGCGCTGGCAGCACTGCCACCCGGTGCAAATCCTGGTGCCAACCTTGCCGGGCTGACATTGGCTCCTGGCGTGTACACAGCACCCGCAGGCTCATTCATGATCCAGGGTGGCAACCTGACACTTGACGCCCAGGGCGACGCCAATGCAGCATGGGTGTTTCAGATGGCAACATCACTGACGGTTGGCGGCCCCGGTGCAGCGTTTCCGCAGAGCGTCATTCTGGCGGGTGGCGCACAGGCCAAAAACGTCTCATGGCAGGTTGGCAGCGCGGCAACCATTAACGCGGCGGGCGGCGGCACCATGACGGGCAACATCCTGTCGCAGTCAGGCGCAGCGTTTTCAACCGCTGGCAACGTCGTGCCGGTAACCTTGAATGGCAGGGCCTTGTCTTTGGGCGCCTCAGTCACGCTGGTCAACACGCTGGTCAACGTACCTGCACCCTGACCCACAGCACACCTATCGCTCACCAACACACAAGAGAACAACATGAAACCCAAAAACACCTCAACACAGGCTGCAAGACTATTTAGTACTGCCGTCATTGCTGCTGCCACTTTGCTCACAATGCAGACCGCCATGGCGCAAGAATCAGGCTGGTATGCCGGCGGCAACGTGGGGCGGACAAGCGCCACGATAGACGATGCACGAATCACCAGCGGCCTGGCTGCGTCCGGTCTGGCCACCACGTCAATTGCTGACCGTGACCGCGATACCGGCTACAAGATTTATGGCGGTTATCAGTTAAGCCCCAACTTTGCGCTAGAAGGGGGCTATTTCGACCTGGGCAAGTTCGGCTTCACGGCCACTACAAATCCGGCAGGCACGCTTAACGGAGACATACGCGTGCGCGGCCTGAATCTTGACCTCGTCGGCACACTGCCCCTGAGCGAGCGGTTTTCGCTTCTGGGCCGGGTCGGTGCCAACTACGCACAGACACGCGGTACTTTCTCTGGTACGGGCGCGGTCGGTGTAACCAACCCCAACCCCAGCAAAAACGACACGAACTACAAAATTGGCATCGGCCTGCAATACGCATTTACTGAAGCACTGTCGATGCGCGGCGAGCTTGAGCGCTATCGCATCAATGACGCGGTGGGCAACCGGGGCCACATAGATATGGTTTCTGTTGGCCTGGTCTACAAGTTTGGCGGCAAAGTGCAGACCCCGCCACCTTTGGTGCCGCGCTCAGTCATGGTTGAGCCTGTCGCTATTGCAGCGGCACCGGTTATTGTGACGCCACCACCGCCGCCCCCTCCACCTGCGCCTTTGCCACCACCGGCGCCAGTAAGGGTCAGTTTCTCGGCCGATTCACTTTTTGATTTTGACAAGTCTGCCGTCAAGCCTACGGGCAAGCTGGCTCTTGACAAGTTCGCAGCTGACCTCAAGGGTACCCAGTACGATGCCGTCAGGGTGACAGGCCACACCGACAGGATTGGCTCACAAGCCTACAACCTGAAGCTGTCCAGCCGCCGTGCAGAAGCGGTGAGCGCCTATCTGGTGGAGAGCGGCGGCATTGCCTCAAACAAGATTGCAGCCCAGGGCGTAAACGGTGCTAACCCGGTCACAAAACCCGGCGAATGCATCGGTAACAAGCCCACTGCCAAACTGATTGAGTGCCTTCAGCCTGACCGCCGGGTTGAGGTTGAAGTCACAGGTACCAAACCGGGCCGCTAAATCGCCGGTTTGGGCCGACCCGTCGAATCGGACTACTGCTACTATTTTTATAGCTATCAGTAGCCGATTTACTTGGGCTCAGAGCCTGTTTGACTCAAAAAATGAGCTGGGCAAGCGTCAAACCGCCGAAAAATCCGGTTTGCGCTTTTCCATGAAGGCAGTGAAGGCCTCACGTGCTGCGGGCGCAGACAGGAGGCGGCCAAAACTGGCGTTTTCTTCTGCGATGCGTTCCGTGACGGTGCTGGCAACGCCTTTTTTCATCAGCCGTTTGGTCTCTATCAGGGAGGGCAGAGGCTTGGCAGCCAGTTTGCGGGCCTGTTGCTGGGCCAGGGCGCTGGCCTCTGCGGGCGGCACGATGCGGTTGATCAGCCCCATCTCAAGCGCGGTCTCAGCCGTAAACGGCTCACCCAGCAGCAATGCCTCTGCTGCACGCGGGTAACCCATGAGCTGCGGCACCAGGTAACTGGATGCCAGCTCGGGACACAAACCCAGATTAACGAAAGGCATTGAAAACGCCGCGTTGTCGCCTGCATAAATCAGGTCGCAATGCAGCAGCAGGGTGGTGCCTATGCCCACAGCCGGGCCGCACACTGCCGCAACCACAGGCTTGGTAAAGCCGCTAAGGGCATGCATGAACCGGAAAACTGGGGCCTCGGCGCTGGATGGCGGCTTGGTCAAAAAGTCGCTGATGTCGTTACCGGCAGAAAAAATGCTTTCATGCCCCTGTATCACCAGCACACGGACGGATCCGTCCGTTTCTGCCGCCACCAGCACATCAGCCATGGCTGCGTACATGAAGGAAGTAATCGAGTTTTTTCTGGCCAGCCGGTTGATGGTCAGCGTCATCACGCCTGAATCAAGGTGGGTGAGGATTTCAGGAATGCTTGAAGGTGTGGTCATGGTGGTTTTGATGTTCAGGTTTTTTGGCTCGGGTATGGCTTTTGTGCCTTGAAGCCGGTACGCCAGGGTTTGACTGATTATTCCTTGAAATACCCAGTCAAGTTTGCCGCAAGGTGATGGATCAGGCAGTCGTGCCTGTAACGGGACGCTGTGCTGGAATGCGTGGCAAACCCGCCATGCCCTCAATAATCTGTCGGGTGCGTGGCCACAGGGTATTGCTGAACTGCTCCCGGAAAAACCCGAAGTGCCCGATACGCTTGACCTGCAGGTCAGCCGGGGCAATGCGTTCAAAGGTGCGCGGTGCATTGGCATACAGGTTGATCAGGTTTTGCGTACCGCGCCAGGTCATGAGCTCGTCATCGGTAATCGACAGCGCGCGCACCGGGAAGGTCACGCTGGCATAACTGAGTCGCGCTGCCTCGCCCTCGGCGCCCACGCTGTAGTGCGGGTTCAAACACCATTTGCGCCACTGCAGCATGACACCAGCAGGCAGGTCACCCACCTTTTTGAGCTTGCGCCCCGGAAAGTATCCCCAAACCCGCGTGGCCAGCGGCACCAGCACGTACCAGAAATACAGCACCATGCGCCTGAGTTGCGGTGCGTTGTCTCGCCAGTAACCACTGCCGGCTGCAATGCTGACCAGTCCATCAACCTGGTGCTGGTTCCTGAAAAACCCCGGCAATTGCGCACCCAGGCTGTGGCCCAGCAGGTACAGCGGCGCATCAGGCAAAGCGGCCTTGGCGGCGTCAACCACGGCTTCGTAATCAGCCGCCCAGTCAAACAGGTTGGCCTGGAAGCCACGCAGGCCACCGTCAGGCGTGTCCGGCAATGAATCGCCCGACCCCCGGTAGTCAAAGGTCGTCACGCGAAAGCCCTGCCCCGACAACCACTGCGCAAAAGCGGCGTAGTAGTCGTGCCGCACACCCATGGCGCCGCCTATCACCACGCTGGTGTGGCTGGTCTGCGAGGCTTCATACACCCGCACTGAGAGCGCTGCGGTACTGGTGTTGAGCGAGTGCTTTTGCATGACAGTCTCCGTTTTACTGCTTGCCCACTGAACCCGGCTGAAACGTTTCAAATCTTCGTCGCTATGTAATTAATAGCTGTAAGTAACCGCAGGTATTGGGCAGAGAACACATTTGGCATAAAAAACCAGCTAAACCGCCGGCTTAAACACGCTCAAAAATTCCCGCTGCGCCCTGGCCCATGCCCACACACATGGTGACCATGCCGTACTTGAGCTGGTGACGCTGCAAGGCATGAATAACGGTAGCCGCCCGAATTGCGCCTGTAGCGCCCAGCGGATGGCCCAGCGCAATCGCGCCGCCCATGGGGTTGACCTTTGCAGTGTTCAGGCCCAGCGTGTTGATGACGGCGAGCGACTGCGCTGCAAACGCTTCGTTGAGTTCAAACCAGTCAATGTCATCCTGCTGCAGGCCGGCATAACGCAGCGCCGCTGGAATCGCTTCAATCGGGCCTATGCCCATGATATGCGGCGGCACGCCCTTGGCGGCGTAACTCACAAAACGAGCCAGTGGCTTGAGGCCGAATTCTTTTACTGCCTTTTCACTCGCCAAAATCAACGCGCCTGCGCCGTCTGACGTTTGCGAGCTGTTGCCCGCCGTGACCGAGCCACGCGCAGCAAATACGGTCTTGAGTTTTGCCAGGCCTTCAACCGTGGTGTCGGGGCGTGCGCCTTCGTCCATGCTCACGGTACGCGTTTTGGCAATCACTTCACCGGTTTCAAGATTCGCGCTGCGGTCGGTCACTTCAACCGGCGTAATCTCGTTGGTGAACTCACCTGCCTGCTGGGCCTTGAGCGCCTTCATGTGCGACTCAAAGGCGAACTGGTCTTGCGCATCGCGTGAGACCTTCCACTGCTGCGCTACCTTCTCGGCAGTCAGGCCCATGCCATAGGCGATGCCAATGTTCTCATCATTGGCAAACATGGCGGGTGATAGCGATGGCGAGTTACCGGACATCGGCACATTGCTCATGGACTCCACCCCCGCAGCAATCATGACTTCAGCCTCGCCAACGCGAATGCGGTCAGCCGCCATTTGCACGGCAGACAGGCCTGAGGCGCAAAAGCGATTGACGGTGATGCCGCCCACGCTGGTCGGCAAGCCGGCCAGCACAGCGCCAATACGTGCGATGTTCAGGCCTTGCGGGCCTTCCGGGATGGCGCAGCCACAAATGATGTCTTCAATCGCTTTGGGGTCAAGCGTGGGCACTTGAGCCAGCGCGGCGCGCAATGCGCTGACCAGCAGATCGTCAGGCCGGGTATTGCGGAAGAATCCGCGATGCGAGCGGCCGATAGGCGTGCGCGTGGCGGCAACGATATAGGCGTCCTGGATTTGCTTACTCATGATGTTGTTCCTTTGATGTTTTCTTGCTCCCTCTCCCGCTTGCGGGAGAGGGCTGGGGTGAGGGATTCTGCGGTTCGCAGTATTTTTTCAAGTACCACGTCCGTCTGGCTTAAAACGTCGTTATTCCAGAACCGCAAGGTCTGAAAGCCCAATGCAGCCATATCACTTTCGCGTTTGGCGTCATAACTACCGGCGGCATCTTCTGCATGCTGACCGCCATCTAACTCAATAACCAGACCTATCTCCAGGCAGACGAAATCAGCGAAATACACACCTATCGGGTGCTGACGGCGAAATTTCAGGTTCAGAATTTGTCGACCTCTCAGCTTCAACCACAGTAGTGCCTCGGCATCGGTCTGACCTTGTCGAAGCGCTCTTGCCCTCACCCTAGCCCTCTCCCACGAGCGGGAGAGGGTAACGGAGTCAGGTGCAGTGAGCATTGACAATCACTTCCTTGGGCCGGACGGTATCCAGGCCCAGACAAATTCACACTCAACCGGGTGTACACCGGCCTCGTCGGTAACGATGACCGACACATTGACTTCACCCTTGTCGCTGGCCTGCATCAGTGCGCGCTGCTCTTCAGTGAGCGTCGCTACTGCCCGCATGTCGCCCGTGGCGCGCTTTTTAAACGCCATCTTCAGCTCTTTGGCCAGGGGAATGCAGTCGTCGCGCACATTCATGCCCACCACCATGCCGGTAGCGGTTTCAGCCAGCAGGTTCATGGCCGAGGCATGTATGCCTTCGATATGGTTTTGAACTTTCTTTTTGTTCCGGATGCCGATTTCAACCAGGCTGGGCGTCATCTGCAAAAAATTGAGGCCTGCCGTGCCGGTAAACGGCACAGCGCGGCGCAACACCACGCTGCGAAACCAGGGCCGGGCAAACGCCGGCACTTCAGAAAGGCGTTCGAGCTGGCGCGCCAGGCGATTAGGTGTTTGTTTTGAGATGGTCATACGGATAGGAGTTCGTGATTGAGAAAGCGTAGCGAGGAAATCATCAGGCTAGGCGCGGGTGCCCGGAAGCAACCGGAGCGTACTCAGGTACGTGAGGATTGGTTCTGGGCTGCAACGACGCATGGTGATTCCGCAGTAGCTTTATCAATTACGAACCGGTTTGCCGGTGGACATCATGCCCATGATGCGTTCCTGCGTTTTGGCGTTCTCCAGCAATGAGCAAAATGCCTTGCGCTCCTGCGTCATCAAATACTCTTCCGTCACCAGCGTGCCGTTGTCCACATCGCCGCCGCACACGACGCCAGCGATCAGGCTGGCAATATGAAAGTCATGGGCGCTGATAAAACCGCCGTCGCGCATGTTGACCAGCTGGCCCTTGATGGTGGCCAGGCCATTGCGGCCCACTACCGGGAAAGAGCGCTTTAAAGGCGCGCGGTAGCCCGAGTCAAACATCGAGCGCGCCTCATTGAGCGCCACAAACAGCAGCTCGTTCACGTTGGGCACGATCACATCGCTATCCATCAGGTAGCCAATCTTACGGCTCTCAATGGCGCTGGTACCGACCTTTGCCATCGCGGCTGCGGTAAAGCCCTCGGTCAAAAAGGGCAGCATGTCCTTGTTGGTAGACGTCGCCGCATTTTCGGCAGCGCGGCGTGCGATGTAGGCCAGGCCACCCGCACCGGGCACCAGACCGACGCCCACTTCTACCAGGCCGATATAGCTTTCCATCGCGGCGACGCGCTTGGCTGAATACACGGCCATTTCGCAACCGCCCCCCAGAGCCAGGCCGCGTATTGCAGACACCACCGGTACGGCGGCGTAACGCATTTTGAGCATCACGTTCTGCAGTTCAGCCTCTACCTCGTCAATGGCCGCGACGCCACTCATCATGAACGCCGGCAGCATGGCCTGCAGGTCGGCACCGGCAGAGAACATCTCGTCGTTGGACCAGATGACCATGCCCTTGTAGCTTTTCTCGGCCATCTCAATACCCATGGCCAGACCTTCTGCAACGTCAGGGCTGATGGCATGCATTTTGGTCTTGATACTGGCGATCAGCACATCGCCCTGATCACCGTCGAGAGTCCACAGCCGTATGGCGTCGTCTTCATGCAGCGTCGTGCCTGCGGTGGTGAAGGATGGTGCGTTTGCGCCCAGCACATCTTCAGGAAAATGCTGGCGTGCATAAACCGGCAGAGAGCGTTTGGCGATGAATTTTTTGGCCGATGCGCTCCATGAACCTTGCGGCGTGTGCACGCCACCTGCCCCATTGTTCGACTCGGCCACTGGCCCGTTGAATACCCAGTCAGGCAGTGGCGCGCTGGATATGGCCTTGCCTGCGTCGATGTCTTCTTTTATCCAGGTGGCTACCTGCAACCAGCCGGCCTGTTGCCACAACTCGAACGGGCCTTGTTTGGCACCAAAGCCCCAGCGCATGGCAAAGTCGATATCACGCGCAGTTTCGGCAATCGTTTCCAAGTGCACGGCAGCATAGTGAAACTGGTCGCGCAATATCGCCCACAGAAAGCGGGCTTCTGCGCCCTCGGCTTCGCGCAACAATTTGAGGCGTTCACCGGCTGGTTTTTTAAGCATGCGTCCCACCACATCATTGGCCTTGGCACCACCGGCCACGTATTCCATGCTTTCAGGGTCAAGCCGCATGATGTCGCGGCCGACCTTCTTGTAAAAGCCTGCACCGGTCTTTTGGCCCAGGCTTTTGGATTCGAGCAGTTTGGCCAGCACGGGTGGTGTGCCGTACATGTTGGTAAACGGGTCAGGCGTTTTGCCTGGGCCTTCGCCCAGGTTGTCCTGCAGTGTTTTGATGACGTGCGCCATGGTGTCCAGCCCCACCACGTCAGCGGTGCGGAAAGTACCCGAGCTTGCGCGGCCCAGCTTTTTGCCGGTCAGGTCATCAACGATGTCATAGCTCAGGCCAAAATTCTCGGCTTCTTTAATTGTCGCGAGAATGCTTGCAATACCCACGCGGTTGGCGATGAAGTTGGGGGTGTCGTGCGCGCGAATCACGCCCTTGCCCAAAGCGCTGGTGACAAATGCCTCCAGGTCGTCCAGCACTTTTGATTCGGTGGTTGGCGTGTTGATCAACTCAACCAGCGTCATGTAGCGCGGCGGATTGAAAAAGTGAATGCCGCAAAAGCGTGGCTTGATGGACTCCGGCAATGCCTCGCTCAGTTTGGTGATCGACAGGCCCGAAGTATTGCTGGCAACAATCGCGCCTTCTGCAATGAAGGGTGCAATCTTGTGATACAGGTCTGTCTTCCAGTCCATGCGCTCGGCAATCGCCTCGATGATCAGGTCGCACTCACGCAATTGCTCCATGTTCTCATCGTAATTGGCCATGCCAATCAGCGCCGCGTCTTCAGGCACACCCAGTGGCGCGGGCTTGAGCTTTTTCAGACCCTCAATGGCACGCATGACGATGCCATTTTTGGGACCTTCTTTTGCCGGCAGGTCAAACAGCATCACCGGTACCTTGAGATTGACCAGGTGAGCGGCAATCTGCGCGCCCATGACGCCTGCGCCCAGAACGGCGACTTTTTTGACTTGGAATCGGGACATGTTTGTTCTCTCTTGAATGACTTGTTGGTTCACGCGGCGGCAACTCGCGCCCTACTGGATTCGTGTCCAGATCTGGGTGCGGCCAAAGGGGCCGAAGGAGCCGCGCACTTCCATTTTTTTACCGCCGTCGATAGGCGTCATCTTCAAGGTCCAGCTGCGGCCGCTGGAAGGATCAAGCAGCTTGCCACCCTGCCAGACCTCTGCATCGGCCGCCTTTTTGGCACCCCGAATGATCTCCAGACCCAGCTTGGGTTTGTCCTTGCGGTCGTCGCTGCATTCGGTACAGAGTTCGTCGGGCTTGACGTTGGGCAGCAGGCGCTTTTCTATTTTGCCGTTCAGCACACCGCCGGTGTCAGTGATGCGAATCTCAGCGGTTGGCTCGCTGGTCTTCTCGTCGAAGCTGCGCCAGAGGCCGGCCGGTGTGGCCTGCGCCGCCGCTGCCATTGAAAGGGTAGCCAGCATAGAGGCGATCAGGGTACGTTTCATAGAAGTCTCCGGTAAGGCAATGGGCAATGGGCAGTGGGCAGTGGCAGGATGTGATCAGGCCAGCGCTTCGTCAGTTTCCATCAGCGACCTGGCACCGCTGCGCGCTGTGCGCATCAGGGTTGCAGTCTCAGGAAACAGCTTGGCAAAGTAAAAGCGTGCGGTTTGCAGCTTGGCGACGTAGAACTTGTCAGTGTTTCCGCTGGCGATTTCGCGCAACGCCACTTGCGCCATGCGGGCCCAAAAGTAGCCAAATACCAGGTGTCCGGCCACCCGCAAATAGTCAACCGCAGCAGCGCCTACTTCGTCAGCGTTCTGGAAACCCTTGAAGCCCAGTTCAGTGGTGAACTTGGTCATCTGCTCAGCCAGCACAGCCAGCGGGTTGATGAACTCGGCCATTTTTTCGTTAACGCCTTCTTC
>JANOCP010000235.1:0-13222 GCA_031412235.1 Polaromonas sp.
CGAGATCAAGCATGCGCTGGCGTATTTGCGCCTGCTGGAGAACCCGCATGACGACACCAGCTTCATGCGCGTGGTCAACTTTCCGCCGCGCGGCATAGGCGCGCGAAGTATTGAGCAATTGCAAGACATCTCACGCGCGGCCGGTTGCTCGCTGCATGACGGCGTCAGCGCCGTACCGGGCAAGGCAGGTGCCAACCTGGGCGCTTTTGTGGCCAAGCTTGACGTACTGCGCGAGCAGACGGAGGGCATGACGCTGCGCGAAATCATTGAGTTGGTGTTGCAGCACAGCGGGCTTGAGGAACACTACAAGCTTGAAAAAGAAGGTCAGGACAGGCTGGAGAACCTGGCTGAACTGGTCAACGCGGCTGAGTCATTTGTGGGGCAGGAGGGCTTTGGGCGCGATGCCGTGGCCTTGCCGGTGGACGAGCTGGGCGGCTCCATGCAGGCACCAAACCTGAGCCAGTCGCCGGCCAGTCAGGGGCTGGATTTGTCTGCGGCCTTGCTGGACGAACCTTCGCCCGAGTTTTTGGCGCCTGACGCCGAAACCGGTGAAACCCTGTCACCATTGGCGGCCTTTTTGACGCACGCTGCACTTGAGGCGGGTGACAACCAGGCCAAGGCCGGGCAAGACGCCGTGCAGCTTATGACGGTGCATTCATCCAAGGGGCTGGAGTTTGACTGCGTGTTTATCACCGGTCTGGAAGACGGCGTTTTTCCCCACGAAAACTCACTCAGTGATGCAGGCGGAATTGAAGAAGAACGCCGCCTGATGTATGTGGCCATCACGCGTGCGCGCAAGCGCCTGTACCTGAGCCACTCGCAGACGCGCATGCTGCACGGCCAAACGCGTTACAACCTTAAAAGCCGGTTTTTTGAGGAACTGCCCGAAGCGTCTCTTAAATGGATCACACCCAAGAACCAGGGCTTTGCATCCGGTTTGGGTGGTGGTCAGAATGCCTGGGGAGGTGCTGCCAATTCAGGAGCGGGTAGTAACCGTAATGATTGGGCTAGCAGCCTGTTTGCTTCTAAAAACGGTCAATCGGAGCGGTTTGCGAACCCTGCGGTGCCGCCACAGAAAAATGCGCCTTCACATGGCCTCAAAACCGGCATCGACGTGTTTCACGCCAAGTTTGGCGAGGGCAAGGTGCTGATGCTTGAAGGCAGTGGTGACGATGCCCGGGCGCAGATCAATTTCACGCGGCACGGCGTCAAGTGGCTGGCATTGAGCGTGGCCAAACTAACCGTAGTCTGAGCGCCCTCAAGCTCAGTTACTTGTTTTTAGCCTTGTAGTCGGCGATTGATTTGGCCAAATACTCATACTCTTCGCAACTGGTATTGCCGCAAATGGTTTTTAGCCGCGCCAGGTGCTCTTCAGCCTTGGCGGGCTTTTTGTCCATCAGGTAAGCCTCGCCTATGTATTCATTGGCGCCCTTGTGATTCGGGTTGATCTTGAGGGCTGCGTTGTAGTGCTCAAACGCCTTGGCCAGGTCTGGCGTGGCCTGCTTGCGGTAGGAGTAAGCCAGAAGATTGTGCGCATCGGCATTTCCAGGCTGGTCTTTGACGGCCTGCGTCAGCTCGGCTACTGATTTTTTCCAGTCTTTGGCCTTGATGGCGTCACGCGCTGCGGCCATGCGGTCGGGCTTGGATGCCACAGGCGCGGCATCAGTACTGAAAACGGTATCGGCAGCCCTGGCCGGAAGTGGCGCAAGACTGATACACGCCAAACCGAATGCAAAAAATACAGCCCTTGATGAAAACAGAACCATGACTTGACCCTTTGATTTTTGAACCGAAGCGGATCGTACTGGATGCGTGGGCTTGTTGCCAGACCAAGGTCAAATCCCACCCGTGCGGGTCAGTATCCCATCGAGCCCTTGCCGTCTGGCGTACCTTTGCGCCCGACGATTTGCCAGTAGGTACGCTGGTTGATCAAACGCGCCAAAAACTCCAGCTCTTCGTCGGTGTGGTTCAAGTAACCTGCCGATGTGAGCGTGGTAGTCCCCTGCGCATCGGTAGTGGCCCAGAACGACTGGTGGTAGTCCGCCTGCGATACGGTTTTATTGCCGCCTGCTTCAACGTCGACAGTTCCGTAGCAATTGCAAAAATAAGTGCGGTTGTTTTGTGCAGGCAAAACCTCTGTGTACACGCCAGTACCGCGAATGCCAGCTGTCAGGGTGGGCGTCACGATAGAGCGGCTGCCGCCCTTGTTCCACACGCTGACCACACCGCCCGTAATGATTCGCAGCAGGCTTACCGCTGAAAGCGTGGAGCCGCGCTCTACCGTCATCAGGGTGTTTTGCCTGACCCGAAATGAGGCGTTACCCAGCGCAAACACCAGACCCGCCCCCGGCCCGGTTTCAATCCGGTCACCGGTTTGCACGGTCTGGTTGGGCAGCAGTCGGCTGCCATTAAGCAGCGCGTCACCGACCATTTCAACCACATTGCTTCGCTGCTGGGCCATGGCGGCTGGCAGGCCCCCCATGGCCATCCAGGCCGCGGCGGCTTTGAGGGTGTCGCGCCGTTGAAACCACAAAAGCTCTGTTTCACTGCGGTTTTGCAGCAGGTGCTGGGTCATGGTGCGTCTCCTGGGTTGTCCGGATCTTGCAGGTTTTGTGATGCTGAAGCTGTGGCAGACGCATCTGTTGGTGTTGCCGTGAAGCTATCACGAAACGTAAAGTAAATCGAGGTGAAAAACAACGCCATCATCACCAGCGCTACCGGAAACATGGCCAGACCCGCAAAAACCGGGTTTCCCAGCAGCGCGGCAATGATGGTCACCACCACCATTGCCACCATGAAAACGCCTACCCAGACCAGGCCATAAACGGTAAGTGCTGCCCAGTTCTTGTAGCAGGCCATCAGGCTGAAAAACAGGCTTTTGACGGGCGTCACGCCATGCCAGTGCACCAGCGCAGGGGCATGCCAGAACAGCAGCGACAACGGCAGATACAGGGCCATCGTCACCCACATGGCGGCCTGAAAGTTGCCTTGCGTCACCAACTCTTCAGTGATTTTTCCGCCCACGAGGTAAAGCTTTGCAAATTGACCACCGTCAACCATGCTGGATATACCCATAATCATCAAAAACCCCACGGCGTACAGGCCGCCCAGCACCATCATGGCCTGCATGCGCTGCTTGCCAGCCCTGAAGGCGCTGATCAAAATTGAGGGCATTGGGAATTTGCCTTTGGTTGCCTCTTGCGTGGCCGCCATCAGTCCCAGCGTTGCGGCGGGCAAAAGCGCCAGCGCCAGCGCCGAACCGATGAAAGGCACCAGTGTGGCCAGCGACAGCATGGCCATGAACATGAAAAACAGGCCAGACATGGCCAGCGGCTGCTGCAAAAAAGTCTTGAAGCCCAGCTTGAACCAGGTAATGCCCGTGCGTGCCGGAACGATGTTGAGTTTCATGAGTTGGTGCCGGGTCGTTAAGGCTTACAAGGTTATCGGGTGGTTGACCCGCTGGCGCAGCACACGTTCAAAATGGCTGGGGTCATGGGCTTTGAGCACTGCTGCTTCGCGCGGCAGGTGAAAGTCCCACAAGCGTGAAATCCAGAAACGCAGCGCGCCAGCCCGCAGCATGGCGGGCAGCAGGGCGCGCTCTTGCGCGGTCAAAAGGCGTTGCGACTGGTAGGCCGCCAAAAAAGCATGGGCGCGGCCAGCGTCATGGCGGCCCGTGGGCAAGTCCACGCACCAGTCGTTCAGGCACACGCTGAGGTCAAACAAAAAGGTGTCGCAGCCCGCAAAGTAAAAGTCAAAAAAGCCAGTCAGCTGGCCATGCTCAAACATCACGTTGTCGCGAAACAGGTCGGCGTGCACGGCACCTGTCGGCAGCGCCTTGTAGCCTGAAGAAGCCGCAATATGGTTTTGGTAGGCCAGCTCGCCCAGGATCAGGCTGCGCTGCTCAGGGGTGATGTGCGGCAACACCACCGGCACGGTGTCGTTCCACCAGGCAAGGCCGCGCAGATTGGGCTGGTGCAAGGCAAAATCGCGCCCCGCCAGATGCATGTTCGCCAGCATGTTGCCTACGCCCGCGCAATGTGCGGCGGTGGGTGCCAGCTCGCTGGAGCCCGCCAGTTTATTGACGACGGCAGCAGGTTTGCCCTTCAGGCGGTGCAAAATATTGCCGTTTTTACCGGCTGCGGGGTCGGGCACCGGAATGCCGCGCCCGGCGAGATACTTCATTAAATGAAGGTAAAACGGTAACTGTTCAAACGTCAGGCGTTCAAACAGCGTCAGCACATAGTCGCCGCGGTCTGTGTCGACAAAATAGTTGGTGTTTTCAATGCCGCCTGCGCAGCCCTTGATGGTTTGCAGATTGCCCAGGTCCAGTGTCTGCAAAAAAGCAGCCGCCTCGTCAAACGAGACTTCAGTAAAAACGGCCATGCCTGAAACTACGCCCTGAAAAAATTAGAACTTCAGCACGTTCCAGACGCGCGAACCATTGGTGTCGCCGCTGGATGCCGAGGGCGTGTTGCCCTTGGCACTGTCGGGCAGTTTGACTTCATATGAAGGAACGCTGGAGCCAACCTTGGGCTGAACCGTGATACTTTGGGTTTCACCGCCCACCCGCAGCTCGTCAATGCGCGAGCCCGAATCTTCAGTGCGAATGCGCTGAATTTTTTGATCGGTAGTGGAAGGCGTCGGCGCGGCGGCATCGGCAGAGCGCAGCTGCGCTGGCGAGGCAGTCGCAGTGGGGCTTTGCGCAAAAGCAGGCAGTGCAAAGCCGAGGCCGAGCAGGCCCGCAATAAGCGCCGTCCGTGGCAAAGATGGCAAAACGTGTTTCATGCCTGCATTGTAGGCCGGGCACTCCGGTAGCCAGGGGTTTACAGGAGCCATGCCGAGGGCTGCAGATATCGCTGACAATTCCACAGCATGACTACTGACAAAAAAACCCTTCTGCTGGTGGACGGCTCCAGTTACCTGTATCGCGCCTTTCATGCCATGCCAGATTTGCGCGCCAACCCGGCTGACCCGCTCAGCCCGGCCACCGGGGCGATTCGCGGCATGGTCAACATGATGCAAAAGCTGCGAAAAGACGTGCGCGCCGACTACGCGGTGTGTGTGTTTGATGCCAAAGGCCCGACCTTCAGGGACGATATGTACCCGGCCTACAAGGCCAACCGGTCGCCCATGCCACCCGATCTGCGCAGCCAGATCGAGCCTGTGCATGAAGTAGTCGAGCTGCTGGGCTGGAAAGTCATGGCCGTGCCCGGCGTGGAGGCCGATGACGTGATTGGCACGCTGGCCTGCATGGCCTCAAAGCAGGCGATTGAAGTGATTATTTCAAGCGGCGACAAAGACCTGAGCCAGCTGGTGGACGAACACATCACGGTCATTGACACCATGAACGACAAGCGGCGCGACCTGGCCGGGGTTGAGGCTGAATTTGGCGTGCCGCCCCGTTTGATGGTGGATTACCAGGCGCTGGTGGGCGACGCGGTGGACAACGTGCCCGGTGTGCCCAAGTGCGGCCCTAAAACCGCAGTTAAGTGGCTGCTTGAATACGGCTCGCTTGACGCGTTGGTGGCCAGAGCCAGTGAGATAAAAGGCGTGGTCGGTGACAACCTGCGTGCATCACTTGAATGGCTGCCCAAAGGCCGCGAACTGCTGACGATTAAGAAAGACTGCGAGCTTGATGGCTATATCGACGGGCTGCCTGCTATGGATTCAATAGCTGTCGGTAGCCAAAATATGGGGGCCCTGGCCCTGTTTTATGAAAAATATGGCTTTAAGGGGCTGGTCAGGTCGCTGGAAAATAATACCGTTCGCCCTGAGCCTGTCGAAGGGCTTCGACAGGCTCAGCCTGAACGGTCGGCCAGCAAATCAGCCCCCGGTCTTTTTGACGAACCTGCGGATGATGTGCAGCCTGTGCCAAAGCAGCGCAGCAGCGTCATTTACGACACCATCTTTACCTGGGAAGCGTTTGACAGCTGGCTGGCCAGACTGCTCGCCGCCGACCTGGTGGCGGTCGATACAGAAACCACCTCACTTGATGAGATGCGCGCAGAAATTGTGGGCGTGAGCTTTAGCGTCACGCCCGGCGAGGCCGCCTATATTCCCTTGAGCCACGACTACCCCGATGCCCCGGCACAGCTGCCGCGTGATGAGGTGCTGGCCAGACTGAAACCGTGGCTTGAAAACCCCGCCAAACTCAAGCTCGGCCAGCACGTCAAATACGACCGCCACGTTTTTGCCAACCACGGTATTGAAGTTCAAGGCTATGCGCACGACACCATGCTGCAAAGCTATGTGCTTGAAGTCAACAAGCCGCATGGGCTGGCCAGCCTGGCTGACCGGCACCTGGGGCGCAGTGGCATCAGTTATGAAGATTTGTGCGGCAAGGGCGCACACCAGATCAAATTCAACCAGGTTGATATTGCCAAAGCGGCTGAGTATTCGTGCGAAGACTCTGACCAGACCCTGGACGTTCACCGCGTGCTGTGGCCGCAGATTGAAGCCAATGAAAAACTGCGCTTTATTTATGAGCTGGAGATAAAAAGCAGCGAAAGCCTGTACCGCATCGAGCGCAACGGCGTGCTGATTGACGCGCCCATGCTGGCCAAGCAAAGTGGCGAGCTGGGCACGCGTATCTTGCAACTCGAAACCGAGGCCTATGAGTTGGCGGGCCAGCCCTTTAACCTGGCTTCACCCAAGCAGATCGGTGAAATATTCTTTACCAAGCTGGGCCTGCCAGGCGGCAAAAAAACGCCAGGCGGCGCCTACAGCACCGACGAAGAAACACTCGAAAAACTGGCCGACGACCACCCCATAGCCGCCCGGCTGCTGGAGCACCGGGGTTTGTCAAAACTCAAGGGCACCTACACCGACAAACTCGCCCAACTGGCCTTGCCGCGTACGGGCCGAGTCCACACCCACTACGCGCAAGCCGTGGCTGTGACTGGCAGGCTCAGCAGCAACGACCCGAACCTGCAGAACATACCTGTCAAAACTGCAGAAGGCCGCCGGGTGCGCGAGGCCTTTGTGGCACCTGCAGGCAGCGTGATTGCGAGTGCTGACTATTCACAGATCGAGTTGCGCATCATGGCCCATATCAGTGAAGACGCTGCGCTGCTGCGCGCCTTTACCGAAGGCATTGACGTGCACCGTGCCACGGCTGCTGAAGTGTTTGGCGTAGACGTGACCCAGGTCAGCAGCGAGCAAAGGCGCTACGCCAAGGTCATCAACTTTGGTCTCATTTACGGCATGAGCAGCTTTGGGCTGGCCCGCAACCTGGGCATTGAAACCAAGGCCGCAGCCGCCTACATCGACAAGTACTTTCAGCGTTACCCCGGCGTGAAGAACTACATGGACGAGACCAAACTGTCAGCCAAAAGCAAAGGTTATGTAGAAACCGTTTTTGGCCGCCGCCTGTATCTGCCAGAAATCAACTCGCCGAACGGTCCGCGCCGGGCTGGAGCCGAACGGGCCGCCATCAATGCCCCCATGCAGGGTACGGCGGCTGACCTGATCAAACTCAGCATGAACGCCGTGCTGGACGTGCTGGAC
This sequence comes from Polaromonas sp., assembly GCA_031412235.1. Lineage (GTDB taxonomy): Bacteria > Pseudomonadota > Gammaproteobacteria > Burkholderiales > Burkholderiaceae_C > Polaromonas. Next base: position 7,507 of record JANOCP010000235.1, read on the forward strand.
CTTGAGAAGCGCGGCACAAAAATGATCATGCAGGTGCATGATGAGCTGGTTTTTGAGGTGCCTGAGGCTGAAGTCGAATGGGTACGGGTAGAAATTCCGCGCATCATGGCCAGTGTGGCGGCGCTAAAGGTGCCGCTGCTGGCCGAGATTGGCATTGGCCCCAATTGGGAAAAAGCGCATTAAGGCGTGTCAAGGCTCACTGAGGCGTATTGACACGCCTTGGGTTGCGTACAAAACTACTTCAAAATATTTCGCGCCAACCCATGCCCGGCCTGCGCTAGGCGGTCATCATTTGTCCATAGTGCAGTGCAGCCATGGTGCTGTGCGCACGCCAAGTGCAGCGCATCAGGCGTTTTCATTCCAAAGCGGGCGCGTAGCACGGCCGCTTGCAGAAAGATTGCCTCTGTCATGGGCAGTTGAACGAACTCATTCAGACCAGCTTCATAGCGGCGCTGCATGGCGAGGTCCCCGGTTTTCAGGGGCTTGACCAGGCATTCCATTTTGATGAGTGGCGACACCGCAAAGCGTGCGTCGGGCTCACTTTTTAATGCACTGCGTACATCACGCGCCCAGACCGGGTGATCTTCAATCGCGTAAATCAGCAAGCAGGCGTCAAGGTAGATCAGTCCCATTCATCAGTCCCAAGAGCCGCGTTCTTCTGCAATACCGGCGTCAATTTCTTGGGCGGTCCTCTGGGCATACCCAGGCAAAGGGTTGGCGTCCAGCCATTGCAAAAAATTGGGGTTGGCTGTTTTGAGCGCGGTGCCAGGGTTTTCTGGCACCAGCCGTACAACTGGCACGCCCCGGTTGGCGATGACGACTTCGTCGCCTGCCAGCGTGTTCTTGATGAGTTGCGACAACTGGTTTTTGGCTTGCAAAATATTGACTTGCATGTCTTGGCTCCCCTTCAACAAAGAACAAGCTGTAGTTTATTGCAAATAGCCAAAAATAGCCAACTTGGCCAAGTCCAGGCTATCCTCGGGGAAATGCAAGGGAAAATACTTAGCGGTATTTCCCTCTACGCGCGGGAATCTTCGTGACCGCATAGACTCCCTCCCGGGCTATATCTGTCCACCGTCTGTCCATCATTAACATTCGCAGAAAACCGCCATGCTAAACACTGATTTGAAAAACGAGTTTGACGCCTTGCTCCCGGGCAAAAGCACCGAGGCTGGCGCCAGCCGCCGCACTGCGCTTAAAGCTGCGCTGGGCGTGGGTTATGCCGCCACGGCCATGCCCATCATGGCGCAAACCGCGATTAAAACCTCGTCTGACGGCCTCAAAACCGGCGAAACCACGTTTGAAGTCAATGGCTTCAAGGTACCGGCTTTTTATGCCGCGCCCGCTGGCAAAACTGATTTACCTGTGATTTTGGTGATTCAGGAAATCTTTGGTGTGCATGAATACATTGCTGACACCGCCCGCCGCTTTGCCAAAGCCGGTTACCTGGCCATTGCGCCTGAGCTGTTTGCACGCCAGGGTGACCCGACCAAGTACGGCGAAATGGCCAAACTGATGGCCGAAGTTGTGTCTAAGGTGCCTGACGAGCAAGTCATGGCCGACCTGGACGGTGCCGTCAAATGGGCCGGTGCCAATGGTGGCAACCTGGGCAAAGTTGGCATTACCGGCTTTTGCTGGGGCGGCCGCATCACCTGGCTGTATGCCGAGCAAAGCAAAAACGTCAAGGCTGGCGTGGCCTGGTACGGTCGCCTGGTTGGCACCGCATCAGCCCTGACACCAAAACACCCGCTTGACCTGGCGGCTGAAATCAAGGCCCCGGTGCTGGGCCTGTACGGCGGCCAGGACGGCGGCATTCCGGTATCAACGGTCGACCAGATGAAAGCTGCACTGGCTGATGCTGGCAGCAAGGGCAACGCTGCCGCCAAGGCATCTGAGTTTGTGGTCTACCCCGATGCGCCCCACGCATTTCATGCTGACTACCGCCCCAGCTTCCGCAAAGAGCCTGCTGAAGACGGCTTCAAGCGTGCGCTGGCCTGGTTCAAGGCAAACGGCGTGGCATAAGCTGATTTAACTCCCGCATAAAGCCGCCTCATGGCAACGTGAGGCGGCTTTTTCAATGGGCCCTCTTGACACGCTTGATAAGATGACTTTTTGGGTGCAGGGCTACACAATAGCCCTTTCGCCTGTTTTTAACAGTCATTTCGGGCCTTTGCCCAATGAGTACGGGTATAGCTAGCTATGACTTTGATAGCAATTTTGATGGGAACCCTGGCTGCTGGCATCGGCAGCGTTTGGCTGGCTGCGTTGCTCAGCTTTGGGGTTTTGGCGCGTTACACCCAGCACATGCTCAGTTTGGCCGCCGGTGCGCTGTTGGCAACGGCCTTTATGCACCTGCTGCCCGAGGCCTTTGAAAGCCAGGCGGGCGCGAAAGAGTTGTTTGCCACATTGCTGGTGGGCCTGGTATTTTTCTTTTTGCTAGACAAGGCCGAGCTGTGGCACCACGGGCATGAGCATGGTGGCGGTGGGCATGATCACAGCCACGACCATGGGCACGGTCACGATCATCATACCGAGGCTAAAAGCGGGGGGGCCTGGGCCGTGCTGGCAGGTGACAGCGTGCATGCCTTTGGCGACGGCATTTTGATAGCCTCGGCCTTTATGGCTGACCTGCGCCTGGGCATCGTCGCGTCGCTGGCAGTGCTGGTGCACGAGGTGCCGCACCACATGGGCGACCTGGTGGTGCTGCGCCAGTCGTCCAACAACAACCGCCGCGCCGCGATTATCAAAGTGTCGCTGGCGGGCGCCGTCACCGCGCTGGGCGGCATCATTGGCTACGCGCTGGTTGACCAGCTCTATGACTACTTGCCCTTCTTTTTAATCATCGCTTCAAGCAGCTTTATTTATGTGGCGCTGGCTGATTTGATTCCGCAATTGCAAAAGCGCGTGACCCCGCGCGAAACCGCTGCGCAAATTGCATGGCTGCTGATAGGCATTGGCATGGTGACGCTCATTAGCGGTATCGCGCACGCGCATTGACCAGCCGGGGGCGAATATCCCGGCCCTGATTTTTTGTCAGACAGAACCTGACAAAACATCGGTATCGCCGCCTATACGCACATTCGCCAGCGCGGGCGACCATAGAGGCATTACACAAGGATGCCGCCATGAAAACCCCGCCAGACAAACCCGCAAAGCTGCCTGAAACTATTCGCAGTTGGGCCGTGGCTTGCGTTGCTTATGCTGCCATGGTGGGCGTCAGTGTGGCGGCCGCTGCAACGCTGGTGTCTGAAACCATGCCCTTGGTGGGGGTTGGGTTTTGAACGGCGCCAATCCTTTGCTGGCTGAAACGCCTGCGTCCCCCGCGCCGATTGAGATGCCGGTGCCCAAGCCAAAGCCCGAGATGCCCGGTAGCCCAACACCGATTGAAATTCCGCCAGAGCCAACTATTCCTGAGTCGCCTGTCAGCCTTCCGCCACAACAGCCCTCCCAGCCCGTGGGCGACCCGACACCCGGTGCCGCACCCTTGAGTGTGTGATGGGCCACTAGTGAGCCTGGTGAGCCGGTACGCAAACCTGCAACCGCTCCTGTTTTAATAGCTGCTTATAGCCGTGAATATTGGGCAGAGACTGGATTATTGATCCGGAACGAGTTATTACGGAATCTAAACTCCGTTCGCCTTGAGCTTGTCGAAAGGCTTCGACAAGCTCAGCCCGAACGGGTTCATTGATAACTCGTGCCGGGTCAATAGGCTATATTTTTGTGTTCCTGGAGACCCTAAGCTTCTGCTGTCATCCCAGGCCTGATCCGGGATCCATCGTCGATAAATCAGCGTTGCCTGCCAAAGGCCAAAACCGGAGTTTGTCTTCGCCAGCGTGACGCAAGCCATTGATGCTCTGCCCAATTAGAGCGTGCATAGTTTGCTATTGATTCAGGAAAAGTTAACGTCGAAATTCAGCCGGAGGCGTAGCTATCCAATGGGTTAAACCGTTAACCGTCAGGCCTGCGACTCTTCCAATACCCGGGCTTGCGCTTGAAATGCGCTACAGCGAAGATCACAACTTCGTCTTCTCCGACCAAATAGACAACGGCGAAGGGAAACTTCTTGGGGTACACGCGCCTGGTGCCGTGTTTATGTGGAGACCCCGCAAACGGGAATGATGCCGCCAACTCCACAGCCGCCTCAACAGATTGCCGGAACCGTTTTCCGAGGCCAACCTGGATAGCTTCGTAGTAGGCAACACTATCCAGAAATTCAAGACGCGCTTCGCGATGAAAACGCGCATTTGTCACTGAGTGAGGCGTCGAGCTTCAGCAAATACATCGGCTGCAGAAGACAATTCCGCCTCACCACGCTCGTACTCACCGATTCGCTTAAGAATCTCGGTGTCCCAAGCTGCCTCGACTTCTGGTGACGACCATTCTTGCAGCGATTCAAGCAGTCCTTCCGCAAGTTGTGCCCTCTCTTGCGGCGGGAGCTGGCGGGCGCGTTCAGACAACTCGGTAAGCAAACTAGACATAATTATTCTCCACGACACAACCGTATAAGTTTACTTGTCTCCCGTTCGTGCGCTTCAAACAGATGACGGTTGGTGGTTGATATCGAAATTCATCGGACGCAGCATCAATCCGGTGGAATGACGGGTGAACTTGCGTCCACTTCACGCAAAGCTTTCCCGCAAAGCCTCTTGCGCCAGAGTGTTGATGCTTTTGCCCTTTGCCTGCGCCGCAATAGCAAGCTTCTCATGCAACTCTGGCGAAATGCGCAAATTGAATTTGCCGGAAAAATGACGCTTTGGCTCAATGCCCTTTTCGGCACAAACCTCAAGAAAAACCTGAAGCGAGCGTTTGAACTCCGCGCGAAGCTCCTCCGGGTTCTTGCCGTAAAAATCCGCACCACCGTTGAGGCCAAGAATTTTCCCCCTGAACAAGTCAAGATCAGGGTCAAATTCAATCGTTGCGTGATAGTTGTCAACAGTCATTACGTTCATGGTTGCACTCCGTGTTGTTCCAGCCATTTGCGGATAGATGCCACCGCGCCTTTGTCGGTGTTAGGGGAAGGATGTGGCCGGTGAAAGACGCGTACTTCATCAAACAGAAAAACAGGTACTCGGCTACCTGCCCTTTCTTCAATTTCTGCGCCCAGTTCAATGAAAAGCCCCTCAACATCCCGCCACTGGACATTGCCACTTGTCGGCCGCGAAAAGATCAATTCAACAATTCGCTGATGCCGTCGTTTCATTGATAAATGGTACCACTTTCAGGTACTGAATGCAATTGTGATTTGTCGATGACTTGGCAACAAGTTAAGGGAGAAAATTGCAGACGGCCAGCACGCGTCTCGACGAGATTGATCGACCACAATCACCAACCGGGTTCACCCCCCACCGACAGACGCCGATAACATTTCCGGCAGCTTGTCTGCCGTTCGTAGCAACTCGCGCATCGGTGGCTCAGATTCCATGTCGGCACGGACCACAACAGAGTCCAATTCAGATGCTGGATATACGACTGCAGGCGCTTCCGCAAAAGCCAAACTATCGGTCAGCCTCTTGCGGTTTAGGGGGAGTCCATATACGAGGGCTAAGGCAGCATAGGGGGCAAAGCCGACACCGCGCGACGAGCGTATGAATATTCTCAGCCGTTGTTCTTGCCTATTTGTTGCGAAGCTGCAGAAAGAACACCCACGCAAAAAACAGCATAAAGATGAAATCATTTGCACCGTAGATACTAAAGAACGTACCGGCAAAGAAGTCCT
>JANOCP010000236.1:0-8970 GCA_031412235.1 Polaromonas sp.
TACGGCATACCGTTTGCGGCAGTGCGCACCATCTCTGACCGCGCAGATGACAGCGCACACGTGGGCTATCCGGCTTTTGTGGAACGGGTAGCCAGCCAATACGCCCGCGACATCATGGCGAATTTCCTGAAAATGCTATAAACATAATAGCTGGCTATAGCCGTACTCATTGGGCACAGACCCGATTTGTCTCATATTTGCACCTTCTGCACGCCCAAATACACGCTGTCTGTCCTGACTCATACAAAAAACTGCCGCAGCGCCTCAGCGGTCGCTTCTGGCAGTTCTTCCGGAATAAAGTGCCCTGCAGGCATGGCGTGACCCGAAACCACAGCGCTGCACTGCGCCCGCCACAGCGCCATGGGGTCAAACAGCCGGTTAACGACGCCGCGCTCGCCCCACAGCACCAGCAGGTCGCACGCCAGGCTGCCGCTGCCGTCCGGCCTGGCGCGGCTTTCGCGGTCGTGCTTCAGGTCAATATCGGCGCTGGCGCGGTAGTCTTCGCAGGCGGCATGAATAGCCTTGGCATTGCAAAAGCAGCGCTCGTACTCAAGCAAGGCCTCGGGCTCGATGTAGCCCAGGCCGCTACTGCCCCAGCCGCCCAGTTTGGCGTGCAGGTAGGCCCTCGCGGTCTCCGGGTGGTTTGCGCCCATCATGATTTCGGGCAGGGGTGCAGGTTGCAGCATGTGAAACCAGTGGTAGTAAGCCCTGGCAAAGTCCATATAGGGCTGCGTCAAGGTGGTGCCGTCGTACATGTCGAGTGTGGGGGCAATGTCGATGACGCACAACTTTTTAACCCTCGCGCTGTAGTCGAGCGCCAGCCGGTGCGCCACCCGGCCACCGCGGTCATGGCCGCACATGAAAAACTGGTCAACGCCAAGAGCATCCATCACGGCCACCGCGTCGTGGGCCATATTGCGTTTGCTGTAGTTGCTGTGGTCCGGCAAGCCAGGCGTTTTGGACGAATCGCCATAGCCGCGCAGGTCGGGCATGACCAGAAAATAGTCTTTTGCAAGCCGCTGCGCCACGCGGTGCCACATGACGTGCGACTGCGGAAACCCGTGCAGCAGCAGCAGGGCCGGGCGCAGCGCATCGCCTGGCGTGACCTTTGAAAACCGTGCGTTGATGGACGCGCCGTTGACTTCAAAGCTGCGCGATTCAAAACCTTCAAACCATGACATATTCAAACCCTTTCAAGCCTTGCATGAGGCCAGATACTTCTTCAGATTGGCCGCGGCAGCCGCCCTGACCTTGTTCCGCAAAAATGGTGACCAGCCCAGCAGCAGACCGGGTGTACCCAGCGCCTGACGTGACCATGACCAGAAATTAAAGCTGTCCCGGTGGCGGCTGATCAGGCCCTGGCCATTGAACTCGAATATGCCATCAATCACGTTGTGCACCATTCGGCCCGTGGCGCTGAAGCGGTAGTGTGCCTCCCAGTGCGCTTTGCCGGTTCTGGCATCAGCCTCAATACCGCTGTACTCAAGCCGCCACACATCCATGCCCCTGGCCCGCGTGGCGTCACACAGCATGCGCCACATGCCCATCAGCTGGTTGTGGCCGCGCAGGGAAAATGCCTCGTCGTCAAATTGCGCGTCAAGCGCGTAGCACTTTGCCATGGTGTCAGTGTCCAGCCGGGCAAAGGCCGCGTAGAAGGTTTCAAGGGTGGTCTGGTTGGGGTGCATGCGGGCTCCAGTGCGGGTTGGCGGGTCAAAGGACTTTGGGAATGGCGTCGGCAAGGAAATCGTACACCGCCCGAATTCTCTTGCTGGTACGTATCTCGCGGTGAACGGCGAGCCACACAGGCAGCGGCGGTATTTTGAGCATGGGCACCAGCGGCACCACGCTGGCGTCTGTGCGCGCCAGGTAGTCGGCCACAAAGCCGATGCCCACACCGCTGCGCACGGCATGCCAATAGGCCATCAGGTCATCGGTGCGAAACACGAAGTTCTCGCGGCTCAAGGGGTAGCCGAGGGCCGCAAAGCCGCGAATGATGTCCTCGTTGCGGTCAGAACCCACCAGCTCATGCTGCAGCAGCTCGCCAGGCTGCGCCGGTGCGCCGCGCCGCTCAAGGTAGTCGCGGTGGGCGTAAACGCCAAGTGTGACCTTGCCTATGCGCCTGGCAACCAGGCTGCTTTGGTCCGGCTGCACCATGCGGACCGCAATGTCGGCTTCCCGCCGCAGCAGGTTGCTGACCTCGTTGCTGGCCACCAGTTCTATTGCTACGCCCGGCAATTGCTGGCGCAAGGTCGCGAGCAGCGGTGGCAACAGCACGCAGGCCACCGGCTGGCTGGCCGTAATGCGCACCGTGCCGGACGCGCCAGCGTCTGCGCCGGAGACGCTGCGCTGCAACTGGTGCGCACCGGCTTCCATCGCCCTTGCCGCGTCGGCCAGCTGCACTGCCATTTCGGTGGGGCGCAGGCCACGTCCGGTGCGTTCAAACAGCACCACGCCCAACTGGGATTCGAGCTCGGCGATGTGCCGCCCGACGGTGGGCTGGCTGGAGCGAAGCACCCGCGAAGCGCCCAGCAGGCTGCCTTGCTCCAGCGCAGCCAGAAAGGATCGCACCAGCGTCCAGTCAAATTGGCTATTCATTTATGAAATCCAGCTATGGCTAATTTACCAATTGTGTAATACGCAGCAGGTTTTCACAATACACCAGAGCGGCTCAGAGCTGCGAAAACTCGACCTTTGTGCTGTCGACGTCTTAACCAGGAGTTTTTATGAAACGTCGTGATTTCATCCGTCTCACAGGCGGTGGCAGCGTGATGGCTGCAGCTGTCACAAGCCAGTCAGGCTGCTCTTTACTGTCCAGCAGCTTTCCAGCAGACGCGCTGACGGCATGGCAGGGCCCGCCAACCAGTGAATCAGACCCGCGCCGCCGCGCACTGGCTTATGCGATCACGGCACCCAATCCGCACAACCTGCAACCGTGGTTAGTTGATCTGCGCGAGCCAGACACGATCACGCTTTACACCGATCGTGAGCGTGTATTGCCAGAGACTGATCCGTTTGGGCGCCAGATTTTGATCGGCCACGGCGCATTTCTGGAGTTGCTGGTCATAGCACTGGCAGAGCAGGGTTTGGCTGCGCAGGTGACGCTTTGGCCGCAAGGCGAATTACCTGCAACTTTGAAAGACTGGGACAGGCGGCCTATTGCGCGTATTTCAGGCATTGCCCCGGTGCCCGCCCCACTTGCGAGCCACCCAGACGCACTGTTCAGGCATATTTTGAACCGCCATACGCCCAAAACCAACTTTGACACAAGCCGAAGCGTTGGCATCGAAGCGCTGCAAACCCTGGTGGGCAGCGTCAACAGGCCACCGGGCGTACGCGCAGCAGGTTTGGTCGATTCAGCCCGCCTGCAGCCCATGCGCGACCTTTGCCGGCAATCGGCCCGGGTCGAATTGCTGACACCGCGCACGATGATGGAAAGCATGAAGCTGATTCGTCTGGGGCCAGACGAAATCCTGCAGCACCGCGACGGTATCTCCATCAACAGTCCGTTCCTGCGCGTGTTGGGCGGCCTCGGCATGTTTGACCGCAGCGCACCACCCGCTGAAGGCAGTGCGGGCTACAACAGCGCGATGGACCGATTTGAAGGCCACAGCCGCACCGCGATGGGCTTTGTATGGCTAAGTACACCCGGCAACAGCCGCAGCAGCCAGATCAACGCAGGACGAAGCTATCTGCGCCTGCAGCTCACAGCCACCGGGATCGGCCTGGGCGTGCACCCCATGAGTCAGGCGCTACAGGAATTTGCTGAAATGAAACCTTTCTACGACAAGGCACATCAGATGACGCTGGGCAAGTCGGCCCCAAAAACTCCTGATGAGGAAACACTGCAAATGTTCTGTCGGCTGGGTTATGCGTCAGCGGTCACGACCGCGACACCGCGTCGCCCCATTGAGAAATTCATGTTAACGACATGAGCTTGCAGTTCTGGTTGTGCACGGCGTTAGCGACCGCGTCTCGCCGATGCAGGCTGCGCGCGGGGCCAAAAGCCCCGGCTGGACTGAAAGATTTAGCAAATTGAGGCCCCGTAAACCTGAAATCAAACTAGCATCTGAGCCTATGAACACCTTAATTTCACGCTCAGGCAAGTTTTCGGGCCTTGTTGCAGCTTGTGCCATAGGCGCCCTTTTTGCCGCGCCGTATGCCCTTCATGCGCAAGAAAGCACACCGCAACCGCTATGGGAAGTCGGCGCAGGGGCGCTGGCGGTCTCGCAGCAAGCTTACCCCGGCGCGGCCCAGCGTGTGGGGCGTGGCCTGGTTTTTCCGTACCTCATTTACCGGGGCAAGATTTTTCGCTCAGACCGTGACGGGCTGGGCCTGGTGGCCATCAGGACACCAGAAATCGAGGTGGACGTTGGTTTTGCCGGAGCTTTTGGTTCAAACTCCAACGACATCGACGCCAGGCGCGGCATGCCTGACCTTGGAACCCTGGTTGAGTTTGGCCCACGCCTGAAGTGGAATCTGGGTGCAGGCCCGGCAGACGGCCGTTTGCGGGCTGACTTTGCGCTTCGGGGTGTTTTTGACCTGAGCGATGGCTTCAGCAACAAGGGCGTCAGCTTTGAACCCAAGCTGATTTATGAGCGCGCGTCAGGCCCGTGGCGTTACAGCACCAGCGCTGGCCTGATCATTGCCAACCAGAAACTTGCCGATACTTTTTATGGGGTGGCCCCGGCCTATGCTACGGCCTTTCGCCCCGCCTACAACGCTGAAAGCGGACTGGTCGCCTTGCGACTGGGCGCCAATGTGTCGCGCCAGCTTTCCTCCCATGTACGACTTTTTGGCTACGCGCAGCTTGATTCGCTGGCAAGCGCGGCCAACAATGCCAGCCCACTCGTGCAAAAACGCTTTGGCAGCACGCTGGGTGTGGGCCTGATCTACACCTTTGCCAAGTCTGACACGCTCGTCAGCAACTGACGCGGCCGTCAGACTACGGCTGCAGCTCAGGCCAAAAAAGTCACCAGCCTGCCCAGCGCGTGGCCTACCGTCGCATTTCGCACGGCAGCCCGGTCACCGTCAAAGTGCATCATCTCGCTGCACAGCTGGCCATTTACACTCCAGCCAAACCAGACGGTACCTACGGGTTTTTCAAGGCTGCCACCACCCGGCCCGGCCACGCCGGTAACGGCAACGCTGACCTGGGCTTTTGAATGGGCAATCGCACCTGCCGCCATGGCCCTGGCCACCGGCTCGCTGACGGCACCATGCAGGTTTATCAGCGCGGCATCAACGCCCAGCAGTTCGGTTTTGGCGGCATTGGAATAGCTCACAAATCCGCGCTCAAACCAGTTGCTGGAGCCTGCCAGGTCGGTACAGGCCGCTGCAATCATTCCGCCGGTGCAACTCTCGGCGGTAGCCAGCATTTGGCCTTTTTTTTGTATCAAATCGGCTACCAGCCCAACGATTTCGGCTATAGATTGCTCTTTATTTGATAGCGTTTGCAATGCTGGCATTACCAGAACCTCCACAGGGCAATGACGAGCAGCGTACAAAACGCAGCCACAAAGTCATCAAACAAAATGCCAAAGCCGCCGCGCGCATTAAGGCCCTTGAAATGCTGGTCAGCCCAGGCCACCGGGCCGGGTTTGACCGCATCAAAAAACCTGAACAGGCCAAATGCCACCAGTTGCCCGGCAAAACCGGTGGGCATGATAAGCCACAGCACCAGCCAGAAGGCGACCACTTCGTCCCAGACGATGCTGCCGGGGTCAAGCACCCGCATGTTTTTGGCGGTAACGGTGCAGGCCCACCAGCCGACCAGGGTAGCGGCGCCTATCAGCCAGCCCATCTGCGTGGACGTCAGCCAGGGCTGCAGCACCAGATACGCCAGCCATGCCCACAGGGTGCCAGCCGTACCAGGCGCCAACGGGCTCAGTCCGGCACCAAAACCCAGCGCAATGGCGTGCGCCGGATGTGACAGCATGAACTTTGCGGTGGGCTTGAAGGGCGGCGCGCCAGCGGGCTGGGTCATGGCGTCGGTCGCTTGTTGTGATGGAGAAGGACTATCGTTCATACTGTTGCAGGACAAGACTTGATTTTGTCATAGCTGGCGCTTACAAGTGCTTGTGCACAGCCCAGCGCCGCTGGAACCTGGCACCAGACCCGTCGTCATACAGCCCTCACGTGAGATAACCCAGGAACACACCATGATGAAATTCCCACTGCGCCTGGCTTTACCCGTCACTGCCGCCATACTGCTTCTGGGCGCATGCGCTACCCAACCGGTCACGCCCGGGGCCTCGCGCGACGACGTCACCGCGCGGCTTGGGTACCCGTCAAGGGTGGTGACGCTGGCATCGGGCACGCGCCTGCAGTTTTCGCAGCAACCCAAAGGGCAAAGCGCCTTCATGGTGGATCTGGATACTGCCGGCCGCGTGGTGTCGGCGCGAGAAGTGCTTAACCCGGCGGGTTTTGCGCGCGTTTCCGTCGGGCAATGGACGCGTGAAGACGCCGAGCGGGAGTTTGGCCGGCCCGCCACGGTTGACCGAGTGGCCTCATGGCCGGGCGATATTTTGACGTATCGCTGGCTGGATATTGACCAGGACATGCTGTTCTGGCTTTATCTTGACGCCAACAATGTGGTGCAGCGCACCGGCCAGGGCATGGAGATACCGTTCAGGATTAACGACCTTTAATGCTGTTTATTCGCCAGCGTCTATTACCTTGCCAATTTCAGGCCAGCGGTGATGCAGGTACAGCCAGGCCACCAGCCCAATGCACATTAAGCCCAGTGACGCCGCAGCCAGCGCAATGGTGGAATGCATGATGAGCGGCGCAATCACACCGGCCACAATGCCGTTGGCCGTTGAGCCTATAAACGCCTGCAGTGACGACGCCATGCCGCGCCGCTCGGGGTAAAGGTCAAGCACCAGCAAGGTCACTACCGGCACCATCAGCGCCCAGCCAAAGGCAAACGTTGCAATTGGAATCAGCGCCCACGACACATGCGGCTTGAACAGCAGGTTGATGGCAAGGTTGACTATCGACACGCTGAGCATGATGACAAAGCCATGCCGAATCTGCTGCTTGGGCGCGATCTTGCCCGCCAGCCGGCCGCTAAGCCATGCGCCCGACATGATGCCCGCAATGGTCAGCAGAAAGAACCAGAAAAACTCGGTAGGTTGTAGCTGCAGGTGGGTGCCCAAAAATTCGGGCGCTGCAAGCACATATAAAAACATGCCGTTAAACGGCACGCCGCTGGCCAGCGCCAGCAGCAAAAAGCGCGGGCTGGAGCCGAGCTGCCAGTAGCCCCGCATCAAATGCTTCACCTCAAACGGCTGGCGCTGCGTCATGTGCAATGTCTCAGGCAAAAACCTGTAGTTGCACAGCCAGAGTACGCAGCCAACCCCAGTCAGAAACCAGAAAATGCTGTGCCAGCCCAAATGCACAAACAGCCAGCCGCCCACCAGAGGTGCCAGCGCAGGGGCCACGCCAAAGTAGATCGTGACCTGGCTCATGACCTGCTGGGCCTGGGCGGGCGGAAACATGTCGCGAATCACGGCCCGCGACACCACAATACCCGCACCAGTCGACAAGCCCTGCAGCGCCCTGAAAAAAACCAGTTGCCCAATGCTTTCCGACAGGGCGCAACCAGCAGAGGCCAGCGTAAACACCGCAATACCCCACAGCACCACCGGACGGCGGCCAAAACTGTCAGCCAGTGCGCCATGAAACAAATTCATAAAGGCAAACCCGAACAGGTAGGCTGACAGGGTTTGCTGCATTTCTACCGGCGTGGCCCCCAGCGACTGTGCAATGCCCGAAAACGCCGGAATAAAGGTGTCAATTGACAACTGACCCCACATGCCCAGCAGCGCCAAAAGCACTGCCAGCGCCCAGCGCGGGCCAGGCCAAAGCTTGTCAGCGTTCGGATTCACCCGTCGCTTTCCTCTTCGCTCGGTTCATCATTGTTTTTCTTGAGCTTTAACGCCGTCTGGTAAAGGTCATTACGCGGCGCACCGGTAATGTCTGCCGCCAGTTTGACAGCGGTTTTAAGCGGCAATTGCTCCAGCAAAAGCCGCAGCACGCGGCCGCCGTCGTCTCCAGGAAGGGCCTGTGCAGCCGGGTGCAGCACCAGCGCAAACTCGCCACGCGTGCGCTGCGGGCTACCGGCCAGCCAGGCAGGGAATTTATCGGCCGCAACCGTGGCAATTTCTTCAAACTGTTTGGTGAGCTCGCGGCCAATCGTGACCAGCCTGTCACCCAGCAGAACCATGGCTTGCGCCAGCGCTTCTATGCGGTGCGGTGCCTCAAGAATCACGACAGCCCTGGCCTCTTGCATCAACAGGGCTAGGGCCTGATCACGCTCACCCGCCTTGCTGGGCAAAAAACCGGCAAAAATAAAACCCGAGTCGCCGCTGATGCCTGCGGAGCTGAGCACTGTGGTGACGCTGCTGGCACCGGGCAGCGGCATGATGGCCAGACCAGCCTTGCGAACCGCAGCCACCAGCCGCGCACCGGGGTCGCTCACGGCGGGCGTTCCGGCGTCGCTGATGTAGGCCACGCGTTCACCGCGCTGCAAGCGATCAATTACCCCAGCGGCCGCCTCAAGCTCATTGTGCTCATGCACAGCCAGCAGGGTTTTATCAATACCGTATTGCCTCAGCAGGCCTTGCGAATGGCGGGTGTCTTCGCAGGCAATCACATTGACCAGTTGCAGCACATGTAGCGCACGCAAACTGATGTCGGCCAGGTTGCCAATCGGCGTGGCCACCACGTACAGCGTACTTTCCGGATAATGCTGCATGCCGGCGGCGGCTTTAGCCGCGCCCAGGGCCAGGTCGAAAGAAGCGTTCAATGTGGTTTTCCAAAAAGCAAGATACCAAAGTACCGGAAGGTCAGATTACCACCAAGAGCCTTGGTGATGCTGCGGAGTCGATTGCGCTGGCCTATCTGGTCAGGGCTGGGCTAAAGCCGGTTGCCACCAATTATCGGACACCCGGTCGCGGCGGCGGCGAG
>JANOCP010000237.1:0-11457 GCA_031412235.1 Polaromonas sp.
GCAGACTGGGCTGAGCTGCCCTACGCACTGCTTAAAAAGGTGTCAGGCCGCATCATCAATGAGGTGCGCGGTATCAATCGTGTGACTTATGACGTGAGCAGCAAGCCGCCTGCGACGATTGAGTGGGAATAAAGCTTAGTACAAAAATACGGGAATCCCGTATAATTAATGATGTGTACGGTCATCGAAACGCCAACATTCCAGAAGCAGACCGAGAGGCTCTGGACGGAAGACGAGCGATTGGCCTTCATCTACTGGATTGCAGTGAACCCGCTCTCGGGTGACGTGATTCCAGGCGCAGATGGCGCACGCAAGGTTCGTTGGAGTAGTGGCGGGCGAGGCAAGTCTGGTGGTGCGCGGGTGATTTACTTCAACCTGACAGAGCAGGAAGTAGTGTTGCTGGTGGCGATTTATGCCAAAACAGAACGTACAAATATGCTTGCCTCTGAAATTAAAAAGGCGGTGTGACATGGACATCAAGAAAATCAACATTGAGAAGGTGGCAGCGGCTATCGAGCTTGATGCTGGCGAGTCTTTGCCTGATCTGCTTCAGGCGCTGGCTGAGGCAAAGGCGGGGCTGGGGCGTGTCACTACACCAGAGCAAATCCTAGTGCGGCAGGCACGCGAAAAATCGGGTCTGACGCAATCTGCATTTGCACAGCGCATAGCAACCCCTGTAGCAACCTTGCGTGATTGGGAGCAGGGGCGCTTTGCACCGCCAGGTGGTGTCGTGTGTTTGCTTCGGTTGATCATTAAGCACCCTGAGTTGTCACAAGAGTTGAGCGAAGCGTGAATTCTTTCGATACCGCCAACTATCACCCAAAACAAGTAGGCGTCATGGGCGATGGCCGCACCTATGACTACGTGGTGGCGCTTCGCGACGTACAAACCAGCGACTTCATGACGGCAGACTGGGGCCGAACTGCCTTACGCGTTACTCAAGAAGGTATCCAGCCGCATCATCAACGAAGTGCGCGGCATCAACCGCGTGACCTACGACGTCAGCAGCAAGCCGCCTGCGAAGATTGAGTGGGAATAAAGACCCAAATTCAACCCGTTAACGAGATTCGCTACTTTTGTAGCAAAATAGCGTCTTAAAAGGAGCAAATCATGGGTATGCCCGTCCGCATAGAAGACAGCTTATACGATGAAGCCAAGGCGGCCGCGGCCGCTGAGTACCGTACCATTGCAGGCCAAATAGAGTTTTGGGCCAAGGTTGGCAAGGCCGCATTGGACAACCCCGACCTGCCAGTGGATGTTGTGCGCGATTTGCTGGTGGCGCGCAATGAGCCGCGTGAGGCCATGACTGAATTTGTACCGGGTCAATTTCGCCGCTGAACTGGTCTGCTGATTTATGCCGATACAAGTCATCCAGACAAGCGGCTTTGTCCGTGCCTATAAACGTTTGCATGCCAACCAGAAAGATGCGGTTGATCACGCCGTAGCCGTCATCGTTTTGCAGCCTGAGTCGGGGCAAGCCAAAAAAGGTGATCTGGCTGGCGTTTTTGTGTATAAATTTGAGTGTGTGAGCCAGGTGTATTTGCTGGCTTATGAATATGACCCTGGAACCCGCGTGTTGCTGCTTGTCGGGACACACGAGAATTTTTACCGCAACCTCAAGCGTTGATCACAGATCTCCTGAGCCAATCCCACAACCGATAGCGGCGCGCAGCCCTCGGCCTTGTTGCTGATCGTCACATAGGCGTTGTAGCCCGCTTTGGTCGTTGCATTGACTACCTTTGCCAATATGGCGCGGGTTTCAAGGTCAACGTCTACCAGTTTTGCGTAGGGCTCATACAGCTCGGCGGCGTCTTCATAGCCATAAGCGCCGTGCATGCGGTGCAGGTTCCAGCGGCACACCAGTGGCCCGGGCCAAAACGCGCGCAGCAGCGGTAACTGGATTTCAATGGGCGGCATCTTGGCGTGCAGTCCCAGGCAATAAGTTGCGCCAGATTCGCGCAGTACGCTGACAAATTCTGGCGTCAGCCAGATCGGGTCGCGCACTTCAACCGCAATCACGGCATCGGGTGCCTGTACCGTCAGCGACGGCAGGGCCTGCAACATGGCGGCCAGCTTTTGCAGCAACTCCGGCATGCGTGAGTGCAGCGCGGCGGGCAGGGGACTGATCTGAAAAACCAGCGCGCCCAGCTTGCTGCCCAGGCCCTGCAAGGCGGGTTGAACGAACTCCTGCAACGCCAGCTCGGCGCTCAAAAATGCCGGGTTGGGCTGCACGGCCTGGCCTTTTTCACCGCGCACCGTCGCGTCAGTTACCAGCGCCGGGCCCTTGACCACAAAGCGAAAGTCATCGCCAACCTGCGCTGCATAGGCGGCATATTGCGAGGCCGTGAGCGGGCGGTAAAAGGCCCTGTCAAGGCTTACGGTGCGAAACAGCGGGTGTTGCGCATAGGCCGCCAGCCCGTGTTTTGAAAGCTGGCTTTCCGCATAGTGGCCGTCCCAGACCAGGTCGGCCCAGCCGGGGAAGTTCCACGACGATGTGCCGAGTCGGGCCAGCGCGGGCAGGGTGCTGGCCAGTTCTATGTGCGCAGGGTCGGGTGGCTGTGGATCGACTTTGGGTGCATTTGCCTTTACCTCACGTGTTGTTTTGGCAGCAGTCTGCGGCGCGGGCTTGGCGTCATCAAGGTCATCAGGAAACAAAGCGACTTGCATCACTTGCAAGTCTAACGGCGCAGCAACAGGGGCGCTTGCGACTGGCAAAATGCTTGAGTCATCGTTCAACAAAAGCTGGACCCGAGCATGTACCTACCCCCGCAATTCAAGGCAAAAGATGAAACCTACGCTCACGAGCTGATGCGTTCCCATCCGTTTGCCACGCTGATCTCCAACGACGATGATGGCCTGCCTTTTGTCACGCCACTGCCGCTGCATCTGCTTGAAGACGCCTCTGGCCTGACTCTGTTGGGCCACTGCGCCAAGCCCAATCCGCATTGGCGATACCTTGCCGCGCGGCCAAAAGCCATTGTGACTTTCATGGGCCCACATGCCTACATGACACCGCGCGTCTACCCCGACCTGGCGCGCGTGCCGACGTGGAACTACCTGATGGTGCATTGCAAGGTTGAGGCCAAAATCATCGAGACCTTTGACGACAAGGACCGCTTGCTCAAACACCTTATTGCCGACCATGACCCGGCCTATGCAGATCAGTGGCGCAGTCTGGGTGAGGACTACCAGCACAAAATGATGGGCGGCATCGTCGCCTTTGAGCTCAAGGTGCTTGAGCTGCAGTGCAAGATCAAGATCAACCAGCACCGGCCCGAGGCACACCTTGCCATGAAAGCTGCCTACTCGGCAGGCAATGAAGATGAACGCGCGATTGCGCAGTGGATGGCTAAACTCGGCCTTGTCGGTCAATGAACGGCTTTACACAGTTCTTAAGGGTTTTGATATGCGCGTCATTTTCGGTGTTCTAAGCCTTTTGGTGGTTTTGATGGTCGTTGGCATACTGGTTAAAAAACAGCTTGGCGCGACGCAGCAGGCGATTCCTGCATTGGTTGTACCGGGCGCTGCGAGCACTGCAAATAAACCCGCAAGCACCTTGCCAGAGCAATCGCAGCAAATCCAGCAGCAATACAAGCAGGCCGTTGAGGGCGCCATGCAGCAGGCAAGACCCATGCTGGAAG
The DNA here is from genome assembly GCA_031412235.1 of Polaromonas sp. Classification (GTDB taxonomy): domain Bacteria; phylum Pseudomonadota; class Gammaproteobacteria; order Burkholderiales; family Burkholderiaceae_C; genus Polaromonas. Next base: position 3,642 of record JANOCP010000237.1, read on the forward strand.
AAAAGCCCTGAAAATATGATCAAAACACCTCTGTGCCCAATGATTACGGCTGTAAGTAGCTATCAAATTCATAGTGTCTATGCCTGATGCAACTCATGCCGGTTTCATGGCCCTGGCGCTTGAGCAGGCCCGGCTGGCTGCTGCATCCGGCGAGGTGCCCGTTGGCGCGGTCGTGGTGCATAAGGGCGAAGTTATTGCCACGGGCCGCAATGCGCCGGTAGACGCGCACGACCCCACCGCACACGCCGAAATCATCGCCCTGCGCGCGGCAGCGAAGGTGCTGGGCAACTACCGGCTCGAAGACTGCGAGCTCTACGTGACGCTGGAACCCTGCGCCATGTGCAGCGGCGCCATGCTGCACGCGCGACTAAAACGCGTGGTTTTTGGTGCACCTGACGCCAAGACCGGTGCCGCTGGCTCTGTCATTAACCTGTTCGCGGATGTTCGGCTGAATCACCAGACGCACTGGCAGGGCAACGTGCTGGCTGACGAGAGTGTGGCCCTGCTACAGGACTTTTTTCGCCAGCGCCGTGCCCATAAACGTGAAGAGACCAAAATGACCCACCCTCTGCGTGAAGACGCGCTGCGTACACCCGATGCTGCATTTGACAAGCTGCCCGGCTACGCCTGGCAGGCGCACTACGTCAGCGACTTGCCCGCACTGGCCGGTTTGCGCATGCACTACCTGGATGAGCCCGGTTCAGCCCCAACCGGCCAGCCGACGTATCTATGCCTGCACGGCAACCCGGCCTGGAGCTATCTTTACCGGCAGATGATTCCGTTTTTTCTGCAGGCCGGGCACCGCGTGGTGGCTCCTGACCTGATCGGTTTCGGTAAAAGCGACAAACCCAAAAAAGAAAGCTTTCACACCTTCAGTGCACACCGGCAGATATTGCTGGAATTAGTTGAACGGCTTGATCTGCAGAACGTGGTGCTGGTGGTGCAGGACTGGGGCGGTTTGCTGGGCTTGACCCTGCCCATGGCCGCGGCGCATCGCTTCAAGGGCTTACTGGTCATGAACACCACACTGGCAACCGGCGAAGCACCGTTATCACAAGGCTTTTTGGCCTGGCGTGAGATGTGTGCCAAAAACCCTGAATTTGATGTGGCCCGCCTGTTTGCGCGCGGAAACCCGCACATGGAGCCTGACGAATGTGCTGCCTACAACGCGCCCTTTCCGGACAAAGGCCATCGCGCAGCGCTCAGGGCATTTCCGCCCATGGTGCCGGAATTTGAAGACTCTGACGGTGCAGCCGTTTCAAGGCAGGCGCGCGATTTCTGGAGCCATGAATGGACCGGCCAAACCCTGATGGCGATTGGCGCGCAAGACCCGGTGCTTGGGCTGCCGGTCATGCGTGCGCTGCAAGGCATCATTCGCGGCTGCGGCGAGCCCATGGTGATTAAAGACGGTGGCCATTTTGTGCAGGAACACGGAGAGCAAATTGCTCGTCGGGCGGTCAGCTTTTTCGGCCCCTTCTGATTCTGGTGACCTCACCGCCAGGCGGTTAGCGGTGGCGGCCTACGAGGCCTCGGCACCAAAACCCACGCAGCCTTGTCGAGAGTCCGCCTCAAAATCTTTCAATAAAACCGTTATGACGACGCAGGCAGTTGGGCTCTTGGCTGCCCCACTTTTAGTATTGAACCCATCGCATGCAAAAACAGCTTGTTGATAAGGAACTTGATCCCGATACGTTTCACAAGCATTTTGGCGAAGAGCTTGAGCAGCCTGTTTACGCACAGGTTGACCGGATTGCGGCGGTAGGCCTGATCGCCAGGCGCAAGACAGGGCTAGCCTGATGCAGGCCGATTTGCATTCACCAGCAGGCCTTCAGGCGCTTGCGCGGCCTGATCAATCGGCCCTGCAGCACAGGCGCAGCATGCTTGAACGCATGCCTAAATGGCTCATTTGCATTCCACTGACCGTGCAGTGGCTATGGCTGGCATTGCGCTACCGCAGCTTCACGCTGCCCAGCGTGGCTAACCCGGCGATCACTGCAGGCGGTCTGGTGGGAGAGGGCAAGCTTGAATATTTCAGCCGCATGGGGCCATTGGCGCGCTCAGCCACGGCCAGCTATTGCGCGGTGTCTACACACTGTAGGCCCTCGCTGACTGAGCTGCGCAAAACCATGCGGGCTAGCGGTTTGTCGTTTCCCGTGATTGCCAAGCCTGATCTTGGCCTGTGTGGTTATGGCGTGCGCCTGATTGCCAACTGCGACGAACTGCAGGCCTACCTCAAGGCCTTCCCGGTTAATGAAATGGTGGTGCTCCAGCAGTGGTTGGCGCAAGAAGGCGAAGCCGGTATTTTTTATGTGCGTGACCCGCATGCCGCGCAGGGCCGGATTATTGGGCTCACGCTGCGGTATTTCCCACGCGTTACCGGCGATGGTGAAAGTACGCTTGCCGAGCTGATTGCTACTGACCCCCGCGCACAGCGGCTACTCGGCTCTGCACAACACGACTGCACACACGATGGTGAGCGCATTCCCCTGGCCGGTGAGGTGGTCAGGCTCGCCACCATCGGCTCTACCCGCGTGGGCGGCCTTTACCGCGATGGCGGCGTCTACATCACAGGGCAACTCACGCAGGCCATAGACGCCATTGCGCAAGACATGCCGGCTTTTCACTTCGGCCGGTTTGACGTGCGTTTTGACAGCCTGCAGGACCTGAGCCTGGGCCGGGGCATGAAAATTATGGAGATCAACGGTGCGGGTTCTGAAGCGATTCAGGCCTGGGACCCTGATACCCGCGTCGTTGACGGTTTCAGGATGATTTTTGAGAAGCAGCGCATTTTGTTTGCGATTGGCGACAAGATGCGCAGCCAGGGTTTCAAACCCATAGGGCTACTGGCGCTGATGCAGCTCAACCGGCGGCAGTTGCGCCTGATTGCGCGCTACCCGGCGTCGAATTAAGGCGGCAAAGCCCCGCCTTTATGCCGCCTGGCGAGGACAGCAAGGCCTTTCAAGACCCCTTTTGCCGCCTTGCAGTCGGTTCCCGTTCATCGGCCGGCCAGACCTGCAGGCGGTGGGATACTTGCACCCGTGAAAAAACATATCTATATCTACTCACCTTCCAGCGCCGTGCGCGACAAGGCCAGCTTCAAACGCGGCCTCAAACGCTTGCAGGCACTGGGTTATGAAGTCGAAGTTGATGAAGCCGCCCTGGCCAAGCACCAGCGTTTTGCCGGTGACGACGACACCCGGCTGGCGGCCATACACCGCGCGGCGGCCAGCGGCGCTGAGGTGGCTTTGATATCGCGTGGCGGCTATGGTTTGACGCGCCTTTTGCCGGCCATCAACTACAAGGCTTTGGCCAAAGCTTCTCAAAACGGCACCCGGTTTGTCGGGTTGAGTGACTTCACGGCGCTGCAAATGGCCTTGCTGGCCAAAACGGGTGCCGTCAGCTGGGCCGGCCCGGCTCTGGGTAAAGACTTTGGTACGGCAGACACGCCTGACGACATCATGGAAGCCTGTTTTGACGACCTGTTGACCGGGCAGGGTGAGGGCGCAGGCTGGACGCTGCCCAAAACCCCAACGCCGGTTGCTATTGATTCAGTAGCTACTGGTAGCCGTAATCATTGGGCAGGGAGCACATTTAATATAAATAATGCGGTTTTATGGGGCGGTAACCTCGCCGTCTTGACCTCTATGCTTGGGACGCCCTATGTGCCGACCGTCAAGGGTGGTATTTTGTTTATTGAAGACGTTGGCGAGCACCCCTACCGCGTTGAGCGCATGCTGACGCAGCTGCTGCACGCTGGTGTGCTTGCCAGCCAAAAGGCGATTATTTTTGGCCAGTTCAGTAATTACAAACTGGTGCCGGGCTACGACAGCGGCTTCAATATGGCGGCAGTGGTGGCGCGGCTGCAAACCCAGGTCAAGGCGCGCGTGCTGACGGGTTTGCCGTTCGGCCATGTTGCCACCAAGGTGCTGTTGCCAGTGGGGGCAAAAATTACGCTGGCGGTTGAGGGCAGGGATGCGTTTTTACTTTGGGGCCACCAGCATGACCAGCAGGATGATCATCAGCATTGACGCCAGCGGCAGCGAAGCTTGAGCCAGCTTTGCTAGCGTGGCTGCGTGCCTGCGGCACTTGTGAGGCTATGCGGCAAAAGGCCCTTGAACTTGCCACTGATGGTCGCAAGTCGCTCACGGGCAATGGTTTCACCGTGCGTGCTGGCCAAAATGGCCATGACATCACTGCGCGCGTACCACAAGCCCTGCGCGTCGGCAGCGTAACGCACCCGGCGAGCCACGCCAGGGTAATACTTTTCACCGTATTCGCCGATTTCGCAGAGCATGAGCTGGCGAATGTCTTCGGTCCGGTCTATCAGGGCGTCAGGCGTGATCTCAGCCAAACCCAGCAGCGACAGGCAGCTGTTTTTGAGTTGAGGAAGGAATGAACGCATAACGCAGACCGATCAGTGACAATTGCCTGGATGGCGAGGAAGCTCTGATCTGATAGATTAGTCCTGGTGGAGCCGCCCGGCAAGCCACCTCGCGTGATTTAGTTAACGTAAAACAACATCTGAATCAAGGAGTTAGTAACAAAACGTCAAGTCAATTCTCGATTTGAACACTGTTTAATTTCCTTCTGGCTAAAGCCCCGTTTTTCCGGCTTTGCACCAGTTTTCCAAGCTCTTCCCCTAACCCTCTACCCTGGATATTTGCATGACAAGCACTTCCGCGCCCAACATCACCCCCAACATCACACCCAACACCACACCCAACACCACACATTACGCCTCGCACTACATCAACGGCCAATGGGTAGCCGCCCAGTCACCTGAGTCCCTGCCGGTTTATGACTCCAGCACCGAAGAGCTGATGGCCACCGTGCCATCAGGTACCGCCGTTGAGGCCGAAGCCGCGGTGCTGGCCGCCCGCGCGGCTTTTGACAGCTGGTCAAGCCTGCCGGTTGAAACCCGCGCCGCTTATTTAGACAAGGTAGCCGCCGGCGTGAAAGCCAGAACCGACGAACTGGCGCTGGCGATTGCCCGCGAAGTCGGCATGCCGCTGAAGATGGCGCGCGCCGTGCAGGTCGGCGGCCCGGCCTGGCATTGGGGTAACTTTGCCAAGGTTGCGCGCAACTTTGAATGGGAGAAACAGGTCGCCAATTCACTGGTAGTGCGTGAGGCGATTGGCGTGGTGGGCTGCATCACACCATGGAACTTTCCGCTCAGCCAGATCACCCTGAAAATCGCGCCTGCCATGGTGGCGGGCTGCACCGTGGTGCTCAAACCCAGTGAGATCGCGCCTGTTAACGCCATGATCCTGGCTGAAATCATTCATGAAGCCGGTATTCCGGCGGGTGTGTTTAACCTGGTCAACGGACTTGGGCCGGTGGTGGGTGAAGTGCTCGCCACACACCCTGAAGTTGATATGGTGAGCTTTACCGGCTCAACCCGCGCCGGCAAACGGGTGGGCGAGCTGGCCAGCCAGTCCGTCAAGCGTGTGGCGCTTGAGCTGGGCGGCAAGTCAGCCAGTGTGATTCTTGACGACGCCAACCTTGAAGCCGCCGTCAAGGGCACCGTTGGTGCGTGCATGCTCAACAGTGGCCAAACCTGCTCGGCCCACACCCGCATGCTGGTGCCCGCCAGCCGCTATGAAGAAGTCAAAACGCTGGCCCAGGCCGCGATTGCCAAAATGAGCATCGGCCCCAGCCTGCTGGAGACCAGTAAGCTGGGCCCGCTGGTCAGCGCCGCGCAGCGTGACCGCGTGCTGGGCTTTATCAAAACCGGTATTGACGAAGGCGCTGACGTGATTGCCGGTGGTGCCGAGCCGCCGCCGTTTGAAACCGGCTATTTTGTGCAGCCGACCATTTTGGGCATCAAGTCCACCGACACGCTCGCCCAGGAAGAGATTTTTGGCCCGGTGCTGGTGGTTATCAAGTACGCCGATGAAGAAGAAGCCGTCGCCATTGCCAACAGCACCATTTACGGCCTGGGCGGCGCGGTATGGGGCAGCACCGATGAGCGCGCCATCAAGGTTGCACGCCGCATTCGTACCGGCCAGGTTGACATTAATGGCGGGCCTTTCAATGCCAATGCGCCATTTGGCGGCTACAAGCAGTCAGGTAACGGGCGTGAAAACGGCCTTTATGGCTTCGAAGAGTTTCTGGAATTCAAGTCGCTGCAGTTAAAGCCATCGGCGAATTGACACCGCCACGGACCAGCCCGGGCGCTCAAACTCGGAGCAGAATGCGGGCACGCGAAATGCGTGTGATTTAATGCCAGAAACCCGGGCCCTTCAAAAAAACCATGTCTGAAGTCACCGTCGTCTTTGCCGATCTCACTGGAAGCACCGGTGTTTTTGAAGCATTGGGCAATGCCAAGGCGACCCAGGTCATTACGCGCCTGACCGAATGGATGGGCAAGGTCTGCGTTGCGCAAAACGGCCTGGTGGTCAAAAACCTCGGTGATGGGGTATTAATGGTGTTTCGCCAAAACACTGACGCGGTTGAAGCTGCCACTGAGTTGCAGCGCATCCACACCGAGCGCATCAAAAGCTGGTCCGAAAAACTCCAGATGCGCTTGCAGGTCGGCCTGGCCCGTGGTGAAGTCATCGAGCAGGGCGGAGACTTTTTTGGTGATTCGGTCAACGTGGCCTCACGCTTGAGCGATTTGTCTGGCCCGGACCAGATCCTGGCTACCGACGTGGTCATCAACGAGCTGCCGCCTGACAGCCTGGTGCGCTTTCGCAGCCTGGGTGCGATGGACATTCGGGGCCGCAACGAGACCTGCATGGTCTACCGCGTCGAGTGGCAAAACGAGGTCTTGTCAGACTTTTTTACCGTGCCAGCCGGTTTGACCGCATCACCATTTGCCAAAGCCGTACCGCAGGTAGGTTCCATCGCCATGTCGTGGCTGGACGTGCAGGCGTCTTTCGCCTCGACCGAGTTACCGGTTTTTGTGGGCCGGGACGCCGAGGCGCAATTTGTGGTCAACGACCCCCGTGTGTCGCGGCTTCACGCCAAAATCTCATGGCGCAGCGGCAAGTTTTACCTTGAAGACGTCAGCAGTTATGGCACATGGGTACGTTTTGCAGGTGGCGACGCCATCATTGCCCTGCGACGCCAGGAATGCGTGCTGCTGGTCGAAGGTGAATTCGCACTAGGCGCGCCGTTTGAGGATTTCACCGTGCCCACGGTTACCTTCAGCCTTCCGCGCTAGACAGTGACTTTGCCCCCCAGTTTCAGGCTGCTATTAAAAGCATAGCTACTTATAGCCGTTTTCATTGGGCATAGAGCACTTTTCATCTAAAAATGGTAACCGCAAGGCTTAAATCAGCTCGAACGAGTCAATTGAAACCGCCGGGCACTCCCGGGCACTCCCGTGCACTATCTTCGCGAAAAAAAACCAAAAAGTTGGCGATTCCGCGGGTCATAGAGGTGTATCTCAGTGTCCTGCGCGTTCAAGCCCCCCGAAGGGTTGGCAGTTACCAGATTTCAAGCCAAATCACCTCTCTGCCCAATAAATGCGGTATCAAGCAGCTATTTAATTGATAGCATTTACTGTTAAGCTGCCAACGCATCCAGAGGGCTAGCCGTGCCGCCAGCCGCCACCTTCAAAACATGGGGGTAAATCATGGTTGTGCTTACATCACTGTGACCCAGCAACTCTTGCACCGTGCGAATGTCTGTGCCCGATTGCAGCAAATGCGTGGCAAAGCTGTGGCGTAGTGTGTGTACCGATACGGGCTTGACGATTCCCGCCAGCGGTACGGCCAGCTTCAAAGCGCGCTGCAGCCGCTCCTCAAACAAGTGGTGTCGCCGCTCAATACCGCTGCGCGGGTCAACCGACAAGGTAGGCGAGGGGAACATC
>JANOCP010000238.1:0-6482 GCA_031412235.1 Polaromonas sp.
GGCGGTCACACTGGGGCGTTGCAAAACGCTTCAGCGCACAAAATCCGGCTTATCGGCGGGCTTCACACTTTTTTATTCGACGTTTTAGCGTGCTTGTTGCGTATTGGGTTTACTGCCATTCACTACAGATGCGACGGAGTCAACCATTTGCTGAATCGTATTTGTTTTGGAGTCCAGAGCCAAACGATCTGCAAGTGGTGGGCTGTACCGGAGAATGTCATCGCGTGAAACACCATGCCAGACCGGAAGAACGACCTTTTCCCCTACCATCTGGCGGGCAATTAATCCCTCGAGTTCATATTGCGGCCAGTTTTTCGAAAAAAAGGCTTTCGATAAGACCACAATTCCGTACGCTGAGCTTGCCAACCCATGGTCAATCGATTTGCTTAGGCAATCACCGAGCTTCAACTCAAACTCGTCATACCAAACTTTAAAGCCATGTTGTGCCAGCGCAAGTGCAAGTGGTCGAACGAGTGTCTCTTTGTCTTCAGTTGCATGCGAGATGAAAACATCAAATCTGGATGAGTTGACCCTTTTTTTTATGGATCCGCTTCCAACTTTTTCCAACCATCTATTCGCATTTTTCCGCCAATTGGCATCATTCTCAATTTCTAGTGTTATCAAAACGGAGTTGATAGAGGCGTTAGAAAAACCTTGAAGTAGTGGCTCCATTCTTTCGAGGATGTCCTTCTCGATTTTTTCACGTTCCGATTCGATTTGGGCATAGTGAGCTGCGGGGATCCGCAAAATCAATCGGTATCCGTACGTCCCACCATTCCAGTTGTCATAGTCTGTCTGTTCGACTTCTGCTTTAGATTTGGCAAGAATGGCAACTTCACGCCTGTTGCCCTGCATAGCGTACACCTGCGCTACTGTCCTAAGAATGCCTTCTATATCGTCGGGAATTGTCCGCAGCATATGTTTCTCATCGTTAGATTTTTCCCGCGTTTATCACACAGCGCGAAGACATTCACGCATTCAGCGCCCGCGCAAATGGGTTGGCGTTTCCAGCCGCTTGGCCAGCAACGACAAGGTCAGTGTGAGCACCAGATACACCGCTGAAATGGCGAGGTAGGGCTCCCAGTAGCGCGAATAGGCTCCGGCCACGGTGCGGGCCGCCAGTGCCAGTTCGGCCAGGCCGATGGCCGATACCAGTGACGAGTCCTTGATCAGCGTGATGCCTTCATTGACCAGCGCGGGCACCATGCGCCTGAAGGCCTGGGGCAGCACGACGAAGCGCATGGCCTGTGGGTGCGTCAGGCCCACACTGTAGGCAGCCTGGCTTTGGCCGCTATGAATACTTTGAATGCCAGCCCGGAAAATTTCTGAAATATAGGCACCGGCATTGAGCGTCAAGGCCAGCGCGCCCGAGAAGAACGCACCATGGTTCTGCCTGAACTCGCGTGCCATTTCACCACTGAGCAGCAAACCGCCGTCGGGGTGAATCAGTGCCGGCATCAAGGCAAAATGCACCAGCAAAATCTGCACAAAAAGCGGTGTGCCGCGAAAAAATGTAATGTAAGCCGTGGTGATGGCACGCAGCATCATGAGCCCGGCGCGCATGGCTTTTGAGCGCGGTAGCGGCGCGTCGCGCGAGCTGCTGACCAGGCCGAAAAACACGCCAAGCACCATGCCGGCTGAAATGGCGACCAGCGTGAGTTGAAGCGTCATCCACAAGCCGTTGACGAAGAGCGGCATGTAGCCGGCAAGAATTTCCCAGCGTAAATCCATTGAGCTACCTGGGTGTGACCTGGTTTGTCTGCGGCTTTAAGGCTCTGGATTGTGGGCTTATTTTGAGGCCGCTGGCATGGGCGCTGATGCCGCTGCCGCGCTTGCCTTGGCGGGCGGGGCGCCAAAGTATTGGGCATAAATCTTGTCATAGCTGCCGTCAGCCTTGATGTCGGCGAGGCCCTTGTTCAGCTTGCCCAGCAGTTCGGCGTTGCCCTTTTTGACTGGCAGGCCGTACTGCTCGGGGGTAAAGCTGCTGTCAGCGACGGTTTTGAACTTGCTGCCCGCGTTGTTGTTGACGTAATGAATGACCACGCCGTTGTCGGCCACCACAGCGTCTACGCCGCCTGCTTCGAGTTCTTTAAGTGCCAGCGGGGTGGACTCAAAACGCTTGATATTGGCGCTGGTTTTACCCTGCAGCTTGGTCACGGCTTCGTCGCCGGTGGTGCCGGTTTGTACGCCTACCTTGAGCTTTTTGAGATCATCAAACTTGGCGACTTTTGAGTTGCTCTTGACGGCAATCAGCTGCTGCGCATCAAAGTAGGGGGCCGAGAAGTCCATGGTCTGCTTGCGCTCGTCAGTAATCGTCACAGCAGACACCAGAAAATCACGGTCGCCCTGGTTGAGCGCATTGAAAATACCTTCCCACGGGGTGTTGACAAACTTGACCTCAATACCGGCTTTGGCCGCAATGGCTTTGACCACGTCAATGTCAAACCCGACGATCTCGCCTTTTTCGTTTTGTGACTCAAACGGCGCATAGGCGGCGTCGGTGCCCACCACGTAAACGCGAGCCGGTGCAGGGGCAGGCGCAGATGCCGCCGGTGCGGGTGCAGCGGTGACGGCCGGAGGTGGTTCCTTTTTGCCGCAGGCAAGCATGGCAACGCCAACACACAGGCTGGCAGCGGTTTGAATAAAGCGACGTGTAGTAAACAGTGACATGAAGGGCCCCGGAAGGATTAGTAAATAAAGCGATGGATGAAAGCGTAAAGGCAGCGGCTGGTCAGGTACAGCTGTGAGGCTTGGCAATGACCCGGTATAACCAAAAAAGTATAAACCGGACGCTGGCCTTTCAGGCCGGGGATTTACCAGCCCCCGCAGCCTGAATCCGCTCCACGTGCGCCAGCAGCGAACGTTTGGCCACTGGCCAGATGCGCTCGTCCACATCGTCGTAGGCCAGCGGTACCCAATCGTCGAGTGAACCGCCGGGCAGGGCCCGCATGACGGCCAGGATTTTGGCTTCGCGCTTCAGGCGATGCGCCTTGAGCTGCCCAATAACGGTTTTGGCCTGGCCCAGAACATAGCCATGCGCCGGCAAGATGAATTCAATTTGAAGTTCGTCGCAGGCCGCGCTCAGCTTGTCCAGTGAGTCGAGGTAGGTGTTCATATTGCCGTCAGGCGGGTTCACCACTGTCGTGCTCCCGTTCAGGATGTGGTCACCGCTAAACAGCAGGCCGTCTTCAAGCAATACCAGGCACAGGTGGTTGGCTGCATGGCCTGGGGTGTGCAAAACCTTCAAGGTATGCCTGTTTTGACCGCTTTCAGGCATCAAATCAGCTCCTTGCCCAATGAATTCGGCTATCAGTAGCTCATTATTTAATAGCGCTCTGTCGGGTGTGAAGGCGCTGTCTGCACGCGCGGTCGGCAGTGATGGCAGACCCAGAATCAGCGGTTTGGCTTTGCCCGCAGCCTCGCACAGGGCCTGCAGCGGACTGGCCCCCGGCGAATGATCCGGATGTGAGTGGGTGCACACAATCATGCGGATGTCGCCACCCGCTGCACTGTACAACCCGGCCAGGTGGTCGGCGTCCGCCGGGCCCGGGTCTATGGCGATGTAGCCGGTGCTGGCATCGCCGACCAGATAACTGTTGGTGCCCGGACCGGTCATCACGCCAGGGTTGGGTGCGGTCAGGCGCATAACGTTCTTCAGTAATGCAACAGGCTGGTCAGTCTGCCAGTCGAGCGTATGCATGATCTGCCCATCGGGGCTGGTCAACTCGAGCTCGCCAAACGGCGCTTCGTGCTCCATGTAGCGCGCTTCCATGCCAGCCAGCCAGCCAGCGCGCGGGCACGAGGTCCACAAAGGATGCTCGCCGGCGCAGGCCTTGAGCACCGCATCGACATCTGCGTAGTGCAGCAGCCGTTCAAGCGTGCGTATGGTGGGAAAGATGATGAAAAAACTGCCGGCCTTGTGCCGGGTCAGCGCATCGGCCGGGCGTATCCATTCAGGCTCAAACTGCTCGGCCTCATCGGCAACCGGCTCTTGGCCTTCAGGCATGCGGGCCACCAGAAAGGGCACGTCAAAGCGGCGTGGCAAGTCGCGGTCAGTAATCCAGTGGGCGAGCACAAATACATCGGCGCCTGCCAGCGTCAGGTTTCGCGCCTTGCACTGCGCAGCAAACGGTGCTTTTCGGTCCAGGCCGGCGATATCCGCTGTGGTGATGTGGCTGCCGTCAGCATGCCTGGCTAGCAGCACGCCCAGTTCTTCAAAGCTCTCGCGTATGGCGGCGATGGCTTGCGTCAGGTGCAGATCGCTCTGGCCGGGGCGTCGGGTGGACTGCCCATGGGCCTGGGCGTCGGCGGCATCAATTCCACCGCCGGGGAATACATAGGCACCGGGCGCAAAACTGGCTGTCATTGAACGCCGGGTCATCAGCACTTCAATGCCGTTTTCGCTGTCGCGCAGCAGCAGCACGGTAGCGGCAGGACGGGTTTCTGCGGGTTTGCGCTGAGGGTGAAGGAGTTGATTTGTTCGTACCATAGCTTCATTAAATCATGGTTAATTTATGGAGAGTTTGATGCTGATGCGTAGTCCCTTGCTGGCAGTTTTGCTGGGTTTTTTTGCTGTTTCAAGTGCCGTGGCACAAAGCGGGCCGGCCTGGCCCACGCGCGGGCCGATCAAGCTGGTGGCGGTGTTTCCGCCAGGGGGCTCAGTGGACCAGGTGGCGCGCATTTTGGCTGTGCCGCTGCAGGCACAGCTCGGGCAAAGCGTGATCATTGAAAACAAGGGCGGTGCGTCAGGCTCTATCGGCGCTGCGGCAGTGGCTGCTGCACCTGCAGACGGCTACACTTTCGCAGTGGTTTTTGACACGCACGGCGTCAACCCGTCGCTGATACCCAACCTGCCGTTTGACACCAAAAAAGACTTGCCGCCCATCATCCTCGTGGGTACCTCACCCATGGTGCTGGCGACATTTGCCGGCAGTGAATACAAAAACTTTGCTGATGTGGTGGCTGCCACCAAGGCCAAAAAGAACGTCAGTTACGGCAGTATTGGCTCCGGCAGCCTTGGCCATGTGGCCATGACGTTGCTGGGCAAAAGCGGCGGTATCGACTGGGCACACATTCCCTACAAGGGCGGTGGCCCGCTCATGAACGATGCCGTTGCCGGGCATGTACCGCTGTCCATTGGCTCCGTGTTCGTCACCAAGCCGCACATTGACAGCAAGCGCCTGCGTCCGCTGGCCGTAACGACCTCCAAACGCACCCGCGAGCTGCCTGACGTGCCTACGGTTGCTGAAAGCGGCTTCCCCGGCTTTGATGCGCCTGCCTGGTGGGCGATTCTTGCGCCAGCCAATACACCGCCCGAAATCGTCAAACGCATGAACGAAGAAGTTAACAAGGCACTCAGAACCCCGGACGTCGCCAAAAAGCTCGAAGCCCAGGGCATTGACGTGGTGGGCGGCTCACCCGAGGTGGCCCGCGTGTTCATCGACAAGCAGATGGATATCTGGGCCAAGGTTGTGAAAGACAACAACATCAAGGCCGACTGATTTCACGGCGGCTTCAAGGCGATGTGTTGGTGGGTGTTGATATGTGTTGATATCTGTTGATATTAGGCGCATCCGGCCGCTGTCGGTGCAGGCTCAAACTTTCATGCCCAGGGCGGAAAGCATCTCGCCCGGCTTCAATGTTTGCTTCTGTATCGGCCAGTCACGTACCAGATGGCCGATGGCGGCGTTCAGGGGTGCAGCAGCCCCGTGGGCAGATGCAAGTCGCACCACTTCACCGCACAATGCGTCAATTTCAGTGAGTCTGCCCAGAGCCAGGTCATCAGCCATGCTGGAGCGTGCTTTTTCGTCGATGCGCAGCATGCGTGCAGCCAGCAGGCGAAACAGCGGTGTTGGCAAGCGCAGCAAGGCAGGCAGGTAACGCGGCGGTATTGGCGCTACTTTTGACGGGCTGATACCTGCGCCCTGCAATGCCGCCAGGGCTTCATCTATCAGCGCGGCCAGCACGCGCCGGTAGCCCCGTTGCAGCAGTTGTGCCCGTAGCGGCAAGCCAGACATGGCGTTGACCGGGTTGTTCAGGTTCAGCAGCAGCTTGCCCCATTGCACGGGCAGCAGGTCGGCATAAAGCTGCAGCGGTAGGCCTGCGCGCTCAAACCACGGCAGCCAATGGCGCAGCGCTGCGTCGTCCTGCGCAGCCAGTACGCCGGTGCTTCCACGATGAAAATGCCCAGGTTCGAGTTCGGCCACGTTATAAGGAACCATTCCCGGCAAGACCCGCAGGGCCGGTGCAGCTGAATGGGCGATGGACGCGTTTGAAATTCCGTTTTGCATTGACAGCACCAGCGTACCGCCAGGCAGGCTCGCGCCCATTTGCGCCGCTGCCTGCGCCGTTACTGTGCTTTTGACGCAGAGCAGCACCAGAGCCGGTGCCGCACGAGGCGGCAAGGCGTCGGCAAGTGACAGGTCGGTGGCTGCCAGGCGGGTGGTGCCGCCATCCAGGTCGCTCAGGTGCAGGCCATGCTG
>JANOCP010000239.1:0-9015 GCA_031412235.1 Polaromonas sp.
GTGTTCCCAAGGCGTGTCAGGCGGCACGTGGCTGGGGTAATGAAGTCCTTGAGCACCCCGTTCAAATCGGACAATTGATAAGAGATGCCGACGCTGTTGTTGGCCATGGTGGGATGGGCCTGACCAGTTTGGCCTTGCATGCCGGTAAACCCACTCTGCTGCTGCCCGAGCATATGGAACAGGCGATATTGGCGTACAGATTAGGGAAACAGAATTTGGCGCTGGCAACAGTACGCCATAAAGACAAAACCGTGGTCCAGCAGAAAGTCGCCCAGCTGTTTGCAGATGAAAACTTGAAGCTATCCTGTCGGCAGTTTTCCGTCAAGCATTGTGACTTCGCGCCCGACAACGCGATCAGGCGCACCATTAATAAGTTGTTGATTGGGCCCGGTTAAACCGCCGCCGGTACGACCTAAAGAAGGCGTGCTCGGATCTGCCAGTCTCGGGTGTTTTGGTGGTTTGCTTTACGGGGTTGAAGAAATAGAATGGAGAATTCAACCGTTCACGGCTTCGTCGAATGTACAAACAACGGCGGGGGCGCTCTTGCCATTCTTCACAATCGAGTGTGACGTTACCGGTCACTCGCTAACGACCGTAGATGGCCCGAAGCTGTGGTTCATTGTTGAAGCGGCGACGACCGCTTTCGCTGCAAACAAGACATCCGTCACACAAACTCATGCCCTGGCCTCAAAGTTTCCTCGCCAACACGAAGCTCACAAGTTCGGCCAGCCGCAACCGTCAACCCTGACCGCTACCACCAAAAAAACTCAGGACGGATCCTTACTCCGCGTCCGCGCAACCGCACTGAAAATTCCGATCCCCAGAAATATCAGTGCACCGATGCCGATATACAAATGCGGCACTCCGGCCACCACGGCTCCCCAGATGACGCCGCCCAGAAAGATGATGAAACCAATCATATAAAGCGCAAAAGACATTTTTTCTCCTGAAAGTTGTGCCGTGACTATGCGCGTGCTGAAGCGTGCTGGCTATCGGGTAGAGGCTGTTATGGGTGTCAGTTTTGGCCTACGAGCATAAGGATTGACCTTGCTGGCGGTGGCCCTTGGGCGATTTGAAAAGCACGTGTTGATGCGGCCTGCGGGTGCGTTTGTCACGAACTGGTCACAAACAAAACGCATGATCTCGCCTTGGTTTCACTAGAAAGTACACGATGACCCACGCCAATAATTCCCAGGATATCAACCCCATCGACCCTGACGACCTCGACAACAACCCCAGCGCGAACCCCAGCATGCATGACGTTTTGGCGGCGCGGCTGCACCGTCGGCATGTTCTCAAAGGCGGCGTCGGTGCGATGGCCATGGCCAGCCTTGGCACGCTGGGCGTGACCGCGTGCGCTACCGGCCCCGGCATGGCCGAAGCGCCTAGCCTAGGCTTCAAGGCAGTTGGCAAGGCCGTGACCGACCGCATCACGGTGCCTGATGGCTACACCGCCACCGTTATTTACGCTACGGGCGATTCGATCGATCCCTCTGTGCCCGACTATAAAAATGACGGCACCGACAGCAACTTTGCCCGTCGCTCTGGTGACCATCACGATGGCATGCATTTTTTCGGGCTCAGTGCTGCGGGCATGCCCAGCAACACCAGCAATGACCGCGCGCTGCTGGTCATGAACCACGAAAACATTGCCGGCACGGTACGCTTTATGCACCCTGCGGGCCAAACGGCCAACTCGGGCAACGGGCCACGGCCTGAGGGCGAGTCCACCAAGGAAATCGACGCCCACGGTGTGTCGGTGGTTGAACTGGCCAAAACAGCCGGAAAATTTGGCGTGGTCAAGTCTTCTGCCTTCAACCGCCGCGTGACGGCATCGACGCTGATGGACATCACCGGCCCGGCGCGTGGCTCTGCCTTCACCCGCACAAAATTTTCAGGCAACGGCACGCAAACCCGCGGCACTATCAACAACTGCGGCAACGGCTACACGCCGTGGGGCACGTATCTGACCGCTGAAGAAAACTGGGCTGGCTACTTCACACGCGGCACTGATACTGCGGTGCGCAGTCAAAAAGACAACACCGCCTTGCTCAGAAACGGCATTGGCGCCGGCCGTCCAGGCAACAACCGCTGGGCTACCACGGTTGCAGCAGATGCCAGCAGCACTGACTTCAGTCGCTGGGATTGCACGGCCTCCAGCGCGCAGCCTGCTGACGGTACGGGTGACTTCCGCAATGCGCCCAACACCTTTGGCTACATTGTTGAAATTGACCCGTACAACGCCAGCTCTACCCCCGCCAAGCGTACGGCGCTGGGCCGTCGTTCAAACGAAGGCGCCTGGCCCAGCCTGGCCATTGCCGGCCGTCCGATTGCGTTTTACATGGGCTGCGATTCGCGCGGCGAATATGTCTACAAGTTTGTGTCGAAAAAGCTCTGGCAGGCAGCTGATGCCAACCGGGCTGACCGCATGAATGTGGGCGCTGAATACATGGACGAAGGCACTATTTACGCTGCCCGTTGCAACCCGGACGGTACGGGCGTCTGGGTCAAGCTGGACATGAGCAACCCTGATGTGGCTGCGGGCGTGCCGGTCAGCGCACAAAACCCGGCGGGCTACAAGTTTGACGGCCTGGCCGATATTTGCGTCAACACCCGCCTGGCCGCTGACGCTGCCAAAGCTACTCGCATGGACCGCCCCGAGTGGACAGCCGTGAACCCGAAAAACGGCGAGATCTACATCACCATGACCGAAAACCCTGACCGCGGCAACACCACGGGCGTGTCAAGCAACAACTTCATGAACCCGGACGTAGACCCGGCCAACCCACGCTACTGGCTGGACAGCAAAGAAATCTCCTCGCAGAATCCAGCCCGCATCGCGGCCCAAAAGGGCAACGTCAACGGCCACATCATGCGGATTCGTGAGACCAATGACAACGCCGGTGCCGAATCATTCAAATGGGACATCTTTTTGTTCGGCGCGCAGGCGGTGGCTGATGCCGGCATAGACAACGTCAACTGGCAGCAGAACGTGAACCTGTCAAACCTGAGCCCGATGAATGACTTGTCCAAACCCGACGGCTGCTGGTTCTCCAAAGCCAGCGGTATTTTGTGGATTGAGACCGACGACAACACCTTTACCGACCAGTCCAACGCCATGCTGCTGGCGGCAATACCGGGCAATTACGGCGACGGCGGCGCGCGTACTGTGGTCAACAAGGCCAATGGCAGCCCGAATGCCGCCGTGACGACAGACAAAACAGTGACCACGTTTGCCGGTCGCCCGATGACCGACACCATCTTCAAGCGCTTTTTGACCGCGCCCACAGGCGCTGAAGTCACCGGCGTAGCCGAGTCCCCCGACGGCAGGGCGTTGTTTGTCAACATTCAGCACCCCGGTGAAAACACCACCCAGGCCGGCTTTGTAGCCAGGGTGTTTGAGAGCAACTGGCCGGGCAATGGCTCGGGTGTACCTGCCTATGGCGCAGGCGGTGCGTCGGCGCGCCCGCGTTCGGCCACGGTTGTTATCACCAAAAACGACGGCGGCGTGATCGGCTTGTAAAAGCAAAACGCAGTGCTGCGGCAGAAAAAGCTTGAAAATAGCTTTTTTTGCCGCAAGTCTTGCCATGACCACCGTTTTAAAAATCGATTTCGTATCTGACGTTTCATGCCCCTGGTGCGTAGTAGGCCTTCGGGCGCTCGATGAGGCGCTGGACAGGGTCAAGGCCGACATCAGCGCCGAGATTCATTTTCAGCCCTTCGAGCTGAACCCGAAAATGGCCCCCGAAGGCCAGGAAATCACCGAACACATCACGCAAAAGTACGGTATCACGCCTGCGCAGGCCCATGCCAACCGTGAAAACATTCGCGCGCGCGGTGCCGAGCTGGGCTTCAAGTTCGCCATGGCAAATGAGCCTGGCGGTGGGCGCAGCCGCATCTACAACACATTTGACGCGCACCGCCTGCTGCACTGGGCAGAAACCGAAAGCCCAGGCCTGCAAAAGGCACTGAAAGAAGCCTTGTTCAAGGCCTATTTCACTGACGGGCAAAGCCCTGGCTCGCATGAAGTGCTGGTGCGGGTGGCGGCTGAGGTGGGCCTGGACGCCGCGAAGGCGCGTGAGATTCTTGCATCAACTGTCTACGCAGACGAAGTGCGCGAGCGCGAGCAGTTTTACCTCACGCAGGGCATTCATTCAGTTCCGGCAGTCATCATTAACGACCGGCACCTGATATCTGGTGGGCAACCCATAGAAGTGTTTGAGCAGGCGCTGCGGCAGATTGCCGCGGCGGGCTGAGTCACCGCCCGCAACCGCGGGAACCCTGTCGGCATGTTGAGTGCCGCCGCGCCGGGTCAGCGCGGCAATCTCCTACAACCCTGTCTGCTTTTGCCTGACCGCAGCGCCCGGTTATGCGCGTCAACATGGCGTTGCGCCCTGAAAAACTGATGATTCAATTCGATTCAGCTTTGTTTTCAGTTCACCCGCAACACATCTGTTAACTCACATTCAAGGACACATCATGGCAAGCGATGACGATTTCAATCTGGACCCGATGCTCAAAGACTCCACCCCAGCCAGCACAGCAGTCATGAGTGACGACGAGGTATGTGACACCCTTAACGATCTGCTGGAGTCTTGCCGCGATGGCGAGTTCGGCTTTGGCGAGTGTGCAGAGCACACCAAGGCACAGGACATCAAAACCCTGTTGACGCGGCATGCAGCCGAATGCAAGGAAGCGGGCTATGAGCTGCTTACCCTTGTCAAGCAGTGGGGCGGCAAGCCTGAAGAAGGCGGCACGCTGAGCGGTGCATTGCACCGTGGCTGGGTTTCGGTACGTGGCACGCTGAGCGGGTACACCGACCTCGCCATGCTGGACGAGTGCGAGCGGGGCGAAGACGCCGCGTTGGCGCGCTATCGCAAGGCCCTCAAGCAAAACCTGCCAATGGCAGCCCGGACCGTGGTGGAGCGCCAGGCGCAAGGCGCACAGCGCAATCACGACCAGATCAAGGTCTTGCGCGACGCCCTGAGGGCCGCGGCCTGATTCCCTGTCTGATGATTGTTTACGGTTGCGCGGTTTTGCGCACCGGTTAAAGTTTATTGTCGGCGCTCGAGGCTCGGCATCCCTGGGGGTAGCATCATCTGCTACCCCTTTTTTTTTGTAGTGTTTCAGGCTCCGGAGATCAGTTATTGAGTTGACCGGCACAAGCAACTTGCGCGTCGAGCTGCCCGGTCGGGCGTGAAAAGTCGCTGTTGGTGACCTTGCATCCGGACAATCGCTCAATTTCGGCCAGCAGCGCCAGTCTGCTGGATGAACCTGCGGTGAGTTCACCCGCTGAACGCGCACCGGTGGCTGACCAGGTGCTTGCCGTGATCTGGCTGATCACATAGGCGTCGCCGCCTATCCGCAGGGTGCGCTCAGCCGGGCGATCAGGAGCTGCATTTCCGGCACAGGCTGAAACGCACAACAGTGACGAGATGGCCAGACCGTGCACGACTCTCATGCATTGGCCTTCAGATACAAATCGCTGGCCTGGTCACCGAGTCCTGCATGGCGCTGCGCGTTGAGGTCGGCTTTGGGTTCAGGTGCGCTAGGGGGGACCTTGGGCAGTTTTGTATCTGGACAACCTGCAAGAAGCAGGGCAGCGCATACCAGTGATAGGGAAAATTTCATGGTGTCTCCAGGTAACTTGACCGAGTCGCTCTGATGATAGGCCGCTCCGCTTCGGCGAGCGACTTTTTCGGTCAAACTTGCGGTCTGCACCTACAAACCTGACCGGGTTTATAGGGTTTGTCCCACAAACCCGGCGACAAATCGCCGATCAGAATCATCGTCTTAACACAGGAGTTTTTTATGACCCATCGTCGCAATCTGACCCGCCTTTCCCTTGCCGCCCTTGGTCTCGCGGCAATTGCCGCCATTTCAGGCTGCGCCATGATGGGCAAACCTTCGAATCTTGTTGCCATGACCACACAGCTGCGTGGTGCCAACGAGGTGCCACCCAATACGAGCCAGGGCAGTGGTTCTGTGGATGCCGTGTTTAATAAAGATACCAACCTGCTGCGCTGGAAGGTCAACTATGCCGGCCTGAGCGCTGCGCCCACTGCAGGTCACTTTCATGGCCCGGCAGCGGTGGGTGCCAATGCTGGCGTTGCGCTTGGATGGACTGGCCCCATCAGCAACGGTATGGAAGGAAGTGCCACCCTCACGCCAGCGCAGGCTGCCGATTTGATGGCTGGCCGCTGGTATGCCAACGTTCACACCGCTACCTACCCAGGTGGTGAGGTGCGTGGCCAGATGATGGTTCGCAATTGATTAGCGGCTGCAGTATGCTATTTAATTTATAGCTGTTGATAGCCGTTGTTATTGGGCTGAAGGCTGATTTCGTTACGAATTCAGCCTTTTTTCACGTTTGAAGCACCCTTAATAGCCGAGCGAATAGCGCTGACCCTTGAAGTTGAGCACGGCTGATTTGGGCCCGATTTTCTCCAGCAGCAAATCAGTCGAGAGCTTTTCACCTTCATGAAAAACCTGGCCATTGATGATGAGCATGCGGTAAGCGGGATTGTCGGCATAGGTAGCGCCACTGATGACCAGCTTGGGCAGGGCCAGCCGTATGTCGGCCGGTAGTTCTGCCAGCGGTGCAACTCGGGCGACCACGGCGGGAGTTGCGCCCGGCGCGGCCTGCGTATTTGCGGGCTGTGCGGGAGGCGGAAATGGGCGTGGTGTGGCGCGTGATGGCGCGCTTCTGGTCTCGGGTTCTGCCCTTTCCTGGGCGCGCTCTGCGGCAGATGGCGCGGGGGTGATCTGGGCGGGTGCCATCACCATGCGTGGTGCCGGCGCGGGATTAGGGGCGGGGTTTTTGGCCACTTCGGGTGGGGTGGAAATTGCAGCCGGTAGTGGGGGCTGCGGTGAGGGCGTTAGTGTGGGCGCTTGTTCAGGCGCCGGGCGCGGTGGTATCGGGGCTGCAGGCGGAGCCGCTGCAATGATTTGAGGCGCAACAGGCATGGCTGATACCGGTGCTGGACTGGGGCTCAGCCAACGCCAGACCATTACACCCAGCAGTACCAGGCCCGCGCAGGCCACCAGCAGCACAATGGGTTTGACGGCGCGGTAAGCGCTATTGCCTGGCATTTCAACAGGTACTGGCTGGGCATGCAGGCCGGGTACCAGCCCGCGTTCGCGCTCTGAGTCGGCTCTTTTGAGCGCATCAAGAATATAGGACATGGTGTAGGAGGTTCGGGTTCAGCTTGTGGTTTGGACTTCGGCTCAGGGTTTGCCGGTTATCAAAAGCGGCTCATTCACGCCAGTGGCACGGTTGAGCTGCATCAATGTCATGGGCCCAGCCTGGCCGTCGGGCGCCAGGCCATGGGCGAGTTGAAAGGCATACACCCTGGCACGCAGTACAGCGTCGGGCGATGCACCCGGCGCAGGTGCCGCCGCAGGCGTCATGCCGGGGACTTTGTCGAGCTGGGCAGACAACCATTCAGCGCCTGGCCTTGCCCTGCCGTTAAATACTTTTTCGGCGTAACCCTCCGGCGCGCGGCGCAAGGTAGCAAAGTCACCGCGCCAGCTTTCGGCCAGCGTGGTGAGAGACACGGTATGGGTCTGCGTGCCCACGCGCAGGCTGGCCGTATCTTTGGTCAGTCCCAGCAACACCGCATAGGTGCTGCGCTGGTTGCCGTCAAGCAGTGTCACCACGCCCGGCCGGTTGAGCTCGCGTATCAGTGACAGCGGCGTTTGCCTGGCTGCATAGCAGTAAACCTGCTGCTGGAGTGCCGACTGGCAGGCGTCAATACCATCAAGCTTCAGTCCCCACGCCGCGCCAAGCGCCTGCAAGGCCTGGTTTTGAGTCAGGGGGCTGGCTGCAAGCCGCGCATTGAAATCGTCGCCGGAAAGTGTCGTGGGGGTGGGTGCAAGCGGGTTGGCAGGCACTGGCGCCGATGCGGCCCCGACTGGCGCAAGCGGGGACGATGCGCTGGCCGCGGGTGCCAGGGCCAGCTTTTCAATTGCGGCTGTGTTGTCTGACGATTTGTTGTGGGTAGTTTGTGACTGCATCAGCCACATGACTGCCCCCAATATTGACGCGCCAAGCAGTAAGCCAGTCATGCTGGCCAGTGCAATAGTGGCTGTGGGCCAATAGCCCGCACGACGCGGCGCCAGGTTTTGAATGTGAGACGCATCTACCCCAGCGTCTGACTTTAAATCCGGCCCAAACACCTCAGCTGCTGCCTTGTCTACGGTAGCGCGGTCAACCCGTGCCTTGCCGTTGGCGTAGGCACCCAGCAGCGCACGACCACACAGCAGGTTAATGCGCCGCGGCACCCCGCGTGACAGCTTGTGAACCCGCGCCAGAGCCTTGCTGTCAAACGGCGGCTCGCCCTTCATGCCCGCCACGGCGAGACGGTGCGCAATGTAATGCGTGGTCTCGGTGGCTGAAAGGGCATCGAGGTGAAACCGGGCAATCACCCGCTGCGCCAGTTGCTCCAGCTCGGGCCGGGCCAGCATGCGGCGCAATTCGGGCTGGCCTATCAGGACGATTTGCAGCAGCTTGCGCTCATTGGTCTCCAGATTGGTCAGCAGGCGCAACTGTTCGAGGACATCAGCTGACAGGTTTTGAGCTTCGTCAATGATCAGCACATTGTTTTTGCCTGCGGCGTGCCCATCCAGCAAAAACGCATTGAGTGGGTCGGTAAAGTCCTTGGCGCTGGCCGCCGTTGCCGGCAGGGGGATGTGAAATTCGTCGCAAATCGATCGCAACAGCTCGGTGACCGACAGCTTGGGATTAAAGATGTAAGCGACATTGCAGTCGCCCGGTATCTGCTCCAGAAAGCAGCGGCAGACCGTGGTTTTGCCGGTACCAATCTCACCGCTAAGCAGCACAAAACCACCCCCGCCACCCAGGCCGTACAGCAGATGCGCCAGGGCCTCGCGGTGCCGCTCGCTCATGAAAAGGTAGCGCGGGTCGGGTGCGATGGAAAAAGGGTCCTGGTTCAGACCGAAAAATTTGGCGTACATGGGTAGAGGATAGATTAAAGAAGGGTTTCAACCCGTTTT